>NZ_JBJEGE010000012.1:0-62836 GCF_051874775.1 Candidatus Avelusimicrobium sp.
ATACTCCCCAATATAAAGGAGGAGATTTATGAAGAGAATCGTACTTTTGCGCCACGGGCAAAGCCAATGGAATTTGGAAAACCGTTTTACGGGCTGGACGGATGTAGACCTGACGCCGCTGGGGCTGCGCGAAGCCCGCCGCGCCGGAAAACTGCTAAAAAAAGCCGGATTTTATTTTGATGCGGCGTATACATCTTACTTAAAACGCGCGGTCAAAACGCTAAACGAAGTATTAGATGCACTGGACCAAGACTGGCTGCCCGTAGAAAAAGACTGGCGGCTGAACGAAAAACATTACGGCGCATTGCAAGGCCTCAACAAAGCCGAAACCGCCGAAAAGTACGGAGAAGAACAAGTAAAAATCTGGCGCAGAAGTTACGGCGTCCGCCCGCCCGCATTAAGTCCGGACGACCCGCGCGCACCGCAAAACGACAAACGCTACGAAAACCTTCCGCCGGCCTATTTGCCGCTGACGGAATCTTTACAAGACACGGTGGAACGGTTAATGCCGTACTGGGAAGAAGTGATTTTCCCCCGTTTGGCCGATGCGGACGAAATTTTGGTGGCGGCGCACGGCAACAGTTTACGCGGGATTGTAAAGTATTTAAAAAACATGTCCGACGAAGAAATCGTCAATTTAAACCTGCCCACGGGCGTGCCGTACGTGTTTGAATTTAACAACGGACGGATTTTGCAAAAAGATTACTTTTTGGGAAATCCGCAAGAAATCCAACGCAAAATGGCCGCCGTAGCCGCACAAGGTAAGACAAAATAGACCCGGGCCGTCTATCAAAAAAACAAATATGCTAAAATAAATCATTCCAGCAAAGGAGTTTTATTGTTGGACCCCGGGTCCGAAAAAACCCGGTTACAAATTTAATCTGTTTTTGGAACCGTATAAGGCATACGGTGCGCTTTTGGTACGCCAAAGGCATAATCCTAGTCCAAGAACAGTCGTTTCGGACGCAAAATAAACGGACTAATTACCCGGTTGTTTTGCGTCAAGTGTTTGCCGCCCGCAAGGACGGCAAACCGCGGCTGTTTATATTTGGGTTACTAGGATTAGCTCGGATATGGCAGCCGTTTTTTTGCAGCGCGTTCTCCAAAAACAGAAATTAAGGAGAACTCAATGCAAAAAACAAAAAAGGGATTCACCCTTATAGAACTACTGGTCGTCGTACTCATTATCGGCATTTTATCCGCCGTTGCCCTGCCGCAGTACCAAAAAGCAGTAACCAAATCACGCGGCGCACAGCTGTATACGGCTATTAACGGCCTGGGCAAAGCCGTACAAAGTTACTTCCTGGCAAACGGAAGCTGGCCGGAAGATTTTGACGCGCTGGACGTTGATTTCCCGCTCCCCTCCCAAACGGGAACGGCCTGCGGCCTGAGCGTCGGAGCGGGAAAGACGTTAAAACAGGGGAAAGATTACGCCCTGATCATCGGCAAAAGTGATTTATGGAACGATCTTTTCGCCGTATTTACCCAAGGCCCGTACCCGTGCGCCGGATTCGCGTATATTAAAAGCGAAATATCCTCCGGAGACGAACTGTTTTGTGTAGAAATAGCCAGTCGCACCAACTACGCCAAAGGAGATTTTTGCACCAAAGTCATGGGATTTACGTTCGAACGCAATTACCATGGCTACGATTATTTCCGCTGACGCTGCGCAACTCCAACACCAAAAACGCCCCGGAACTTTGTTTTGTTCCGGGGCGCATTATGCTAAAAAATCAGTTCCATTTCGGCCGCAGCTTTTTAATAGCTTTTTTTAACTCCGGCTTGAGTTTCGGGTCCACCAAATCGACAAACAGTTTTCCGTCCAAGTGGTCCACTTCGTGCTGGAACGCCTTGGCGAGTAACCCGCGCGCGCGTTTGACCTGTTCC
Source organism: Candidatus Avelusimicrobium sp. (assembly GCF_051874775.1). GTDB lineage: Bacteria > Elusimicrobiota > Elusimicrobia > Elusimicrobiales > Elusimicrobiaceae > Avelusimicrobium. Next base: position 1,888 of record NZ_JBJEGE010000012.1, read on the forward strand.
TTGCCGTTTTCATCGATATATTTAAGCGTAACGTCCGTGGCGCGCTTGACCTCGGCCCACAGCCCTGGCAGCGAAAGACATCCCTCTTCTTCTAATTTTTCGCCGCGCATGGACACGATTTCAGGATTAATAATAACGTAACGTTTGAGCGGCGCATTTTCTTCGTCAGACTCCGGTATTAAAATAACCGCCAGACGGTAATCCAACCCGATTTGGTTGGCCGCCAGCCCCACGCCGCGCACCGCAAGACACGTTTCTTCCATATCCTGCAAAAGTTTAGGCAGAATGGGTTTAATCGTTTCAAAATCAACAGGTTTTAATTTTTGGCGAAGGATATCTTCGCCATATTTGGTTACGCGCAGTATTGCCATACAGTTATTTTACCATATTCACGCGGGCAAGGATTTCCGCCACGCGCGCCGGATTCTGTTCCCCTGCCAGTTCTTCCACAAGAGCCGGCTGAAAAGTTTCGGCCAAAAAAGACAACAGCTGCAAATGGCGTTTAAAAAAAGAGGGATTATCCGGCGACAAGAATAAAAACATCACCTTTGTCGGCTTTTGCGGATGCTTTTCATCCGCCAGCGGACGGTATAAAACCGCCGCAGCCGCGGCAAAATCGTCCAATTCTTCCAACCGCGCGTGCGGAATAGCCAACCCCGTTTCAAGCGCGGTGCCAAGGCCTTCCTCGCGCTTAAGCACTTGGGCCGCCGCCTCGGCAACGTCCACCCGCGCCAGTCCGCGGCAGGCAGTTTGCACCAACCGGAAAATAAGCGTTTTCTTGTCCGTTTCTCCGGTTACCGGTAAAATTTTATCCAGAGTTAACAATCCGCCGGAAGCAATTTTTTCTTGTAAAATTTCCGTCATATCCGTAAGACTGTATGCTACCAAAATAAACACTGCATTGGCAAGCGGGCAGAAAACGGTTTTATTCCCGCTCTAAAAAAGATAAAATAGCTATTAGAATGACAGAGCAAGACCTTCAACTTTTATTTAATACCCTTTCGGACGGCCGCACCCCTGATAAGCGGGATTTTAACGCTTCCCGAATGTATACGCTTTTGGAAGATCCGTTCAGCATATGGTGCACATTTCACGCCCCGCGCGAAGAAGCCGTACCCGAAGCCAACCGCTACGAAAATTTAAAAATACGCACCGACCGCCACACCCGCGACGAATGGATTAAAAAAGAATTTCAGGGCGTCGTGTTTATTTCCGCGGGCGACGAAACCGAACGCTTTAAAAATACGCTGGCCGCTATGGCGCGCGGGGAATCCGCCATTGCCAACGCCCTGCTGTGGAACCTGCCGGAGAATACCTGCGGCAGCGTCAATCTGCTCGTCCGATTTGACGACGCTAAAAGCGTTTTCGGAAATTACCATTACCGCTTATACCAATTCAAACGGGCGCACGATTTAAAGGAACATTACGCACTGCAGGTCTGTCTGCTTAACCGCATATTGGGCGTTACGCAAAAATATACGCCGGACTACGCACGCGTATTTTTAAAGGACCGCCAAATTAATGTGCAATATCAAGACCATTGTGACCGCTTGGCCCGCGAGATGGCCTACTGGCGCAATATCCGCGACGGGCTCGCCAAGCCCGAAGCGCACAAACCGCCCAAAGCCGCCGGCGCACCGTGGCGCATATACGCCAACAAGACCGTCACCCAGAGCAAAGATTTATTAATGCTGCCCGCGCTCAATACTGAAATGCGCCAATGCCTAAAAATCAACGGTATGCACACGACCGACGACGTCGCGCGCGCAGGGCTCGAAAAATTGCGCGGTATTCTGGAAGAACCCTACGCCACTGATTCCTATTATAATGCCCAAGCCTATCTGCACAATAAACCCGTGCTGCGCGAAGCGGGCTACTTTCCCCCGCCCGTAAAAAAATACAATTTGTATTTTGATTTCGAAGCGACGGAAACATTTACCAAAGACAACGTCTCCTTCGTCTACCTAATCGGAATTTGGGATAAAGAAGAGGATAAGTACGTCAGCTTCGTGGCCAAAACGCCGGAAGAAGAAATTAAAATTTTCGAACAATTTTACGATTATGTAAAAGATTTTTCCGATACTGCCCTCTACCATTGGACGGAGTACGAAGTCAAAAAAATGAAAAATCTGGCGGACAAAAATCGGCAGGACGCAGTCAAACTAAAAGCGTTGTGCAATATTTGCTATGACCTAAAAGTAGCCGTCAATAAAGCTTTTTATCTGCCCGCGCCGAGTTTCTCGTTAAAAGCCGCCGCGCCCGCCTTCGGGTTTAACTGGCGGCAGGACGACTGCGGCGCAATGGACAGTATGGTTTATTTTACCAACTGGCTGAAAACCGGCAACGATGATTTACTAAAAAAAGTACTGATGTATAACGAGGACGACTGCAAAGCAATGTTGGATTTAGAAAATAAACTGAAAGCAGCGGACGTACTGAATCTGAAAAAATGAAAAAAGAATTTACCGTTCTGCAACAAGCCTTGGAAGCGGCTGCCAAAGTGGTGCGCGCCAAATTCGGCAAAGTGGGTTACGAACTGAAAGGCAAAGCCAATCTGGTTACTGCGGCCGATGTAGCCGCACAGCAGGCCGTACTGTCCGTCATCCGCAAAAATTTCCCGCAGCACGATTATTTGGCCGAAGAAAACGGCCTTAAAAATACAGGAAGTAATTACATCTGGGTAGTGGACCCCATTGACGGAACCACTAATTTTGCCCACACCTTTCCCCAATGCAGCACGTCCATCGCGCTCTTTTATAAGAAAGAACTTATCTTAGGCGGCGTAAAAAACGCCGTTACGGGCGAAACCTTTTTGGCCCAAAAAGGCAAAGGAGCCACGCTAAACGGTAAAAAAATCCACGTTTCCAAAACGGCCAAACTGCAAAACTCTCTGCTGATTACCGGATTTCCATACGACCGTTTTGAACGGATGCCGGCGCTGCTCAAACGTTTTGAAGGATTTTTAAACGCATCACACGATGTGCGCCGGTTGGGATCGGCCGCGTTGGATTTGTGCTGGCTGGCCGCCGGACGCGCCGACGGCTACTGGGAAGACGCTTTGAACCCGTGGGATGTGTCGGCCGGTATCTTGATTTTACAGGAAGCGGGCGGAAAAGTAACGGGATTTGACGGAAAAAAATTCAAACACATTCAAGATTATGGCAAAACGCTCCTGGCCACTAACGGACGAATCCACACGCAAATGCTGCAAATCCTCCGCCAAACAACACCGGAAAAATGCTGATTTTAAATCGTTTTTAACGATGGATTTTCCCCGTGTATTGCAAAAACGCTTTTTACGGGCGATGTTTTAATTATTTCTCTTTCGTTACGCGTTTCCAAGCCGCTTCAAAATCCGGAGGAACGGGGGCTTCAAAATTTAGCTTCTTTCCTGTAAACGGATGTTTAAATGCTATCCGCCGCGCATGCAGCATTAAACGGTCCGCCGTTGCGCCTTTATACAACCAGTCGCCAAGTACGGGGTATCCCAGCCAGCTTAAATGTACGCGTAACTGGTTGGTACGACCCGTTTTAGGGTAAAGTTCGATATAGGTAAACCCGTTTTTTCGTTCCAGCACTTTGTAACCGGTTACGGCTTCGCGACCGACATCGGATGCTTTAATTTTTCCGCCCGCCACGCGGCCTATCGGCACATCAATAATTCCTTCTTCATCGGGCACTTCTCCACAGGCGATAGAGTGATACGTTTTATGTACTTCCCTGTTGGAAAAAAGCGATACCATTTCTGCTTGAAATTCCGGATTTTTAGCCACTACCATTACGCCGCTTGTTTCGCGGTCCAAACGGTGCACAAGACCTGCGCGGGCAGTAGATAAATCGAAACCTTTAGGCGGATTTGCCAAAATGACGGACACCAAAGTTTCTTCAGCCGAGAATACTGCTTCGGGATGTTCCTCCCACACGGGGCTTTGCGGGTGCACCAGCATTCCGGCAGGCTTAATGAGAACGAAGAAATCTTTATCATCGTGAATAATTAAATCGGATAGTTTGGTTTTACTTCCCGCTTCGGGCAGTTCAATTTCCACCGTTTCGCCCTCAGTCAGCGGCCAAGACGGTTTCACTTTTTTCCCGTTGACGGTAACTTTTCCGTCTTTGATCAGTTTTTGCACCAAAGAGCGCGAAAGCGTTTCCAACTCGTCGGATACGAACACGTCTAAACGGCGGGAATATCCTTGAAATATAACGGTTCTTTTTTCAGCCATTTTTTGTTTCCTTTTTCTGTAGATAAATCCAAAGCGCTCCGGCAGCCAGCGCGGTTAAAAGCGAAATTGTTTGCGAGGGAGATAACCCAAAAATAAACGCTCCCCGATAGTCTCCGCGGAAGAATTCTATGATAAACCGCATAAATGCATAACAGGAAATGTATGCCAGTAAAATCATTCCGTTCTTGTGTGGTTTATTATAAAGTTTGTGCAGGATAAAAAATAAAACAAGGTTCCCGCCCGCTTCATACAACTGTGTAGGGTGGAGAGGTACGCCCAATAGTTCAGGCGCAACAAGTGCGTGCGGATCGGTAAACGTCACGCCCCAAGGCATATCCGTCGGGCGTCCGTAACAACAGCCCGCCAAAAAACATCCTATTCGCCCGAGCGCGTGGCCAAGCGGCAGGGCGGTAATTAAAAAGTCGGATGTTTTGAAAACGGCAAGACCCTTTTTCTTCATATAGAAAATAAGGGAAAATACAGATACAATCATCCCGCCGAAGAATACAAATCCGTACCTAAAATCCCGAAAAATGTTTGCAATTTTTTCAGCCGTTGTTGCCCCCAGCTGCGGCCAAGACACGATGATAAACAACAGTTTTGCCCCAATCAGCGCCCCCATAAATGCGATAAAAATCAAATTCCAGAAGGTGTCTCTATCCAAATTGATTTTTTTCAGGCGCGGCAGCAAATAAAACGCGGCCATCGCATAACCGAGTGCGGTCATCAGGCCGTAACTGGCAAGTTCAAAGGAGCCAATTTTAAAAAGTACAGGGTGCATACGTTTCCTTTATAAAATTTCCTTATCGCGTATGGCGTTGCGCATAAACGGATTTTTCAACCGTTCGTACCCGATGGTAGAACTGCATTTTCCGCCGTAGCTGTGACCCGCAAAAATTTGCATATCTTCCGGAAGCTTGGAAAGTTTTAATAAACTTTTGCGCATTTCCCGCGGGTTGGAGGAAGGTAAATCTACCCGTCCGCACGCTCCCGGGAAAAGAGTATCGCCCGTAAACAGAGCGTTACCGATTTGAATACACACGCCGCCCGCCGTATGGCCGGCGGTAGGGATAATATTAATATGAAACGGCCCGATATCCAAAGTCTGCGCACCTTCGTAAATATGTAAAAACTGCGGGTCAATGCCGGAAAGCTCCACATCGTTTTTTTCAAGATATGCCTTAACGCCCGTTTCCTGCAAAAGTATTTGGGCAAATTTAACGTGGTCAAAGTGTCCGTGCGTAAAAAATACGGCAATCAGCATTAATTTTTTTTGTTCCAGCGTATGTTTTAAAAAATTCATATCCCACGCCGGATCAATCAGCAGTGCTTGCTGCCCTTCGGTAACAAGGTAGGTGCAGTTGTCCATCGGACCTAGGTTGATAACATCAATGTTCATAACAAATCCTTATTTTGTGCGAAAGCGAAATTCCGTTTCGTTCGGTTTAACCAGGTGGTATTCGGTGCGGGCAATACGTTCTAAATAAGCCGGATCTTCTTTTTCCAATAAGTCTTTTTGGGCAAGGAGTTTTTCGTATTCTTTATCTAACGCAGCGCTTTGGCGTGTCAGCTTGCGCAGTTCCAATTTATTGTGTACTAAACTTAAAAAACTACCGCCCAGCAAAAATATAACCACTGCTGCGGACCCTAAAGCCAGCAGCAGTGATTTGTTGAAGAAAAGTTTGGCCAGTCTCTGCGTCATTAGCGTTTAAAAGCGCGGTCTTGCGCGTAGACAGCTTTTTCGCCCAGCTCACTTTCAATCTGCAGCAGGCGGTTGTATTTAGCCGTACGTTCCGAACGGGCGGGTGCGCCGGTTTTGATGGCTCCCGCGTTAGTAGCCACAGCCAGATCAGCAATAAACGTATCTTCCGTTTCACCGGAACGGTGCGATACGATACGCGAATACCCGTTTTGTTTGGCCAGTTCCATTACGTCAATAGTTTCGGATACGGTACCGATTTGGTTAACCTTAATTAGAATGGAATTGGCGGCTTTTAACTCGATACCTTTTTGGAGACGTTTGAAATTGGTCACAAACAAGTCGTCTCCTACCAAGTTAATTTTCTTGCCGAGCTTTTTGGTAATATACTGCCAGCCGGTCCAATCATCCTCCTGGAGCGGATCTTCAATGGAAACGATAGGATATTTGGCGCACCAACCGGCATAAACGGCAGCCATTTGTTCGGCGTCGTAATCTTTGCCTTCAAAGTGGTAAGCCCCGTTCTTGAAAAATTCGCTTGCGGCGCAGTCCATCGCTAAAGAAATTTCCGGATGACCGGCTTTTTTGGCAGCTGCCAAAATAGTTTTGAGCACATCCTCGTGCTTGGCGATTTTTGGTGCAAATCCGCCTTCGTCGCCCACAGCGATGACCATTCCTTCGGCTTTTAACACGTTTCTTAAAGAATGGTACGTTTCGCTCGCTTCGCGCAAGGCTTCGGCAAACGTCTTGGGCACGGTGGGTACGATCATAAATTCCTGTACGTCTAATCCCGAATCGGCGTGTTTGCCGCCGTTAATGATGTTAAGCATCGGCGCAGGCATCACATATTTTTCGTCTTTAAGTTCATAGACATTGCGGATATGCTGGTAAAGCGGCAGTTTAGCGCTGTGGCAGCCGGCGCGCAGCACAGCCATAGAAACGGCCAGCGTGGCATTGGCACCCAGATTGGATTTATTTTCCGTCCCGTCCATGGCAATCATGCTTTCATCCACGAGGCGGATGTCAAACGGGTCCATTCCCGCCAGCTGCTGGGAAATGCGCTCCACATTTTCCACGGCTTTTAATACGCCTTTTCCGTTATAGCGTTCCCCGCCGTCGCGCAGTTCAAGCGCTTCGTGCGAGCCGGTGGACGCGCCGCTGGGCACCGCAGCGGTGCCGGTAGTTCCGTCATCTAACAGTACGTCGGCGGAAATGGTCGGATACCCGCGGGAATCCAAAATTTCCCGTGCCGTAATTTTTTTAATGCGAGCCATAATACAACCCCCTTTGGCCGCCAGACGCGGCCGTTAAATAATACTCTCGATTATCTTTTTGCCTTCTTTGATGAGCGCAGCAGGCAGGTTTTCATCCATTGCTTCCGCGTACATACGAATCAAACGTTCGGTGCCGGACGGACGAATTGCCAACCAGCTGCCGCCTTTTAAGATAAACTTGAATCCGTCCGTAGAATCGATTCTCCACACGGACGTCTTGTTAATGGAAAGCGGAGGCCGAATGTCCAACCGTTCCATAATGCGGTTAATTTCCGTTTCCGTCTTAGGTATGCTGACTTTTTGGTCAAACAATTGTTTGTATTTCTTATAAAAATCTTTTTTAATTTGCTTGATCGTTTTTCCTTCCGTCGCCAGCATATCAACTACAAGTAAACACGCCAGCAGGCCGTCTTTATCCGGAATATGGTTGGCTACGGCAAGACCGCCCGATTCTTCCATTCCCATAATATATTGGCCGGTAATCATCAGTTCGGTGATATATTTGAAACCCACGGGCGTTTCGCGCAGCATCAGGCCGTTGGCTTTGGCCACTTGGTCAATAAGGGTGGAAGTAATCACGCTTCTGCACACGCGGCCTTTGATTTTTTTGTTACGCACCAAATGGTCCAACAGCATCGGCGCGATTTCGTTAGGGGACACCCAGTTTCCTTCAGCGTCGATAATGCCGAATTTGTCGCAATCCGGATTGCAGGCAATGCCCAAGTGCATTTTTTTTGACGTTACCAGTTTTTTGAGTTCCGCCAAACTGACCGGCCCCGCATTGGGTACTACTCCTCCGAACAGTACATCGTCTCCTTCGTGGATTCCTTCCACGGTTACGCCAAATTTTTCCAAAAAATCCCTAAAATAGTTTTTAGCCGTACCGAACAACGGGTCCACAGCAATTTTTAATTTGGATTTCTTCAGCGCTTTTACGTTGATCATCTGTTCCAAATGGGCCATATATCCTTTACGTAAATCTTTGGTAAGGGTAACTGCGGCATTTAACGAACCAAATTCGGTGGAGGAGGCTTTTAAAATTTGGGCGGAGGGAGAAGGAATACGTTTCTCGATATCCTCTATAATTTCGTTGTTGGCAATACCGCCGTAGTACGAAATCCATTTTACGCCGTTAACGTAGTATTCAGCCTCGCTGCCGGTAATAACCACCGCGCCGACGGCACATTCGTTCAAAACGGCCCATTCAGCCACCGGCGTGGGTAACGGGAACTCTGCCATATGCACGGTCACGCCGCTTTGTACAAGCGCGTTGGCGGCTACATACGCAAGCTGTTTAGAAAGGAAACGCGTATCAAACCCCACAAATACAAGGGGTTTTTTCGGTTTTTTGCCGTGTTCCGCACAATGCTTGCGGTACCCGATACCTTCAAATCCATAGAAAGGATGTTCCAACACGTGTTCGGAAATCCCGTAAGCAAGACGCTGTACGGACTGGACGGTCAGTCCGTCCGCGGTAACGGCACGGAAGCCGGCGGTGCTAAATTTAATATCTTCACTCATCGTGCCAGTATTATACTAAAAAAGAGCGATTTTTTCATCCCCGCAATAAGGGTTATTTGAAATGAGTGCGCGCACGAGCGCGTACGATAGGATTAAACGCCATAAAATGTTAAAATAAGTATAAGATTTTTGTAAGGACGAATGTATGAATTTTGAATACGTAAAACAATATATCAAAGACGCGGGGCTGCCCAACTACCGCATCGCACAAGTGCAGGAGGCAATTTTTAAACACGGCATTTCATCGTGGGAGAACGCATCTTCCCTGCCAGCGAATCTTCGCGCCAAACTGACTGAGGACCGTCCAATTTTGTCTTTTCAAGTAAGTAAAATTGTTTGTTCACAGGAAGATAAAGTGGCAAAAGCACTGTTAACGCTTAAAGACGGGCTCCAGATTGAAACCGTTTTGTTAAAACCACAGGACACGTGGAGCGTATGTGTTTCCAGCCAAGTGGGATGTCCGTTACGCTGCGCGTTTTGCAGTACGGGGAAAATGGGTTTTAAACGCGATTTGACGCAAGAGGAAATTACCGATCAAGTCCTAATGTGGTACCAGTATGTGCGCAAAGAAAAACTGGGCGAACGTATTTCCAGCGTGGTATTTATGGGAATGGGGGAACCGCTCTTGAATTATCTAAACGTCGTGAAAGCGGCGCGGGATTTATCCCGTCCGGACCAGCTGAACATCGGTGCGCGGCATATTTCCGTTTCTACGTCCGGCATTGCGGACAAACTGCATAAACTAGCGGTAGATTTACCGCAGGCCAACTTGGCCGTTTCCCTGCATAATGCCGACAATGCGGAACGCAGCCAAATTATGCCTGTCAACCGCCGCTACGATTTGGACGACCTTAAAAAAGCCCTGGAAGAGTATATCGCAATGACGGGCCGCCAAGTATTTTTGGAATACTCGGTAATTGAAAACGTCAACAGCCGGCCGGAACATATCCGCAAATTGGCGGATTGGATTTATTCCGTGAAAGACAATTATCTTTTACACGTCAATTTAATTGCGTGCAACTTGGGCCGCGGTGAAAAGACAAGCGACCGCGTGGTGAAAGATTTTGCCGCAGCCCTCAAAGGTATGGGTATTGGTGTAACCATTCGTAAGAGTATGGGTAATGATATTTTAGCCGCCTGCGGGCAGTTAGCCTCGCAGCAGAGATAGGAGGACAGATGAAGAAAATATGGGTTTTAGCCGCATTTTGCGCTTTGTTCTCAGCGTGTGCGACGCTCGACCAAACCAATGTGGACTGGATACCGATAGGACCGGATTTTCCGCCCACAAAAGCCAAAGACGTGCAAATCATCAGCGGACGAGAAGATGTTACGCGTCCGTACGGCAACTTGGGGCTGCTCCGTATTAAAAATTTAAAACCGGACCGCGATACCCTGCTTATGGGTGTGGAAAAGGGACGGAAAATTGCCGCCTCCAAAGGGGCGGACGCCATTCAAATCGGGCAGTATAACAGTGCGGAAGACGGCGCAAGCAATCCGCGCGTAACGCTTATCATTTACGCCATCAAATATGTGGACAAATTAAGCGAAGCCGACGAAAAAGCTATTGAAGATTTTAAAGTATTGGGGATTTTAAATGAACGTACTGATCGCTAGAGGAAAAGAAGAATGTTCTTTTTGGTTGGGCACGGCCGTTGTAATTGACGTGCTTCGCGGTGCAACCACCGCGTGTGCGCTGTTGGACAGGGGTAAGAAGGATGTTTTGCTGTTTGAAACTGCGCAGCAGGCAGATGCTTTTTTGGCACATCACGCAGACTTTGAAGCGTTTTCCGATGAACCGCTCTCTTCCGCCCACGCAGATAACTCGCCCTTTTTGGCGTCTAAATCTTCTGCCCGCCAGCCAGCACTATTGTTGGCTGCGTCCGCCTGTAAAGCCGTTTGGGCGTTACGCCGAAGCAGTACGGTACTGTTGGGCGGATTCTGCAATTTTTATGCATTAACGGAAGCTTTGGCTAACCAAGACAAAGACGTTCTTTTAGTTCCCGCTGCGTTATTCAGTTCCGGAGAAGAAGAGGACATCTTATGCGCCGGTGCTTTAAAAGATTATATCCAGGGCGTTGGTACACCGCAACAGGCATTGGGTGAGTTTAGTAACACGATGCGTATGACGGAATTTCATCAGAACGGCCCCAAAACAGCCGAAAAAGATTCCCGTCTGGCGTTTAAAATAAACGGACTTGACGTAGTCCCACAGTTAACTTTTGCCAAGGACGGCGCATTTGCTGTCTGCCATCCGTTCGGCTCCGAAGCACGTTGGTTAAACGTGCCGGCTGTTACCCCGCCCCCTGTTACCCCACAGACTGTTACCCCACAGTCTGAAGATGAAGGCCCCGTTCAAACAAATGCGCCCGCCGCGCAATCACCTGTACAAACGGACGTTTCTGCCTCCACAGAACCTGCTGTGCAAGAACAGCCCACACGGGAAGAAACAACCGGAGCCAAAATCTCCTCGTTTAAAAATCTGTTCGGTGATTTTGCCCAATCGGTTAAAGATGAAGCTCAAAATTTAAAAGAAAAAGCTGTCTCCGCAGCGGCCGATCCGAAAGCGGAAGAAGCGAAATCTAAAATAAAAAATTTCTTTTCCGGCATTGTCCGTTCCGTAAAAGAAGAGAAAAAAGAACTGGAAGAATCTCTTTTTAAAAACTCGTCATCTTCCTCCACACGGGAACGAACGTATACATTGAATAGTGACGATCCTTTTGACTCCTTGATGAAAGAAAATGCACCGAAAGAAACCGGCCCGCAGCCGGCAGAAAACAAAGATTCGCAAACAGTACAATCATCTGATGTGCAGGCCGCACCCGCTTCGCAACAGCAGGAGCCCGTTGTTCAAAAAACGGAACCGGAACGCTCGATGCCGCCCGCAGAACAGACGCAGGAGCTTTCCCCCGCACAGGAAATTCCGTTAGCGGGCGAAGTAACGTTTTCGGGTAAAAATTCCGGTTTTGACGGCGGCGAAAAAAAGAAAAAAGCCATTGTGCTATTTTCCGGCGGGCTGGATTCTACCACTTGTTTGTACTGGGCCATTGAACACGGCTATGAATGTGAAGTACTGACCGTTTCCTATGGTCAGCGTCACGACCGCGAAGTATTAGCCGCACAAATGATTGCGCGCAATTTAGGCGTAAAACATCATCTGATTACGCTTAATCTGCCGTGGTTGGTTTCCAGCTCTTTGGTAGACAAGAACCAACAAATTCCCGATGTGGCGTTGGAAGATATTCCCAAAAAGGGTATTCCTTCCACCTACGTGCCGGGGCGAAATTTGATATTTTTGTCGATTGCGGGCTCGCTGTTAGATGCTATCGGCGCAGACGCAATCATCGCCGGTCCGAATGCGGTTGATTTCTCCGGTTATCCGGATTGCACTCCCGCATTTTTTAAATCGGCGGCCGATGCGCTAAACCGCGGCACCAAGATGGGCGTAACAGAAGGAATTGAGGTACTTGCACCGTTGATGCGTTTGTCTAAAACGCAAATCGTGCAGTTGGCGGCCAAACTCAAAGTGCCGTTTGAACTGACGTGGAGCTGCTATGCCGGCGGGAAAAAACCGTGCGGGCATTGTGATTCGTGCAAACTGCGCGCTAAAGGGTTCGCCGAAGCGGGCATACGCGATACGTCTTTGGATTAAGGAGCGTTTATGAAGAAAGTATTTTTGACGGTTGCCGTATGCGTTTTTGCCGCCGCCGCGTTCGCCAAAACGGAAAAAGCGGAAAATTATGTGAAGGCGGAAGCTGCGGCCGAATGTAATCTTCCTGTAGAAGCCGCCGTAGTCAAACCGGAAGAATCAGCAAAAACGCTGACTCCGGCGGAACAGAAGAAACAGTTTAAAGCGCGCCGCAAGCTCATCAAAAAATTGGTCAAAGCTTACCGCAAAGCACCGGCAGCCGAAAAGCCTGCCATTAAGGCACAGCTTACGGAGATAGTTTCGCAAGGGGTGGATGCGGGAATCGCGTACGTAAAAGCCCGTATCGCCGCCGAACGCGCCAATTTGGATAACTGGGAAGCGAAAATAAAAGCCGAAGAAGATGACCTTCCCGCCGTCAAAGCGCAGCGGGTGGAAGATTTACTGTCCGGCAAAGCCAAACGTAAATATAAAGCAGCAAAAAAAGCGTGGAAAAAACAGATCAAAGAAGCCAAACGCAAAATGCGGTAATTGCCGCCCTGCTTAATATCAAACGCCCCGCTTTTCAGGCGGGGCGTTTTTCGTGGGAAATTTATTCAAACAAACCGGAAGCTTCCAGCGCATTTAGAGCTTTTGTAATATCGTTTACCACCACAATCCAACGGCTGGTGTTGCCTTGCCCCGCGGCACCGTAAATGGTGGTAATGTTGATACCTTGCTCAAACAGCACGGCGCCGATATCGCGTGCCAACCCTACGCGGTCGGGTGCATCTATACAAATGGCGTCCGTTTTTACGCTGGTGAAACCGGCCTTGGTCAGTGCGTGACTGATTTCCCGATCATACGGGATAGCCAGCCGCAATACCGCCGCATCGTAACGGACGTCTTGTGAAATGGCAATAAGTCCTACATTTTCGCGCACAAAAAATTCTGCAAATTTTTTCAGCGCACCCGGCTCGTTAATCAAAAATACGCTGTATTGTTTTACTACACCAATCGACATACAAACCCCTTGTAAGTGCACTGCGTTTTTTTCATTTTATCAAATATGCACACCAAACGGAATGTTTTTATTGATGTCTTATAGAACACCACTGCGCTTATGCTTTGAGTACTTGTGAGCGGTAAAAAAGACACGCACTATCCGGCAGCGTTCTTACCCTATTTAAAAGCCCAACCGGTAACCATTCTATATAACCGAGATATTTTATTGCTGCGGAACTCCCGCCGTTGGGCAGAGCTTTACTTGTAGCTTTCCCTTATCGGGAGCAGCAACTTTTAGGAGTTTTTATTTATGGGAATTGATATTCTATATAGCTCCCAAAAATCCGAGTCGGTTCTTTAAGACCCGTTTCACTTTTACATACACGCGGACAAACCGCTTCGGAAGGCGCACAATGGCAAAGACGTTGCTGTCCAAAATTATACGACGTATAGGTAGGAACATTTTTGTATACAGACGAACACTGAATGCGGCCGCCGTTGCCATACAAAGCCAAGGAACAATGTCCCCAATTCCACCGCTGAAACAACTGATTGCCATATCCGTCTATGGCAACTACGTACTCCTCAAGAGGTGGCCCCATAGAAATATCCATCTCGTCGAAATTTGTCGGGTTGGAGCCATTGGCCATATAATACAACTCTTGTGCTTTTGCCAAGGCATTGCCTGCCGTGATCAACTGTTGGTAACGGCTTCGGGCCACTACTGCTTCATACTGTGGCAGAGCAACCGCCGCCAAAATGCCAACAATTAAAACAACGACTAACAGTTCTATAAGTGTAAAACCTTTCATTTCAAAACTCCTTTACGGAGTTTGGCAGTTTTTTCGTTTGGTTGTGTCTTTCCGTAAGAGCCTGCCTATAAGGTGGTTTATGGGGTTGTAGTGCGAAATCTCGTACTCTTAAAAACGACAGCTTCCCGAACGCTACACGCTGCTTACCCTCAGAAATGACATATACAAACTAAGCCGCCAAACTTTGATTTTCCCTATGTTATCAAAAAAAAAAAACGGGTCAAGGCCCTCAGGCAGACACCCAAAAACTAATCCTTTTTTCCGCTTGGCGGGGGACGCATAAAACGATAAAGTAAACATATCGATTTCATCCGTTCCGGACGCGGGAGGGGACCCGCCAACCGGACACAAAAAACAAAAAGGTCTTATTCCTGTGGGAAGGATAAGGCCTTTTTTGTTTTTGCCAGAAAAAGTATTCTTGTTTTACTGGATCCTGAAACAAGTTCAGGATGACGGCAAGAAAATCGGTAGATGCTGAGACCCTGCGGGCCGCCCTCCTCAGCATAACTTTATTTTATAACAGCCGTTACTCTACGCCGTGCAGGACAAAATAACATTGCATAGCTTCGGCTGATTTTTCAGATTTGCGCTAACTTTGCGTTGCCAGTGGCCCGCATCGGCGTAGCTGTAGTAGCCACGTCAAGGGCAAGGGAACGCAAAGTTAGCCAAATATGGAAAATGGTTGCCCATAAAAGCAACGAACCGCAAAGAAAATTTCTTTGCGGTTTGTGCGCTAATCTAAAGTTCACATCAGCTATTATTCAAGTGCCGTGCAGGACAGAATAATATTGCAGAAGATTGCCTGATTTGCCAAATTCGCTTTAGATTGGGCGGGCTAGTTGGGCGCACAGGCGTGCCTGATGGCACGTCAAGCCCAAGGCACGCCCAAGATAACAGAATTTGACAAATTGTTGGCCCTTAAAAGACATAAGGAACGGAAAAATCCTTTCCGTTCCTTATGCGTAAATCGCAAGTTAACATCAGCAGTTTATAACCCCTTCTCATACAGGCGGTAACGCTTGCTTTGATGACACCCGCACTCCATAATCCCGCGGATAATACCGTCATTATCTTCGAGCACCCAAGATAGTTCCGCCTCGTTCCATACCGCCACGCCGTGCGTGATAATGTGCTTAATCAAAATCAAATCAATCCCGCGCTTGCGGAACTCCGGCGATACGCCTAACATAATCAGCCGCGCGTCCTTAATCTTGCGCCACGCACGCACTGCTTTGAGTACGCGCCACGGGTTTACCAAAGAGCCTTTCAGCTCTTTAAGCGCGTGATTCATATTTGGAATGGCAATATAGAATCCCGCAGGAACGCCGTCCACTTCCAGCACGCAGGTGCCCTCAGGGCGGACAATCAGTTTGAGTTCGTCCACCATATCGGCCATTTCGCGCTGGGAAAGCGGCACAAAACCCCAGTTCTGCGCCCACGCTTTATTGTAAATTTCTCGGATAATCTCGGCTTCTTTCGCCAAATTTCTAAGGTCCAACCGCCGAAGCGTAATTCCTGCCGCACGTTCACAGCGCGCACAAACCTTCATAAACCGCTCGGAAAATTTATCTTCTTTTGTGCGGTGGAAGGCCAGTAAATCTTTTACTTTTTTAAAACCCACTTTTTCAATCAGTTGGGCATAATAAGGATAATTATACGGCATCATAATGGAGGGCATAGCATCGAAACTGTCCACCAAGAGCCCATAAACGTGGTTGCTGGACGGGTTAGCCGGCCCGCGCACAGCAGTAATCCCTTGGCCCCGCAGCCACGTTTCGGCCGCAGTAAACAGAGCAGAAGAAACTGTTTCGTCCTCTATACAATCAAAAAAACCGAAAAAACCGATATTTTCTTTATGGTATTCATTAAACGCATCGTTAACAACGGCAGCAATACGTCCAGCGGGCTTTCCGTTCTTATATGCCATAAAAAGAGCGCGTTTACCGTGCGTCCAAAACGCATTGTCCGCACGCAACAGTTTTTTTGTATCGCCTTTCAGTTCGCCCACCCAGTATGGGTCATTTTTATATAGTTCAAACGGGAAATTTACAAAAGCATTTAATGCTTTATCGGTAATTTGACGGATTTCTACGGACATATATCCCCCCTCTAAAAAAACAAAACCCCGCCGTTTGACGGGGTTTTGCCGGATAGAAACTATTTAATCACGCCGACCATACGGCCCGCTTGGGCAAAGGCGTCAACAATTTTACTAACGTGTTCATCGGTATGCGTTGCCATCAGTGTCAAACGCATCAGCGCCTGCCCGGGAGGAACCGCGGGACTGACAACAGGGTTTGAAAAAATCCCCAACTCGTGCAGTGCTTTCCACATTTTAAAGCAGTTTTCGTTGCTGCCCACGTGCACGGGTATCACGGGAGTCGTGCTGTGGCCAAGGTCATACCCCAGTTCGCGCAGACCTTTTTTAAGTTTATCAGTCAAGCGGAAAAGATTATCGCGGCGGGAGGTGTCGTTCTCGATAAGTTCCAGCGCCTTGGAAATGGACGCCACAGAAGCGGGCGGCAAAGCGGCGGAAAAAATCTGGCTACGGGCATTATGGCGGATGTAATGGATAATATCCGCATCGCCCACTACAAAACCGCCGACGGTAGCAAAGGTTTTAGAACAGGTGCCGACCACAAGATCCACTTCGCCGTTTTCAAGACCGAAATATTCGCAGGTGCCGCGGCCCGTTTTACCCAAAATGCCCGTTGCGTGCGCATCGTCCACAATAATACGCGCGCCGTATTTCTTGCCGATTTTAACGATTTCCGGCAGCGGACAGATATCCCCTTCCATACTAAATACGCCGTCAACAATAATCAATTTTCCGGCTTCTTCGGGCAGTTTGGAAATTACACGTTCCAAATCTGCCATATCGTTGTGTTTAAAACGAACCATTTCACCATCGGAAAGTTTAACGCCGTCCAAAATGCTGGCGTGGTCCAACTTGTCTACAATCGCATAATCACCTTTTTTAAGCAGGCACCCTACCACGCCCAAGTTCATCTGATATCCGGTGGAGAAAATAAGTCCCGCTTCTTTGCGTTTAAATTTAGCGATGCGCTGTTCCAATTCGTCGAGCGCCTTGGTATTGCCATTTAAAAAGCGCGAACCCGCCACGCCGGAACCGTATTTAAGGGCGGCATCACTGGCGGCTTTTTTCATTTCGGGATCATTGGCTAATCCCAAATAATTGTTGGAACCCGCCATAATATAGGTCTTTCCGCCTAACACAATTTCGGGGCCTTGCGCGGATTCAATCGGTTGGAAATAGCCGTAAATCCCCATACGCATAGCGATTTTAGCGTCTTTGAAATTTCTGCATTTCTCAAAAATATCAGACATATTTTTATCCTTTCGGCGCAACCATCGGAACCCAAGCCCCGAGGGTTATTTACTTACCTTTTTAATAATATTAGTAGTGGAACGCCCTTTTAACAGCGCAAAACGCACCACTTTTTTTGCAAATTCTCTTCCTACGATTTCCGACAGTTTATAATCCCCGCCTTTAACCAGCACGTCCGGCCGGACGAGCTTAATTAAATTGTACGGCGTATCTTCTTCAAAAATACTAACGGCGGATACGCTCTCTAGCGAAGCTAACACAAGCGCGCGGTCAGCCTGCGTATTGACCGGTCTCGTGGGGCCTTTTAGGCGGCGCACAGATGCGTCGCTATTCATACCCACGATCAGCACGTCTCCTTTGGCACGGGAAAATTCCAGCACGCTTACGTGTCCGGCGTGAAGGATATCAAAACATCCGTTCGTAAATACAATTTTCTTTCCGGCGGCACGTTGTTCGTCCACAAATTTTTTAAGCAAACGCGGGCCCAAAATTTTATTTTTTGCTTTCACCGATCTCTTCCTTTTCCGCGGCCATCATACGTTCTATAAGCCCCGTGTCCATATTGCCGTCAATAAAATCGGGGTTATTGACGATTTTTTGATGGAACGGAATCGTCGTTTTGACTCCGCCGATTTGGAATTCGCCCAAACAGCGGCGGCTGCGCTCCAGCAAATGCGCGCGGTCGGGTGCGGTAACAATCAGCTTGGCAATTAAACTATCGTAATAGCTGGGAATTGTGTATCCCGTATAGATATGGCTGTCTACGCGCACGCCCAACCCGCCAGCGGGAATCCACTCTTCAATAGTCCCGGGGCAAGGCATAAAGTTACGTTCGCTGTCCTCGGCATTAATGCGGTGCTCAATGGCGTGGCATTTAATCACAGAGGCTTCTTCCTGCGTGATATGAAGCGGTTCTCCTTGTGCGATTTGGATTTGCATTTTAACAAGATCCTGCCCGCAGACGGATTCCGTTACCGGATGTTCCACCTGAAGGCGCGTATTGACTTCCATAAAATAAAATTCTTTATTTTGCGCCATCAAAAATTCCACCGTACCCACACCGCGGTATTTGGCGGCTTTGACAAGTTTACACGCGGCTTCGCGCAGTTTGGCACGCGTTTTTTCGTCCACAAACGGAGACGGGGATTCTTCCACCAGTTTCTGGTGGCGGCGCTGCATACTGCAGTCGCGCTCGGCAAACGCCACGACGTTGCCGTAATTGTCGCCCGCCACTTGTACTTCAATATGGCGCGGATTTAAAACAAGTTTTTCAAAATACACGCGGTCGTCGCCGAAATTGGCTTTGGCTTCGCCCTGTGCGGTTTTCATCATACGTTCCAAATCTTCTTCTTTCAGACACGCGCGCATACCTTTGCCGCCGCCTCCCAAAGAAGCTTTAATCATAATCGGGAAACCAATTTTGCGGGCCACTTCGCGGAAATTCTTGCCTACTACGCCGTCAGACCCAGGGGTTATCGGCACGCCGGCTTTAACGGCGATTTCGCGCGCGGTGGATTTGACGCCCAGCATTTCAATAGCTTTGGCAGTCGGCCCGATAAACGTCATACCGGCCTTGGCAACGGCTTGGGCAAAGTCCGCATTTTCAGACAAAAAACCGTATCCCGGATGTACTGCGTCCGCACCGGTAATTTTGCCGGCGGTAACAATGGCATCAATATTCAAATAGCTAAGGGGCGACGGAGCGGCACCTATACAAACGGCCTCGTCAGCCATACGTACGTGCATCGAACTGCGGTCCGCTTCCGAATAAATAGCAACAGACTTGATGCCCATTTCTTTAAGCGTGCGAATCACACGCAGGGCAATTTCGCCGCGATTGGCGATTAAAACTTTCTTAAAAGGAGTAATTTTGATTTCAGCGGCCATAGACGGTTCCTATTTTTCAATAAAGAAAAGCGGCAAGCCGAATTCCACGGGCGCGCCGTCCTGCGCGGTTACTACGCGGAGTTTACCGCTTAAAGGAGCGGTAATTTTATGTTTTTGAGAGACGGTTTCCACCAAACCCAGCACGTCGCCCTCTTTTACGGTCTGGCCTTCTTTTAGAACCAGGTTTTTGCCTTTGTCCGCTGCGCGGTAAATGCCGACTGCAGGGGCCGTTACCGCCGTAAGGGAACATTCAAAATGGGCGGGATCCGGAAGCGCTTCTTTCGTTTTCACTTCAATACAGTCGCCGTCTTTTTCGTAGCAAAATTCGGCCAAGTCGGTGGTTTTCAGCCAGCCGGTAATTTCCGTAATGAGTTTGGTGTCCATAAAATCCTCGGATATAAAGATAGAAATATAATTGAAATTATTTTACCATTTTTAAGCCTGAGCCGCTACTAAACGTCTAACCCGTTTTTCTGTTTGGACGGAGAAAAACAGCTGTTATACTGTCTGTATGAAAACAGTAAAGCAAACATTGATCTTACTTTTTTGGCTGGCTATCTGCCAGTTGCCAAGCTTGACGAGTTCCTCCGTGGTACAGCAAAATTTGGATTGGTACCACGCGTTAAATCGTCCGCTACTCACCCCGCCGGATGCAATTTTTGGTTTGGCTTGGGCTGTATTATATCTTTTGTTGGGAACAGCTGCCTTTTTGGTTTTTAAAAACTTAAGCGGGAAAAATGCCCAAAAAGCACTATTCCCGTTTTGGACGCAATTATTGTTAAACGCCTGTTGGACACCACTGTTCTTTGGACTGCACTTAACGGGAACAGCTTTACTGCTGCTTGCGGCTATGCTTATACAGGGGATATGGCTTGCCTACGCTTTCTGGCGTGCCAGCCGGTCGGCGGGGATACTGCTTCTACCGTATGGATTATGGCTGGCTTACGCGGCTTATTTAAATATGGGTTTTTGGCTGCTTAACCCTTAAAACGAAAAAGCCCGCCAAAAGCGGGCTTTTTAAACTAACCAAAGCATTACTTGCGGATACGCCGGACTAAATCAATACCCAGTTTCATTGCTTTATAAAAAGAAGAATCTAACAAAGAGGATACGTTTTCAATCAGACTAAACGCACCTTTCGTTTTCTCCACATTCTCGGCAGTAGTTACCGCCAGATATTCCACAGCTTCGGCCGTGCGCGTAATCTGCAAGAGAGCGCGCACTGCAAACACCGCCAGCACAACAAACGTTGCTACCGCAACAAGTACACACCATTGGTAAAAGTCCATAACCCCCCCTTTCCTTCTTTTTTAATTAAACCAGTTTCACCCGCGCGCCGTCAACCCCAAAAGAGGGTTAGAACGCACAGAAAAAGGAGATTTTCCTTCGGGAAATATTTTTTTCGGCCAAATTAAAATATTTGATGATAGCATCAAAAAATATTTTTTGCCTAAAAATTACTTATTTTTTAACCATTATTTTTATAGGTCCAAAAAAAAATTGACAGCTTCTATATTATTAGTAATAATTACTAATAAGAAAAAGCCGCCGCGTGCGCCCGCCGGATGTTAAAACAACTTGCTTTTTCCGACGAAGACTAAAAAATCCGGTTGTTTCAAAGTTCACCTGCTTAGACGTGATTTGCATTTTAGGTTGGATTTTGTCAAAATTTTAAAAGCCGTTTATTTTTTCCTGCGGCTAATATCTCGATCAGGAACTTAATTATGGAAAACTCTGAAGTAATTACCCATATCGTCAAAAGAGACGGTACCACACAACGTTTTGATTCTAAAAAAATTACAAAAGCTATTGCCAAAGCCGCCGACTCCACCGGAGAATTTGACGCGGAAACCGCAAAAAAACTGACCATCCGCGCAATTAACATTATCCAACAGCTTTACTCTGATACCGTCCCCAATGTGGAGAACGTGCAGGATATTGTGGAGGATGTATTGTTAACGTCTAACTACCACAAAACGGCCAAAGCTTATATCTTGTACCGCGACCAGCACGCCCGTATGCGCGAAATTACCTCTAAATTCAATGTGGATTTGGTGGACCAGTATTTGCAAAAAATCGATTGGCAGGTAAACGAAAACAGCAATATGGGATATTCGCTTCAGGGCTTGAACAACTATATTTCTTCTGAAATCAGCAAAGTGTACTGGCTTAATAAAATTTATCCGGATAACGTAAAGCGGATGCACTCAGAAGGAGATTTTCACTTGCACGATTTGGGCCTGTTGGGAGCCTACTGCGTGGGTTGGGATTTGCAGGATTTACTCCTCAGCGGTTTTACGGGCGTCGTCGGAAAAGCCGAAAGCAAGCCCGCCAAACACCTGCGCACCGCACTCGGACAAGTAGTCAACTTTTTCTATACGCTCCAAGGCGAAAGCGCCGGCGCTCAGGCGTTTAGCAACTTCGATACCCTGTTGGCTCCGTTTATCTATTACGACCAACTGACTTATGATGAAGTCAAACAAGCCTTACAGGAATTTTTATTTAATGTAAATGTGCCCACCCGCGTGGGGTTTCAAACACCGTTTACTAACCTGACGCTTGATTTAACAGTACCCTCTTATTATAAAGACCAGCCCGTCATCATCGGCGGCAAACTACAGGACAAAACGTACGGCGAGTTCCAAGAGGAAATGGATATGCTCAACCGCGCTTTCTGCGAAGTTATGCTGGCAGGCGACGCCAAGGGCCGCGTTTTTACGTTCCCGATTCCGACGTATAACATTACCAAAGATTTCGACTGGGACAACCCTAAACTTACCCCGCTGTGGGAAATGACGGCTAAATACGGTATTCCGTACTTTGCCAACTTTATCAACTCCGACATGAACCCCGAGGATGCCCGCTCGATGTGCTGCCGTTTACGTATTGATAACCGCGAGCTGAGAAAACGCGGCGGCGGACTGTTTGGTTCCGCCCCCCTAACGGGTTCCATCGGCGTAGTAACCATCAATTTGCCGCGCCTTGGCTATTTGTCCAAAACCGAAGACGAATTTTTCGCCAATTTGAAGAACCGTATGGAAGTAGCCAAGAGCAGCTTGGAAATCAAGCGTAAAGTGATTGAACGATTTACCAAAGGCAACCTGTATCCGTATATGAGTTTCTATCTGCGCTCCGTGCGCCAGCGCTTTAACGAATACTGGAAAAACCACTTCTCCACTATCGGGCTCGTAGGCCTTAACGAAGCGGCCGTCAACCTGATTGGAGAGGACATCGGTACCGAAAAAGGAAAAGCTTTTGCCGAAAAAGTGCTGACGTTTATGCGCGAAACACTTGTTAAATTTCAGGAAGAAACCGGCAACAATTATAATTTGGAAGCCACGCCCGCCGAAGGTACTTCTTACCGTTTGGCAAAGCTGGACAAAGAAAGATTTCCCGAAATTATCTGCGCCAACGAAGAATTGTATCAACAAGGACACCAGCCTTTCTACACTAACTCTTCGCAGCTGCCCGTAAACTACACGGACGACGTGTTTGAAATGCTGGATTTGCAAAGCACCATCCAGTCCAAATACACCGGCGGAACGGTACAGCACATCTTTACCGGCGAAAAGATTAAAAATCTGGAAGCGATGAAGAAATTCATCAAAACCGTATGCGAGAAATACACCTTGCCGTACTTCTCTATCACGCCCACGTTCAGCGTCTGCC
Source organism: Candidatus Avelusimicrobium sp. (assembly GCF_051874775.1). Lineage (GTDB taxonomy): Bacteria > Elusimicrobiota > Elusimicrobia > Elusimicrobiales > Elusimicrobiaceae > Avelusimicrobium. The sequence goes on from NZ_JBJEGE010000012.1 coordinate 24,949, forward strand.
CCAAATGCGGCTACATCGAAGGCGAACATTTTGAATGTCCCAAGTGTAAAGCCGAACGGATGCAGGAACTGGAACGCAAAGTAAAACTTTTGGAAGAACAGCTCTACAGCAAATAGTTCTTCACTGATTACTTTTTTTGGTTATTTTTAACGGTTAAAATAACCAAAAAAAGAGGTTGAATACGCACCCGCAAAGTGCCATAATAAAAGTACGGGTTTTCACGGACCCGCACACTTTCAACCCAACAAATTATCAATTAGGAGAAACCTTATGACCGCTCAAGAAAAACAAGCCATTGAAAACAAAATTTCCGAACTCAAACAGGAAATGAACGAAACGCACGGTTCCAAATGCGAAGTGTACTCCCGCGTAGTCGGTTACCTGCGCCCCGTACAGAACTGGAACAAAGGCAAAAAAGAAGAATTTGCGATGCGCAAAACGATGACCGTCGGCTCCTGCGGCTGCGGCTGTGAATGCGCCAGCGACAAATAAGCTTATACTTTCACGCAACGGTGTTCGGATGAAAATAGGCGGACTGATTAAATTCACGTTAATAGACTTTCCGGGCCGGCCGGCCGCAGTGGTGTTTACCCAAGGGTGCAACTTCCGCTGCCGCTACTGCCACAATCCGGAACTGGTTTATCCGCACCTGTTTTCCGAACCCGTTGCCAAAGAAGAAATCTATTCCTTTTTAAAACGCCGCCAAGGCACCTTGGAAGGCGTTGTTGTATCTGGCGGGGAACCTACCCTGCACGAAGACTTACCCCAATTTCTAACTGATTTAAAAGCAATGGGTTATGCCACCAAGCTGGACACCAACGGCACCCGTCCGGAAATGCTGCGGCAGCTTTTAGATGCCAAATTACTGGATTATATTGCAATGGACATTAAGGCGCCGCTGGAAAAATATGCGCTGATTACCGGCGTAGATTTTAATCCGGAAGTGTTGAAACAGTCTATCGATCTCATCCGTCAAAGCGGGTTAGAATACGAATTCCGCACCACCTACGATAAAGAAGTGTTAACGGACGCGGACATTTCTGTCATTACCCAATGTTTCAACGGCAAAAACTACCGCGTACAGGAATGTCTGCCCGTTGCCAAAGAAAAAACCGCGTTGAAAGTGCTGCATAAAGAGATTTAACTTGTAGTGTAGCTATTAAAACCTCTTGTTTCTTTTCTTATTCTTGATACCTTGATTTTTCCTGTTATTCTAACTTAAAAGATTGCTCAAAACACGAGTGATCGGTTGCCCGCAGATGATACCCCAAAAAATATCCCCGAGGTTCTTGCTTCGGGGATATTTATTTAAAATTACTGCGGCTTGTGAATAAGACCTTTATTTTTGGCTGGCCGGTTTTTCCGGTTTCTTGCATAACAGAAATTCAAATGTGTCCAAATCATCCGCCGTAGAAGTCCCTGGGAATACGTATTGGATATTATCTCTAATCAACTGAGGAATAGTTACTGTGCTGCCCCAACCCGCTTTAATGGGCTTGTTAATTTCTTCATTCAAGGACAGCGCCGCCGCCTGAGATTTACTGTACAAATCCAAATAACTATCCATTAAAGACATCATATCCTGCAGGGAAAAAGAACCGTTAAATTCTTTTCTTTCTTCCGTCACTTTACGGAAGTATTTTAAACTGTTTAATACAGCCTCTTTTCCTTTAGCAATTTCGTCTTGGGTATCGAACACGGCCTGTGCCACTTTTCTGTACGCAGTATTCACAGGATCCTTGCCAGCAGCCGATGTTTGGGCAAAAGCCGGCAATCCCAATACTGTCAAGGCCAGTAACATCACCAATAGTTTTTTCATACTCGTCTCCTTGTGTGATACAAAAATTCTTTGCTTATATATTTAGTGTAAGAAATCAATCCGTCTGCGACAAGGGTCTAAAGACCTATGGCCTTTTGGGTCCTGTCTGGGACCTAGTATTTAAACTGCCCCTTTTCATACACCATGCGTTTGGAACCATCTTTCAAGCGGGCAGTGACCGTTTTATCTTCGGTATTAATCAAATCCCAATGCAAGGAAGAATCATTAAAACCGAGTTTTTCTTTAAGTTTTCTATCTAATTGGCTCTGTGGGCCGGAATATGTATCGGCATAGCTCGCGCCCACAGCCACGTGGCAGTTGCCGTATTTGCCGCCGAAATTTTCGTCATAAAGAATATCGGCCATAAATTTGGTGATTTTGGAAAAACGGCGGTCTGTCAGCGAAAACTCGCCGATTTGCGCCGCGCCGCGGTCCATTGCCAACATTTTACGTACAAACTCGCCGCCCTGTTCGGCGTCCGCCTTAACGGCGCGGCCGTTTTTAAATTCCAGCTTTACGCCGCGCACATAATTGCCGCTGCGGTAGGACGACAAGTCGGCAAAATACACGCCGCGCGTACCGCGCCAGTCGGGCGAGGTAAAAATTTCAAAAGACGGCACATTGCACCCGCCCCCTGCAATAAATTTGCGTTTTTCGCCCAATAATACTTCCAAATCCATATGCGCCGACTCCACGCGCAGTGTTTCAACCGGCAGCGAGGACAGCCACTTGCCGATTTCGGTAATTTGTTTGGTAACTTCTTTCCATTTTTTAACGGGATCTTTTTCGTTCAAAAAGCACGCCCGGGCGATTTGGCCGGCGTACTCTTTGGCGGTCAACCCCGCGCGCTTGGCAAGTTCTTCCGTAGGATAGTTGCACAGCGTCCAAGAAAAAAGCCCCTGCTGTTCGCGTACGTCCAAAATTTCACGCAAGGGTTTATGCGCCACCGCGCTTTTGGCGATACGCGCGGGACTCACGTCTTTTAAATGCGTCAAATCTTCCGGCGCGCGCAGTGAAATCAGTCCGTTGATACCGCCTTGAAATTCTTTTTCGCCTGCCGAGATAAACGATAATTGTTTGTCGTCCGCGTTTGTATAAAACGCCTTGGAAAAAGCCTCCGGCGCGTTAATGCGGGTGATGACGTTAAACCGCGCAGCGATTAATTTTTTATAAATAGCTTCCGCCAAAGGCAAGGCGGCCGTATCCGTACGCAGTAAAACGGAATCGTACTTTTTAAATTTTCCGTTGCGGCGGGCCGTTTGCAGGGCCCAAATCATTACATCGGCATATTTTTCATTTTGCGTTTTGGTCAAAAACATTTCCGTTCCCCCTCTACTGGTATTAATGTTATAATACAAAATAAAGACTATCGGGTAAAAAAATGAAAAAATTATTGGCTTTTATATTACTTTTCTGCGCCTGTTCCCCGCTGTGGGCCAATGTATCGCCTAAACCGGAAATGGAATTTTCCTTTATTTATAATACGCAAGCAAAACCGCTGATTGACCCGCTGCACAGCGAGCAAATCCAATGTGCCGACAACCAATGCATCCAAAGCGCGCCGCTGGGGCATTACGGGATTCAAAAACTGTACTGCGGGGCGGGAGCGTGCACTTCCGTGGCGTATGAATACGATAATTTTCAGAAATTGATTATCGCATTTGCGGACGGCACGAAACGTGAAAGTAACATTTTCCCCGCGCCCGATTCGTTGCGTTCCCGCTTCAACGTATATGTAGGGAACGATTCGTTAACAGTGGAACCGGCGGAAGTCCTGTCCGAAACACCTGCCTGGGCACGCACAGACGCTTGGGTATCGCTCGTTATTATTTTACTGCTTGAAATACTGGCCGCACTGGCTTATTTGATGTACACGCAAAAACCGTTTACTATCTTGTACAGCGTAGCGATTAGCAATGTATTGTCCACCGCGGCAGCGTGGCTGCTTTTTGTACAATTTGTAAAAGAAACGGCGTTACTGTGGCTGTTCTGCCTGCTTGCGGAAGCGGTAATTATACGCTTAATGAATCCGCACAAAATGCCCATAAAAGACGCACTGATACTCAGCACAGTAATGAATGTTACCAGTTATTCGCTGGGTATGATTATTTCGTTTTGGTTTGCGCCGCTGATTTTTTAAGTTGATCTAAAATGAAAAAGCTCCCGCCAAAAACGGGAGCTTTTTTTATTAAAAAAGAAGCAACGAAAGTGCCATAATCATCATTCCGCCCAAAACGCCCCAAATGACTTTATGTCCTTCGCCATACTCGTGCGCGGTGGGAAGTAGTTCGTCTAAAGAAATATAAATCATAATTCCCGCAATGAGGGCAAACATCACGCCAAACGCCCGCTCTCCAAGGAGCGACCGCAGCAGTAAAAACCCCAGCAGCGCACCTACGGGCTCAGCCATACCGGAAAGCGCGCTGTACCAAAACGCCTTGGAACGCGAGCCTGTAGAGTGATAAACGGGCAGCGCGACGGCCACCCCTTCCGGAATGTTGTGAATCGCCACCGCCGCGGCGATAGATACGCCGAGGGTGGCGTCTTTCATAGACGCCATAAATGTGGCAAGCCCTTCGGGAAAATTGTGAACGGCCAGCGCCAGCGCGGTAAACAAACCCAAATGTTTTAACTTGGCAGACTGATCCAGGGTATGTTCTTCCACGTGATGTGACGGCAGCAGCGTATCAATCAGCCACGCCAGCACAATCCCGCCGAAAAAAATCCCCGTACTAAGCCACTCGCCCGTCTTTCCGCCGTACACAGCCGATAACGACTCCGAGGCCTGCGGCAGAATTTCCATAAACGATACGTAAATCATCACGCCTGCTGAAAACCCAAGCCCCAGCGAAAGCGCGGACAGATTTTCCTTTTTGATGACAAACGCAAGGAGTCCGCCCACGGAAGTGGCGGCTCCGGCCAAAAAACTTAAAAACAACGCAACAAGTACCGAATGTTCCATAGGTATATTATAGAGAAAATTAAACGCACCGCTCAACTAAAAAGATTATTCCCGAATTGCTATAATAAAGTATGTCCGCTAACGAATCCCCCATTATTTTAACGGATGAATTTAAAGACGCGCTAGCCTTACTGGAGGCGCAGCCGCCGGTTAAACCGCTCATTTTTATCACGGGCCGCGCGGGCACGGGGAAAACCACGCTCCTTAGGTATTTTGCCGAACATTCGGCGCAAAATACCGTCGTATTGGCTACCACGGGGCTGGCGGCCATCAATGTGCGCGGCCAGACCGTCCACTCATTTTTCCATTTAAAACCGGGCAACTTGCTTGACAAAGAAAACCTAAAACGTCTCCCGCGCAAAACGGTGGACGCGGTGGACACCATTATTATCGACGAAGCATCTATGCTCCGCGCCGACCTCTTGGACGCGATTGACCATATCCTCCAAATCTCCACCCATTCGGACGAACCGTTCGGCGGCAAAAAAATCGTATTATTCGGCGATTTATTTCAACTTCCGCCCGTAGAAGAACAGGCTTCCGGCGGACTGTTTGATTATTTCCGGCAGGTTTATCCCAGCCCGTACTTTTTTGAAGCGCACGTCCTGCGCCGCCTGCCGACGGAAGTATTTGAACTTAAACGTATCTTCCGCCAAAAAGCGGATCCGGAGTTTGCGCGGCTGCTCAACCTCATCCGCGAAGGCCGCGTGACCCAGCCGGAACTGGACGCGCTGCTCAACACGCACAAAACGTTTGAGTTGCCCGAAAATTTTGAAAACTGCATTATTTTATCCCCCACCAACCGCGAAGCCTCTTGGCGGAATCTGCATTATTTGTCTATGCTCTCCGGCGAAGAATTTACATATAACGCCGCGGCGGACGAGTCTTTTCAAAAGAAAACGCCCCCCGCCGAACAGGTATTAAAACTCAAAAAAGGCGCAAAGATTATGATGCTTGTCAACGACGACGACTGGGTAAACGGGGACATCGGCACCGTGTACGACTTGGGGCCGGATTTTATTAAAGTGGAATTAAAAGGCTGTGTGTATAAAGTGGAACCGCACGTGTGGGAGGACGTCAAATACGAATTTAATCCGCTGACGCAAAAACTGGAACCGAACGTAAAAGGATTTTTTAAACAATATCCGCTGAAACTGGCGTGGGCGATTACAATTCACAAATCGCAGGGGCTGACGTTTGACAACATTTATTTGGATATCGGCCGCGGCGCGTTCGCTACGGGGCAGACGTATGTGGCGCTGAGCCGCTGCCGCACGCTCTCCGGCGTACACCTCAAAAAAGATATTATGGTACGCGACGTATTGTGCGATGCGCGCGTAAAACAATTCTTTGAATACGTCCGCGGCAACCGCGTTCCGGCATAAAATGTTCCAATGAAAATGCGGGAGATGCAGCCAAGGGCCGCTAAATAGCGCTTAACAATACAGCCATTCCCGCTACATAGAAGAACAAAAAGATTATCCTTTGGGATATGTCGTATATCCGTACAGATCTCATATTTTTTACTTTTTCCAACGGTCCTATATTTTCCCGGGGTATTGGGCAAAAATCGGGGTCTATACCCACCTTTACCGTTTTTCCTATTTTAGGCTTTGTGTAGTAGTGCATTCCTCTCCATACCTCTGTTTTAAGAACTTGCCCCTTAAATACAACTTGTACAATGGGTATATACATTTTTCTAAAGTTAAACAAGGACGAGCTGATCCTATAATCTGTTATCACGCCGTCCGCCATAACCGAGCGGGTAAAAAACCGGTACCCCTCCCACAAGTAATAACCACCCAAAACAGCACAACAAAGGCCGATCGTCTCCTGGGGAAAATGATTATACAGCCAGCAAACTGCAACAGCAAGCGCCAAGATAAACACTTTGTCACCACTCGTATACAAGGTATCCATCCTTCCTTCACGCATCTTCCTCATATAACGAGGCAGAAACACACCGCACACCACCAATGGTGCAGCCACAAAAATAATAACAACCGTTGCAAATAAAATTGTAAATGTATCCATAGTACCGTTTTACCCCCGCATTATTTTTATATTCCGGCTATGTGTGAATGTACCGCAATAATAAGCAAAACTATCCCTAAAACAGCCGTTACAGCAGTAAGGATTAGGCCGGATTTTTGGTATACCCGCGCATCCTCTATATTTTGCGGATTCACGCCCACCTTCATCGGCGTTCCTGTTTTGGGTTTGAAAGAAGAATAAGTTGTTCCCGTTACCTGACGGACTTGTCCGTCAAATTCAAACTGTACGACAGGCGCATACACGGCCTCTCGACTGCCGGGGATCCGCCCGCTAACCCCCGTTACCACGCCGTGCACAATAATCGCGCGTTTAAAAAAGCGATATTCCTTCCAAAAAGAAACTCCGCCCACTGCGGCAAAAAGGGCTCCTATGGTTTCCATCGGAAATTGTCTAGCCACAAAAACGCCGCAGACAAACGATGATAAAAAACACAATAAACACACGCAGCCCGCTCTTTCCCCGCGCAGTTTTGCCTGACGGTACAACGACACGCCGCCCCACGCAAACGATACGGCAAGCAGAACAAAAATCCCCGTTAAAATTATTTTTTCCATAGTTACAGTATAACAAAAAGCCCCGCTTTTCGGCGGGGCTTAATTTAAATGAACATATTTAGCAAATAACCTGTTATGATAAAAGAAATAATTAAAAACGCGCAGAAGCAACCGATTAGTTTCCATTTTAATACACGGTTGAGCATAATCATTTCCGGCAATGAAAGGGCCGTTATGCTCATCAATAAGACGAGCGCCGTCCCCAACGGCACCCCTTTGCCCATTAACGATTGGATGACCGGAATTACTCCTGCGTGGCTGGCATACAAAGGCGCTCCCGCCACAGAAGCCAAAGGCACCGCATACCAGTTTCTGCGGCCCAACCAGTCGGCAAAAAACGTCTGCGGAACATAACCGTGAATAAAAGCCCCCACCAACAACCCCGCTAAAATATACCAAAACAGTTCACAAAGCGTATTCCAAGCGTAGGAGTGCGCATATTTTAATAACTCTTTTATCCGAAATATCCGGCTTTTACGCCCTTTTCCGCAACAACAGCAACAGGGCGAGGATTTTTTCTCCGGTACAAAAGCGTCCGGCTGAATCCACCGGACCAACCGAAACCGGTCACACAAATAACCGCCCAGTACGGAAATTAAACACCCGGACAGCACATATATCCCCGCAGCCAACCACCCCGCCTCCGGCGTGCCGACTAATAATACGGCGGCAATTTCACTCACCAGCGGCGAAGAAATCAAAAAAGCCATCGTCACGCCAAAGGGAATACCCGCCGCCATAAACCCGATAAACAGAGGAATAGACGAACAAGAACAAAAAGGAGTTACAATCCCCAGTATAACAGCCAGTACATATCCGTACCAACGGCTTTTTCCGCTTAAATACGCTTTCACCTTCTCCGCCGACAACTGAGAGCGGAATAACGAAACCGTAAAAATCAATACGTAAATTAAAACAATGATTTTTGTAAAATCTTCCAAAAAGAAATGCACGGACGCGCCGAAAGCAGTTGTTTTTGAAACGCCCAAAAGAGTAACGCCCCAATCGGCAAAGCGGGTAAACATATCAAACATTTTGTTTCTCCTTCGGTCTATTGCACCCGCAGCAGTCTTTTAACAAAAATTCCGCCGCGGCCGACACTGCGCCGCACTGTGCCCGATAGAATAAATTTTTTCCTTTCCGTTCCGAACAGCACAACCCCGCCTGCGTCAGCAACGCCAAATGAAAAGAAAGTGTGTTGCGCGGCATTTTTAACCGTTCGGCCAGCGCGCACGGACAAATACCGTTTCCTCCTGCCTTAACCAACAAACGAAAAATTTTTAAACGGGAGGCCTGTGCCAACGCTTCAAAAACCGTTACATACTTTTCTATTTTCATATTTATCCCCATTTATAATTCCATTATACTGGAATTATAGAATTATAATAATTGTTTTGTCAAACTGTGTTGGCAAATTGGAAAATATACAAGTGCCAGTTATGCACGCAAAAAGCCCCGCTTTTCGGCGGGGCTTTTTCTACGTCAAAACAGCTTATTTGGTATACGGTTTGAGCGATTCGGTGTAAATCGCGCGGACGGCATCCTTGGTGGCTTCGGTCGGCGCAATGGACAACAGCCCGCCCAAAGACGGCGTATTAAACGCCAGTTCCACCAGCTTATCCACGTCGGCCGCTTTAAAGCCTTCGTCTTCCAGCTTATGCGTAGAGCCCACGGAGAACAGCCATTTTTCTACCCCTTCGGCCACTTTATCGGCCTCACAGGCGCAGCCTTTCAGCCCGGGCACAATCGGCGCAAGCACGTCGGCCAGTGTGGCGGGTTTGGCTTTATAAATGTTTTTGATGACGGCGGGCAGCAGCATCGCCAAACCCAAACCGTGCGTCAAATTCGGGTTCACGCCGGAAAGCGGGTGTTCAAGCGCGTGCGTGTAGTGCAGCAGGCCGTTGTCAAAGCTAATACCGGCAATCAAGGCCGCATACGCAAGGAAGTAACGCGCTTCCAAATTTTTCGGGTCTTTCAGCGCAACAGGCAGGTATTCGGCCACCAGTTTGACGACGGAAATCCCCAAATCAATCGCATACGGCGAAGCGACCTTGGTAGTGGAGGCTTCCACCACGTGGTTGACCGCATCAATAGACACGTAGCGCGTCTGATTTTCGGACAGGCCCGTCATCAAAGCAGGGTCGTCAATAGAATACATCGGGTAAATGCAGTCGTACGCGATGGCGGGTTTGAAATCTTTTTCTTCAATCGTTACCACCGCAAAGCGGTTGGCTTCGGAACCGGTGCCGTGCGTCAAGTTAATGGCGATAATCGGCGCGGCTTCGGTGGGCGTAAATTTAAACTCGTACAAATCTTCGGCGGTTTTACCGGGGTTTTTCATCAAAATCGCCACACTTTTGCCCGCGTCAATGGCGGAACCGCCGCCGATGGCAAGCATCGCTTTGGCGCCGAACTCGGCGGCCATTTTAGCGGCTTCGTTAACGTGGTGAGTGTTCGGGTTCGGGGTTACTTTATCGTAATGAACATACGAAATGCCGTTTTCGGCAAACGCTTTGGTAACGTAATCCCACGCACCTGTTTTTTTGTATGCGCCGCGGCCCGTCATCACGATAATTTTATCTAACCCTTTAGCTTTTAAATCTTGGCAAATATCCGCGATTTTGGCAATTGCCCCCACGCCGAAATAAACGGTCGTGCGGCTGCGGATTTCGCGTACTTCGTTAATGTTAATGTCTTTTTCCCACATAACTTGTTACCCTCCTGATTTTAGTAGGCCTACTTCTTTACTATACCCATTTTATATTTTTTCCGCAAAGATAAAAAAAGGTTAGTTGGCAAAACCCCCCGCTTCCTAAGAAACGGGGGGCTGAAAACAACCTGAAAATCTTATTTTTTAAATACACCGCCTAAAAAATACTCGATGTAATAGTCCGCCTGCTCGCGGATTTTTTGTGCGTCCTCTGCCGGCGTGTGCGGATCAGCTACGCCCGCCGTTAAAAAACCGGCTCTCTTGGCGGTTTCCAACGCGTAACGGGCGTCCTCCACTACCAAAGTACGGGATTTAACTGTCCCCAGTTGGTAAAGAGCGTCCTCATAGATCAGCGAGCTTCGTTTTCCCAAACCCACCTCGTCGCAAGTAAGCACAAAATCAAACAAATCCAATAACCCCAAACGCGACAGAGCCGCTTCAGTCAGTTCGCGGTCCGACGCTGTAGCCACACACAGCTTAATCCCTTGTGCTTTTAACATATGAAGCAGTTCGGGCACGCCGTTCTTGGCGGGAATATCCTCGAAATAATGGCGACGGACGGGTTCCAGCGTAAGACGCAAAATTTCTTCCGGCTCCTGCGGCAGGGCAAACTGTTCTTTAAGCAGACGCGCCCCGGCCATCAGCGATATCGTGGATAACTGTTCATCCAATCCCTCCGGCGGCGTAATACCTTGCGTACGTAAAAAATTCGAGCCGGAATGTTCCCACGCTGAAAGAGAATCTAAAAGTGTTCCGTCCAAATCAAAAATTACAGCATCAACCACGGATTTACCGGGAAATATCCGTTCCGTCCCCCGCCCAATCGAGAAAGAAGAAGATAAAGAAACTTTAACCGGAGAAGCTGTAATCTTGCGGGCAGAAATTTCTGTTTTGACTTTTACTGATTCCTTGACAGAGGGCCCTCCCTTCAGCCCGCCGGAAAGAATAACCGGAGAAGAATGAATCACTGCCCGCACGACTTTGCGTTCTACAGCAGAAGCAGGAAATTTTTTCATTCCCTGACGGACAAGGGCAATCGGATTCTTCTGTGCCCAAACGCCTACAGGAATACCCAACAAAATACTCAAAACCAACGAAAATATAAAAATAGGAGTCTTTCTCATTATATATATTTTACTTTTTTACCAAAATTATCCGCAAAAAAGTTGGGCCTATCCGCCGAGCGGGACTTTTGATCTTTTTCTAAAATTCCCACAAAAAAGATATAATTTTTATATGAAACAACAACAAAAAACCTGGCAGGGATCCTCCACTAAAAGGCGCAATTCGGCCTTTTTTTTATTTGTCTTTCTGGGTATGCTGACGGCGTTTGCGCCGTTTGTAACGGATATGTACCTGCCCAGCCTCCCCGCTATGACGCAGTACTTCGGCGTCAGCGTATCTATGGTACAGCTGGGACTGACGTTTTCGATGTTGGGGTTGGCAGTGGGCCAAATCGTTTTCGGCCCGTTAAGTGATAAATACGGCCGCCGCACACCGCTTTTGATTTCTATGGTGTTATACCTGTTGGCCACGGCGGGATGTATTTTTGCGCCGAATATCCGGCTGTTTATCCTGATGCGCCTCGTGCAGGGGATGGCGGCGGCGGGCGGAATCGTTATTTCCCGCTCCATCGCCACGGATAAATTTAAAGGCCGCAACTTGGCTACCGCACTTGCCGTGGTGGGCGCCATCAACGGAATTGCTCCGGTAGCCGCGCCCGTTATTGGCGGAAGCGTGCTGAAAGTAACCTCGTGGCGGGGTGTATTCGGCGTTTTATTTGCGTTGGGTGTAGTGGTATGGGCGGCGTGCCTTCACTTTAAAGAATCGCTTTCCACCAAACGGCGGACAAAACAAAAATTAATAAAAGCCCTTGCCCTATTTAAACCGTTGTTTTCCAACCGCCACTACCTTTTTTACACGCTCCAAATGGGCTTTGCACAAGCGCTTTTGTTTGCGTATATCGCTGCGTCGCCGTTTATCATCCAACAGTATTACGGGTTCAGTCCGTTTGCGTTTAGCCTGTTTTTTGCCGCCAACGCGGTAGCTATCGGGATGGGAGCGGCGCTCTCCGTTAAATTTAAACACTTGGAAACGTGTATTTTAACCAGCTGTATCGGAATGTTGGTATGCAGTGTGGCGGTTTTGTGCGCGTTGCAAAGCGGGGCGTCCATCGTATTATTTGAAAGTTTACTCTTTATTATGCTGCTTGCGATGGGCCTTACGTTTACCGCCGCCACCACTCTTGCGATGAACGCCGAACGCTCACGCGCAGGAACGGCGTCGGCCCTGTTCGGAGCGGTGTGTTTTTTGTTTGGAGGATTAGTCTCCCCGTTAGTGGGCCTTGGCAATATTTTACTGCCCACGGGTATTACATTTACCGCCTGTGCCACACTTTCCCTTACGTGCGGGCTGATTGCTCTAAAAAAATAACCTATCCGCAACTTGCTCTTACCCTTCTCCCGATATGCAGGAGAAGGGATTTTTTTAAATTCGCTTGACTTGGAGCCAACTCCAGACTTTATAATATTTTCAGGAGGTTTCTATGACCATTTCCGAAGTAAGCGAAAAGTACGGCCTGCCCGCCGACACCCTTCGCTATTATGAAAAAGTGGGTTTAATTCCCCCCGTACACCGAAAAGAAAGCGGCATACGGGATTATACCCCGCAAGACTGCGGCTGGGTGGAATTTATCAAATGTATGCGCGGGGCGGGGCTGTCTATCGAAACGCTGATTGAATATGTGGCGCTGTTCCGCCGCGGCAACCGCACCCTGCAAAAACGCAAAAACCTGTTAATACAGGAACGCGACGCACTGGCTGCGCGCATTGCCGAAATGCAGGAAGTGCTTAAACGCCTTAACTATAAAATTGAAGTGTACGAAGAAAAAATCGTATCGTGCGAGAAAAAACTGTTAAAAGAGGGTTAAATCCGTTTTCGCTGAAAGGAGAAATTATGAAAACAACCACAAATCTGCTGTTTACAACTTTGATGACGTGCTCTATGGCCGCTTGCACCAACGCCGCGGCCCCGGGCGCCGCAACCGGACAAACGCCCACAGCGCAAAAGCCCAAAAAAGTGCTGGTGGTGTATTATTCGTATTCCGGCAACACCGAGGCCGTCGCCAAGCAAATCGCCCAAGCCGCGGGAGGAACGCTGTTTGAAATTACCACTTCACACCAATATCCCGAAGCGTATAACGCGATGACCTCGCAAGCGAAAAAAGAAATTCAGGCCGGCTTCAAACCGGAACTCACGTCCAAACCGGAAAACTGGGAAGATTACGATATGGTTTTTGTCGGCTCACCTAACTGGTGGGGCACCTATGCTCCGGCGGTTGCCGCCTTTTTGGCCGCATACGATTTCAAGGGTAAAACCGTTGTGCCGTTCTTCACGCACGGGGGCGGCGGTATGCAAAACTGCGAACGCGATATGAAGAAACAACTTGCTGGCGTAACTTTCGGCACCGCGATGACGTTCCCCGGCCGCTCTTCCGGCGCAAACGAAAAGACGCTCGCCGCGTGGCTGGCCCAACTGGGCGCCGCCAAATAGTATAGTAAAGAAAACTTGGTTTAAGGAGGACGGATATGCGCTGGAAACGAACGGGCCGGATTTTCGCGGATGCGCTGATGAGCGTCCTCCTTTTATTGATGTTTGCCGTACCGTGGACGGGCGTCCTGTGCCACGAGCGGATGGGCATTGCTTTGTTTATTCTTCTCCTCTTGCACAACACGCTGAATTTCCGTTGGTATGTTTCCCTCTTCCGCGGGCCGTATAACGCGCGCCGTTTGATATGGGCAACCGTAAATTTGCTGCTCCTGTCGGCCTTCGTGCTGACGGCCGTTTCCGGCGCAATGATTTCCCAGCACGTATTCGGATTTTTGGATTTAAACGGTTCGCTTCTGTGGCGAAAAATACACCTTTGCGCTGCCTACTGGGGCCTTGTGTTAACGGGAGCGCACGTCGGGCTCCACCTTCCCCCCGTCCGGCCGGCAAAGCGCGTTTTTCTGCGCCGCGCGTGCAGCGCCGTCTGGTTTGCGGGCGGACTGTATGCTTGCTTTGCGCTTAGCTTGTGGAAAAAATTATTCTTCTTGGAAACTTTTTCCTCTCCCGCTCCGTCCGCCGACGCGGGGATTTTACTGCATATTGCTTCCGCCGGTTTTTTTACGCTCCTCATACACGTTTTCTTTGTTAAACGTTTACATAAATAGTTTACGAGGCAACGAGCTTCCAACGCTCTTCTACTTTTCCGCCGTCCATAACCGGGCAAAAGGGCTATCAACACATACACAGAGCGGACGCAATACGCGCCCACACCATTTCAAAATCTTTTATTCCAGTGTCCGTCAGCCCGTTAGCGTTTAAAAACACTTCCCACCGCAGTTGTTGATGTGGAAGATTTTCTTTATTAAACAAAAACCAATCCGCCAAATAAACGCCTTCTCTCCCTTCAAACAATTCCCGCAGGCCGTCTTTAAGGGTATCCCTATCCAATGGGCGTTTTGTCGCCGCTAAATAAAGCTCGTAACAATCCCACATATTTACCGCCGACGCAGGAGCCGCTTTGATTGCACAAATTTTTTCGGCAGCCACCTTTTCCGCACTGTAAGTTTGCAAACGGGCGGGAGCTGTCAAAGCGGAGGGCGTATGTACAAGAGAAAAAAACTTCAATACGGGCAAGAACCGGCGTTTTTCTTTCGGCAAAGTAAAATTTTCAAAATCTACAAAAAAACGCATTTTGACCGCAGACGCCCCTAAAGCCGCTGTCAGAAAAATTTGCACGCGGTCTTGATTTTCCCCTCCGTCCGCATAGGAGACCGTTACAGAAGTCTTATCGAAAATAATCCCGTCACAAATTTCCGTAAATGCGTATTTTATCCAACCGATATCCATTTCTTGGTTTATCTCGGGCAAATGCAAACGCGTCAGCTCCTTCAGCCGTAAATCCGGCATCGCCCGCCGGATTTCTTCCAAGCGTGTATCCGGCGTGATTTGCAGCTTTGCCTTTTGAAAATGAAGTTCTGCCGCACGAGTACGGAGGTTTGCCTCCGGTTCAGGCCGCGAATAGTCTTTTAACGTAAATTTATCTTTATACGCGGAGTGCGACAGCAAGTACAAAAACCGATCCTGTAAATACCGGTAAAGCATTTCTTGAGTACTGTTACCTGCGGAGAGTGCCAGCGCCGCCAATTCTTTATGAATCAGGCCCGCGGCACCAGCCACTTGTTCCCTTGTCATTTCGTTCTTTGTCATCTCATTACCCTTTTATTGATAAATTTGTTTGCTTATCTTAAATTATAAAACCAAGAAGCGACAACAGAATGTCGGACAATTTGTACCACACCCAAACGCAGCTAAAAAAGTCGGCTCGTTACAGCTTTACAATTCTACTCCGTTTGATTTCAGCTTTTCCGCAAGCGCAAACAGTTGAATAATTTTTGCTTGATAATACTGTATGACGGTGTCCGCATTATCAAACAAAGAGTTTATCGTATCCCTTTCCCAAAAAGGATAGTCGTCTATGCGGTTTATAAACGGCCACCAACGGGTTTGCGTTTCCGGTTCCAGATGGGCGGCAGCAATGGATATTTTTTTATTTGCTTCCAAATCGCCCATTTTTTCCTGCTTAAACCCGAAACCGTAAATGCCCAGAACCGTTTCGTTGTCAATTTTAATGTCTTCGTTGTCAAACCGTATTATTATATTTTTCCAATCCGGCACAAGTAAATAAAATTCAACAATAACGCCGCTGTCCTTACGCCTTGTTTTTAACTCAATATTCTGCCCATACTTATTCTTTACAAAAGTTTCAATCGGACGGAGAAACCTATCTGCAACGATTTTATTTTGCGCCTGCACATAACTGCTATGTATATTGTATGCACTTTCTATGCTTTCTTTGTTTTGGCTTAACACGTCCACTATTTCTTTTGTCATTTTCGGTATTCTCCCTTGTCCCGTTAAATCGCTGATTAATCCCATATACTGCCGGATTGCCGCATCAAGCAGTTGAAATTCCGACCGTCCGGCGGTTACTTGTTGGCATTTCTCCAACCACTTTAAAATATGGTATCTGTAAGAGATGCAGATATATTGGCCTGGCTGTAAATCTTTCAGCCCCGTTTTGGTGGCTTCTTTGCCATTTAAGGTTAGATAAAACAGTATGGCGTTCGGATATTTTTTATGATACCGATATAACTGGTTTTGCTGTTCCTCAGCGTATATTTTGTTTTCTATAACGATTTGTTGTCGGCCGTTTTCTATAAAGATGTCTATACGGCCGCCGCTTTCGTAGTCTTTTGTGATCGGGCCGATATTTTTTTCCGTGATAATTTTAACATTCCCCGTACAAAACACGGAAATATCCAACTGTTCTTCGCACGCTTCCGCCAAGGTTTCTAAAAAAAATTTCAAAAATATACTGCCCTTTCCGGCGGGATATTTCGGATTCAACAAGACGGAAATAAAATAAGAATGCAGCAGTTCTCTTTCATACGAGGTTTTGCCTATCGCGTAAAACACATTCCAGTTTTCACCCGTACGCCGCGCTTCTTCTTCGTGCCGGAGTCTGATTTCGGTAACCTGTTTTAACAGGCTTTCAATGTGAGATTTGCCATTCATTTTCCCCTCCTTATATGCTTATTTTACATATAATGGCCGACAAATGTCTGTCGCTCTATTTAATTGGCTAACAGAGCGATGGGTTCGTTCTTTCTTGGCGGACGCGGAAAAAGCGGCCTGCCGGAACGCGCCGACGGCGGGTTTTTATCTAAAGAAGATTACCGGCTAAGCCGGTGTTTCTGTAAGGTTTTGCCATTGATCCTGGGATACGCGAGTAACAGGTTGCCACCTCTAGACAGTAATGATGCTCAGGGCTCCGATGTTACCATCCCGGCTGCTCCGGAGGATATTTGTTTATACCCAATTGAAAGTCACATTAATTCTAAAGCACTTGTATATAACCCAGAAGATTTTAGCGGAGTCGCAGTTAATGGCCTGCCCAACTCAATCGGTCTAGGTGATACTGGCATATCTTGGCCACGGTTTCATTCATAGAAAAACCCAGATAACTTAGGAAGGTGTTTGTTTCAGAAGGAAGATTGCGCATACAAACTGGGCAGCTAGTTTGACTGAAAATTTGATAATTTAACTGCCAGACCTGTTTTGAAAAAGATAGTTCCTGTGAGGGCAAAATCGTACTGCGTGCGGATGGGGATACATAGGGTAATAAATACGGTGTACGTGCGTATTTTCCATTAGGCAGTTGCACGCATAGGCCACCATACTGCGCCCCTAGCAAGAAATCCCGTAAATCTAATATTTCATGGGGAATAGTGTTTTGTGGATTAATAAGTAAATGAACCTTACTGATTGACACATGGGTTGGTAACGCTTGATAAAACATTTTTAAGGTACCGCCAGTAGCCCGGTCATCATCTACCAAGATATATTTCCCTGGAACAATTGCATTTAATTGCTCTGTAAGAGGGCTTTTTCCGCCGAAATAACCGCTGGGAAATCCGTTTGTGGCACACAAGCGGAATACCCGGCTTAATGATACATTATAGTCAGCTATAAATAAATGATCTAAACTGATTGTTTTTTTGCCCTTTAACAGTTGTTTGGCTTGTTCAACTTGCTGTTTGGCAAAAACGGTGGATATTGTCGCTTTTTCATCTATGCTGCTTTTTAAGATGCGTATAAATTCGTTAGCGAAATATTGTTGAATTTGAACCAATTCTTTTGAAGACAAGGGAAAATGTTCTACCGAAGGAGTCCCTTCGTTGCGCACATAATAATGCAAGGCCCCCTCCGATTCTATATTTGTTACGGAAGTACGCAGTGCAGTAGAATTGGCCGCCGCATGAGGAGTATTATTCGGAACAAATAAGCACCGCTCGGAACCCAGTTTTGCTTTTAATTGTTTAAATAATTCCCTGCTTCCCGTGCGTTCAACACATACTCCTAACCCTCGTTTTTCAAAACAGTACATAAACCATGCATTATCAGAACCAAACACATAAGCAACCTGCGTGTTAGGGTGAAAATAGGCACGCAGATACCGCTGCAAACGAGTGATAACTTCTGTAAAATTAACGAAAGAAGGCACATAACAACTTTCCCAGGGGTCAGCAAGTAGCCAGGGATGAGAAGTCAAATGCTTTTGTAAATCATAAAGCCAGGATCCCGGTGTTCCGTGTACATTTGTTTTAGTGTTCACATAACTGGGGTGTGAAATAGAGAAATAGCCGCCAACCACTTGTTTCCCTGCAGATTCCAATGCGGCTTTGGCTAAGTACATCATTTGAAGATGCCCTTCGTGCAGAGGGCAGAATCCTCCGGTACTGAGTAATACAATCGGATGAGCGTTTTTGGGAAGGTTTTTTATCAAAGGCAACGGCGTTGTCCGAAATGTCATATCCTGTAACAGAGATATGTCTTGTAATTCGAAATTATCTTCTAAGAACCCGGCTTTCTTTACGATAGCAAGATCCTCATATTTGGCATATATATCCCGGTAAAAATCATCGCGCAACACTTTCCATGCCAAACGTGTGGCCGGATTATGCGGTACCGATAAATAAGTCTTGTCTATGTGTTGACGGGTTGCATTTTTAGGAACACCGATCTGTTCCCATAGTGTTTTTTTCATACAAAACCACTTTCCAATCCGGATAGGAATTATCCCAACCGCCTTTGACGGTGCTAGGTAATATGTCTAAGTGTACCGCCGGAGATTTTACCATGTATTTGTGTGCATTATAGCGGTGGAGACGCTCCAAATTAGCTGCCAAAGTGTTAAATTGTTGGCGAGTTGTATCGTCCCAGCCGTCTAATAATTGGTTTTGCTCCGAAACAGTCAAATTCAAATAATGCAAATACAATTCTACAAAATCATAAGGGGCACCGAACACGGTTTCATCACTTCGGCCATCGTACATATCCCCACTAGGCACTGCTTGCAAAATATCGGGTAATACGTCTAAGTGTCGGGCCAACGCATATACCTCAGATTTATGCAAATCAGAAATAAGTTGTAAGTCCACCATACAATCGGATGCTTTTCCCATAAATCCTAAATAACCACCTTCATCTAGATTGGTCGTTCCGCAAACAAGGGCTTTCTTACCTTCTTGAACTAATAGATTAGCAACATAATACACAATCGGAGTCCGACTGCAAGAAACCAGCTGCCCAATAGCCCAATCGGTCGCTTGTACTTGCAGAGCAGTTTCTACGGATGTTCGCATAGCTTGATTGGTATCGTGCAAGTCAATAACATACGGTTTCAAACCCCATTTTTGGCAAAGAGCCTTTCCCCGTTGGGTAGCTTCGGCCTGGTGGGTCGTTCCCGAGGAATCAGAAACTGGCATCATCAAAGGGTAAATGTATTTAAGGGGAGAGCCGGGCAGTTGGGCCGTGTACTTTAAAATGCCCAACACCACCGCAGAATCTACTCCGCCGCTTACTCCTAGAACGCAGGCTTGCAAACGATAGCTGTCTAAGTAACGGGCTAAAAGCATGGCCTTCTCTTGCAGATAATCACAAGCACAGAATGCTCGCTCTTTGCGAATTTGTGCTAAGTATTGCTGAAGGGTTGTTGATAAATGTAAATCTGTAGGCGGATTATATACTTTCATAACAAGTTTCCTCCGGGCATTTCCCATTCATAACGCAGGTGTCCATCTTGAAAGAAGATTAACTGACGAATTTGGTTCGGGTCTGTTTCTATTGTGTATTTATTAAGCGGAACACTGAAACAAACATTTTGTTCTTCCACGTCGTACACGGTACCAATTCGGCCTAGTTCTAATAAACGGTGTCCTTTTTTTTCCAACATGCGTGTAATGGCTTGTTTGTCGCGAGGGGATAAGCGATGTTTTTCAATCCATTGTTTAGCAGACGGCCTTCTAAACTCATCATTTACAGGGCGAAGCGTTACTTGTTCCACCTGGTTTTGTTTGGCAAACTGGATAAATTCCCACACTTGGGCAGGAGTGTAAGTAATACCTTTGCATAGTACACAGGTTAGACGCAAGGTAAATCCAAACGAATGCAAGAATCGAATCAGAGAAGGTAAATCAATATACTGGCCATGCGGGGCGTAAATCGGCTGATTTTTAGAAGACAAATGACTGACTACTGATAGCGTAATTACAGTCAGCCCCAATTCATACCACTTCTTCAAAAACGGAGTGTATTTTTCGGGACTTCGTGCCAAAGGGATGCCGTTTGTTTGCAATTCTATAAACGGGAAGGGAAATGGATGCAAGTGTTCTAAATAGTCGGTAATTTGCTGCGGGAACAAAGTGGGTTCGCCGCGGCTTGTAAGCATTACAGTATCCACGCCATACCGATCTGCAGCCTTGCATGCAATACGGAAGTTGCGCCAATTGACGATGGGCGTTTGGGTGTTTTTGGCATTTGGAGCTTCTCCGGACACGCAGTACGGGCACGCAGCCACACACGCACTGTTGCCAACGATTACACTTAACATTTTGCATCGCATATTATTCTCCTTGTTTATAAACACTGTATATAAAATCCCCGTCCCGGTAATATGAAATGTTGTATTCCGGGGTTTTGGTGCATTTAATAAATTCAAAGGGTAGATCCATTTGCTGGGGTAATGGGTTGCGGTAAATATAATAGCGGTATTGTTGCACTTTTTGCAATTCTTCCCAAGAAGAACAAGCCAACCGCGTTTTATGTATAGGAAAATCGGTTAAAACTTCCGGATTGATGCTTTCAATTAACCGTATATGTGAGATGAACGGCTTAATAATTTCTGCCTGCTGTACAGAACTGATTAACAACGTACGAACCGTAAACTCACTCAGGTATTTTTGTAAATCAGTCAACAAATTAACTAACGGTGTGTTATCTGTGGTTTGGCAGGCATCAATCACAAACTCTTGAAACCGCGCTGAATTTAAATCTTCTTTTGGAATAGAAAATAATTCGGATAATTGGTAATACGTAATGCGTGGATTTTGTCCGTTATTATGTAGAAGTAATTTCCCGAGGTTTAAGGAAAAATGTGCTGGATGTTTTTTAATGGAGTTCATTTTCGTACTCACTCCTTGCAACTAAATTGGTATTAAAACAGGTTCCGTCCGAGGCATATACCTTCCACATATCAATATTTTGGTTAATAACAATCTTGCCGTATCGTTTATCTTCTTTGAGCCGTCCATACCTGTTGAAGTAGAAAATGTTACTGGCAAAGGATAACAGATTGTACTTTTTTAGTTCTTGTTCTATATCAAAAGGGTCTTCGTAGGATTTGCGTACGTTTAGTTGAATAGAAAAGTTGGCAATAAACTGAATATTTTGTATGGCCAGGGCAATTTCAAATAAAAAACGGGGATGTTGTTCCATCAAAAAAGAGTTAACGCTGATTTTAAGAACAGTCGGTGTTTGAGAAACCCCTCTCCAATTAACTATATCCTGTAAGTTATTGCGCAAATTAAGACCATTGCTAAGGAGGATAATTCTTTTACATTGCGGATCTGCCCATGCCTGTTCCAAAAAAGGTTTAATCTGGGGGTGCAGCATAGGTTCCCCTCCTTCTAATTGCAGTTCATAATCTTGATGAGCAGATAGTATCTCCGTAAATTTTTGCAGGGGCATAAAGGTGCGCTTTGCTGGGGAAGAATACATACAGCAAAACGGACAGGCCACATTGCAGTGGTTCGTAATATTGATATATAACCGTGTAGAGGGCATATTATAAATCCTGATAGTTTAGCAATATTTCTTGAGTCCCATCCCAACCCGAACATAAGTTGCCGTTTGGATGATAAACTACTTCAAACACTTTATTGTAGTTGTATTTTTGCATTTCTTGTTTACGTTTGGCTAAATCGGCCGCTTCAAAGGCAATGGTACTGTTTGCATATTTATACAATTCCACGTAATAGTAGTAGCCGATATTCCGCTTAAATAACGTAAATTTACCTTGCACATCATTTTCCTGCCATATTTTTTCACAGGTAACCACATTTTGTTCATTGTAGCGGACAATATCTTGGTTTGTGTCCTGACCGTTAAAATAGGTCAGTTGTCTAAAAATAAAATTATTGTACCCCAGTTGGTTGTAAAAATTAACGTACCTTTCACAGGATGTCAAATCGTTTACACCTTCTTTTAAGAGTACACAGGACAAGCGCGGTTTAACACAAGTCCCTTTAATTGCTTGATGTGCTTGGCTGAGTAAATCAGCAAAAGAAGATGGATATGTATCTTTGTACCTCATAATTTCTTCAATGCGTTTCTGTTCCCAGTGCGGCAGCGAAAGATTTAAGTACGTCCAATTATTTTTGATTAAGCAGTTTAAGATACGCTGATTGTTTTTTAGTAGTTGGGAGGCATTAGTGGTAACGGCACGAATGCGAAAATTATATTGATTTACCAACGAAACCACCTCGTCAAATAATGGGAATAAAGTAGGTTCTCCGCCTGTTAAGGATATCGTCGGATTGAAAGGCCGCAAAAAAGCAAATATCTTATCTAACGATTTTAAATATTTATCATAGTTCTTTCCAAAAATGTTTTTTCTATTTTCTGTTTTACACCGAATGTTTGCTACACAAAATTTACAATCCGCATTGCAGTAGTCATCTAAAAAGACCGAAAAGTTAAAATTAGTGTATATTTCTTTATCCTTGAGGAAAGGAACAAAGGTATATTTCTCTGACATGGCATGTAAGTCAAAGGAGAATGTATTGATACCAGGCATAATTTCTCCGAATTATTTGAAGGATTTATTTCCTAAAAACGCGGCTTTATTGCGTTTGTATAGTTGAGCCGAACGATGTCCACGGGCGGTAGTTTGGCGGTTGGTTTGTATCACATAAGGTGCAATCTTTCGGCGGAAGTTTGCTGTTAGTAGTTTCTTCCCCAAAATGGTTTCATACACTTGTTGAATATCCGTCAGGGTAAAGGTTTCCGGTAAAAACCGAAAGGCATCTGTGGACCTTTCCAAGTCATTGCGTAGTGCCGTAATTGCACAGGCAATAATTTTGGCATGATCAAAGGCCAGCCCCGTATTTTCCACAACGGTATAAGTAGTTTTTCGGTTATACAAAGATAATGTTTGTTTGACCTCAATAACTGCTGTTAATTCCATATCATTTCTTTGTAACGTCAGTTTATTGCGTTGGAGGATTTGATAACTGCTTTCTGTCTCTTGCGTTGTTTGTTCCTCTAGCGTAGTGTATGTGCACGTAAACCATTTGGCTTGCTTAGCATCTTTGCAAGACGAAAGGGATTGAGTGATTTCCGTTAAAGCCATAAACGAAGAAGAAATAATCCACCCCCGCGGATCTCGTTCGGGTTCGCTAAATATATGCAGTTGGCTAAGATCGGCCTCTTTAATTCCAGTTTCCTCTTCTAGTTCACGTTGTGCGGCTGTTTCTACTGTTTCGCCAGGATGAACAAATCCGCCCGGCAAAGCCCATTGGTTTTGAAACGGATGTTCAGCCCGTTCAATCAGCAGTATGGACAATTTTTGCTCTGGCAGTTTGCGATAATTTGAAACGCTATGCCGTACCACAGAAAAAACAGCCATATCCACCGCCACGGATGGGCGTTGATATTGCTGCAGATTGTATTGTTGTAAAAATTCTTGTTCGTTCATAGTGTCCCTTTATACGGAAAACTTGGCATTGGCAGACGTTTAAATTCATTTTGCGTATGCAATGCATCAATGCGGGCCTTGGCCTGTAAATCTTCGCATTGTCCTGTGCGAATATAGGCATCTAACAGCGCATAGGAAAACCCCATTTTTTCTTCATCACTTTTGCCACTGAGTCCGTCTTCCGGGGTTTTATCTACCAGATGAATCGGCAAATTCAGTATATGTCCAAGCTGTTTTAATTCCGTAACGGTAAGTTGCGCTAACGGAGCAAAATCGCCTGCGCTATCCCCATAGCGGGTAGAATATCCCACCCAAATTTCCGACAAATTCGATGTGTTAATTACCCGTCCGTTTACGGATTGAGAAACAGCGTATAACACCGCCATACGCAAGCGGGGAGCCAAATTAATTTGAGTTTGGTTGGAAACCTCTATATTTTTCTTTATTTCCGAGATGATATAGTTATAAGGATTTTTGAGGTTAATTTCATAATGGGCGATATCCAAATGCTTGACGATCTCATACGAGTATTCAATATCATGCTGACTACCATTCGGCATCAGCACCCCAAATACCCGCTCTTTGCCCAAGGCTTCTACGCATAAGGCAGCTGCTATGGTGCTATCTTTGCCGCCTGAAATACCAATTACAGCTTTACAAGAGGGGCCATTCGTTGCAAAAATATGTTGCAACCAGTTAATTAAATCAACTTTTATTTGAGCCGCATCAAATTCCATATTAGAAATTACCTCCATGCAAGGTGTTGCGTATTTCATGCAACGTAAATTGCTTGATTAACTTTCCGTCTTTAAAAACGGTTTGCAGTAAGTTTTCTTCCAGTGTCGGAAAGTTATGAACATCAAAACCATCTTGATAGGTGATTTCGCCTTGTTCGTTATAAAAAACACGGCATAAACCACGTTGAGATTTTTTGAAATGAGCATCATCTGTTTTGGGATTTTTAAAAATCAGTAATGGTTTTTTTCCTATTTCTCCATAGGTGGCTTTCACAGCAATTCCAAATGTATCTCGTGTATAAGGTTTGAACTCTTGATTTTCTTCTAAACATTGCATAGAAAAACTGCCTACTCCCAAAGATACGTTATTGCAAGCGAACCCATGTTCAATTAGCGTGCGGAATATCTTTTCGGCACGTTGAGGGGTAATACTATCCCCATAAATAGCTTTAATGTGTGGATTAAGCACCTTATAACCCTTGCTGTTTACAGTACCGCCAAATGTATTCCATAAGTGAAAAACTGTTTGAGTAACAATTTCAGCGGGATCGCCGCTATCTCCGCGTATTAATAAAGTTCCATCGTGGGATAGAATTTCATCTTTACATTCTACTACTAATTTGTCTACCAAATTCCAATAATCATAACTATCGCTGACCATAGAAAAGGAATGGTGTGGGTAAATTTTCGTAAGTAAACGTTTAATCATTTCACGTTCATTACCGTCCACTGCGTAATTACTGCACATCACGGAATGTTCTGTGCTAATAGCTCCGAAAGCAACGGGTTCTTTCGTGCAATCACAATTATAATAATGTTCTAACCAAGGAATAGCTGGAACCGTAGCCGTGTTTAAGAAAGATAGACAGAACGCTGCACTGCTGGCAATAGCACTTTCCAAACTCTCTTGACCGCGCATACTAAAATCCCCCAAAGCCCTTGCTCGCGGTACATTATCCTCCACGCTTTGTGCATAATATTTATTGACAATCTGCCGGTAATTATAACCCACATTCGCGCTTAACATAGGATGCCACAACGAACAACTCATAAGCGTCTCAATTGCATTGACTAACCATGCAAATTGAGGATGTGTATTACTGATTTCAATCATGGGTACTTTGACAGGCACCCGTGTCCCTTCGGCAATAGCTTTGATTTCAAGAGGCAGGTAACCCAAATCATGAAGTTGTGCGATTTTATCATCTTGATAAGCTCCCTTGCCTAAAGTATGCGATAGGATACGATTATATTCGGTAAGGGCCGTTTCTTTGGGAATGTTGAAGAAGTTTTCATTAAAATATTCAATTAAGTATTTTTTAATAAACGCTTGCAAACCGAACATAACGAGTTTATCCTGTCCATCCAGCCGGGACATACGTGGCGTGAAATAAGATGTTAATTTGGTAATACCGGCCGGATATTGTTCGCTATGAACAGTTTTATAAAAGTCACATAATAATAAGGGTGGAATTCTCATAATTTTCTCCTATATAATTTCAATTAATGGGTGTTGCTTTGTAAATACACTGCGGGTAGTATATATTTTTTCTACCAACCCGCTTTTAATTAGCTCTCCATCCAGAATACTATTTTCACAATGGGTCACGTAAAGCCAAATTTTATCTGCGCCCAATTCTTTGAGCTTTTTAGCCGAGTGATAGAAAGTTCCTCCGTACGAAGATATGTCATCTATAATTAACACATTGAACGGGGCCGGGGGGATTGTACCTTCTACATGCAAGCCAAGGATTTTGCCGCTTTTCCAGTCCCGTTCTTTGACTCCATAAATAAAATTATGATTCAAATATCCTTGATAACGTTTGCAAGAACCTGCATCCGGAAAAAAGACGACATCCTGTTGTGTTAAAAGGGTATCACACAATTTGGTAATAAAAGGGCGGATATCTTCACAAGTTATTCGCTCAATTAGTTGCAGAGATACCGCAGAGTGAGGATCTCGCACTATTACACTATCAAATTGCAACGAATTAATGAAATCCGCAAAATATTTAAGGGTAAAAACCTCATCATCATTCTTTACTCTGTCCATACGGGCATTGGGAATATACGGCATACGTAACGTCAACTTGGTGGTTCCATGGTCCCGTAAATGCTTTACAGCAAAATAAAGCACAACTAATTCTTCGTTATCTTCAAACTGCCAAAGCAGTTCAACTGAACCACTAATAGGGATAATATTCAAACGTAATGTTCCATCAGGAAATTTACTGGGGACAAGTTTGTGATCATTGATGTAAATCATGATTCTCTCCTATTTTACTTGAATTTGGCACATTTTCATTGCTTCTAATGCGTTGCGGTGGCTGGCAGGGGTTACTCCTGCACAAGCCGAAGAATCAACCGATATGGTTACTTCCGGAAAAGCTGCTTTCAAAATAATCGCATTTGATAATACACAAATATCGGTACACAAGCCAATAAGTTCTATTTCTTGTACTTGCGGATAGTGTTGCTTTACCCATTCCGCTAGAGCAAGCGAGCCGAAAGAGGGCTTATCAAGTAAGGTGGCATTTGCCGTATCTAGAGACGGATCAATTTGCCAACCGGACGTGTTTTTAATACAATGGGGTACAGGAAGCAGTTTTCCCTCTTGCGTATGAAGGTACTCCTCAGAATGAGTATCACGCGTAAAGAGAATTGGATTTCCTTCTTTTTTATACTGTTTTATTTTAGCTTGTACGGCCGGAAGGATGTTTATAGCTTCTTTTGTACCCAATGCACCATCTATAAAATCTTTTTGCATATCTACTACAATCAGTATTTTCATGCGCCCTCCTTTTGTGATAATATCATCTTAATAATATTATAATGATAATATATATATTTGTCAAGGGTATAACTCTCCTAGTGATATTGTTTCCTTCAATACTTATGCTAGTTGTATAGTATAAGTGTCGTGTTTTTGCATTTTATAGGGCGTTGGATAGTATATGGATTGGCATATATTGACAAGAAAGAAGTAATCAATGAATATGCTGTAAAAGCCTTAGCGGAATTTGTTTTTTTGCGTAGGGATTATGATTTTTTGCTGAAAAGTAAAAAAGGTTGGAAATCTACGTTTAATGCAGATAATATAGAAAAAATCCTTTCCTTCTAAGGGACTTGACTTCTAGGCCCAGAAGAAGCGTGAATGTTTATAGGAGAGAATATGCAAAACTATACACATTTAACCGCGCGGGAATTAGAGTTAAAATGGACTGAAAGAATAGGCCGGCCGGTACCGCCAATCGGGCGAAGTTTAATTATTAAGTACCTGTTATGGTGTAAACTGCCACGGGCTCCCGCCCGTGGCTTTTACGCTTCGCGCGTTTCAAACAGCTATGCTGTTTGGCCGCGCCAACTACAAAGAAAAATCTACGATTTTTAGCGCGGCGTTTCCTCTCCTCCATAGGCTCCCGCCTATGGTTTCCCCGGGTATTACAAAAACATCCCCGTCGGGGAATAACCCTGACGGGGAATATTGCGTATAGAGCAAAACTAAAATACGGAGAGGGAGAGATTCGAACTCTCGATACGGTTTCCCGTATGCAGTCTTTCCAGGACTGTGCCTTAAACCGCTCGGCCACCTCTCCAAAATCGGTGTGCGGTATACTGATTACTTGTTTATTATAGCAAATTAGCGCAGGCGTTGGAAGCGCGTTTTCCGCAATCCCTATACAGCTTAACGCGTAAACCGCTTGATTTCCATTCCCAATAACCGCCCGATAAGCATCAGCGGCAGGAGAATACAAATGCTGAAAACGGCTACGAAAAGCGTCATAATAAACCCAAACGAAAGCACCAAAATTCCGCCCAATACTCCCCCCGTATCCCCTTTGGGGCGGGCGGAATCTTTCGGCGTTTGCCTTTCAAATACCGGCCGGCCGTTTTCGTCCAGCACTTCGGCTTCCACAATTTCCTGCGAAGCGGTAATGTCGTGTTTTTTCATTTCCTTAGTTTGGTCCAAATTTCTTTCGTCCGCACACAAAAAAAACGGATTAGTTTTCCGCCGCCAGTTCAAGCACCGCGCGCGCCGTTTCGGCAGCGGACAAACCCGTTACGTCCAGCTCTTTGGCTTCCGGCAGTTTTGTAATGAGCGGGTGTTTTGCACAGAACGATTTAAATAATTTTTCATCGGTTAATTTCATTTTGGCTTTGCGGTCGGCAGACGGCAGACGCTTTAAAATTTCTTCTTCCCCCAAAAGCAGTTTTACGGGCGCGTACCGGTACCCCGCCGCGCGGCAAAACGAGCGCACGCGCTCCACGAACGACAAATCGTTCTCGTCATCCGTTAGACAATTCGTCATAATAAGCGGTTTGTCGGGCGAAATAGAAACCAAATAATCAAATAATAAATCATATGTTTTATTCAAATACCCAAACACCTGGGGCGGAAGCGTTTTGGACAAATCCGTCACGCTGAAAAACACGTTATTGATTAAGTGGTTGTCAATTAACAGTCCGTCCGCTATCGGCACCAGTTCCTTAGCTACAGTAAACTTGCCTACAGCGGGGTAAGCAATTAAATGGATTAAAACTTTCTTCATACGTATATTTTCGCATAATTTGGCGCCTTTTGCTTGGACTTTACTCCACACTATACAGTCTCAAGCACAAAAAGTACAATATTAATATATGAGAAAACTATTCTCCCTTTTGGCAAAAAGGCCCGAAATTCCCGCCGTCCGCGTGGCGGCGTTACTCAGTGCTTGGTTTCTGCTGTTTTTAAACTGCAGTTTCTGGCGCTTTGTGTGGACGCGTACTGAAATCTCCGGCTTTACGGATATACTGTTTATGCTTTCCATACCGCTTGTGGTGTTTACGCTGATGTATCTGGCGTTCAGCCTGCTGCTCCTTCCGTATGTGGGCAAACCGCTGCTGATACTGCTGCTTATTGTTTCCGGCGCAACCAATTACTTGATGTTTCAGTTCGGCACATTTATTGATGCAGATATGATCCGCAACACGTTTGAAACGCACCCGGGTGAAGTGAAAGATTTAATTACGCCGCTGTCCGTTTTGTGGTTATTTTTAGGCGGCATTTTACCCGCCGTATGGCTGGCGCGCGTCAAGCTCGTTTTTAAACCGTTTTGGAAAGAAATTTTAGCCCGTCTGGCGCGATGCGGCATACTTTTATCAGGCTTACTTGTCCTTACACCGTTTGTATATAAGGAATACGCCTCGTTCGGACGCAATAACAATCAAGTCCGCCGACTCGTCAATCCGCACAACTATCTGTACGCCACAGTCCGCTATTTTCAAATCGAGCACCAAAAGAAACGTCCGTTTACGAAACTGGACGAAACAGCCAAACACGTGCCCTATCCGGACGAAGAAAAAACGGTATTTATCGTAGTGCTGGGAGAAACATCCCGCGCGATGAATTTTTCGTTAAACGGATATGAACGGGAAACCAATCCCGAGCTGAAAAAACACGATATCGTCAACTTTAGAAACGTCCAATCCGCCGGCACGGCGACGGCGGTATCCGTTCCGGCGATTTTTTCCTTTACCTCCCGCAAAGATTTCAACCCCACCGACGCAAAATATACCGAAAACCTGCTGGACCTTTTACAGCAAACCGGCTATGAAATTTTGTGGAAAGAAAACGACAACGGCTGCAAAGGCGTCTGCCAGCGCGTACCCAACGTGGAAATGGACTTGAAAGACAAACGCTTCTGCGACGGTACCTACTGCAAAGACGAAATTCTGCTGGACGGATTGGAAGAATACCTTAGAAACATTAAAGACCACGCTTTCATTGTTCTGCATACCATCGGCAGCCACGGCCCAACGTACTACCGCCGCTATCCGCCGGAATTTAAGAAATTCACCCCTACCTGCGACACGGAAGAAATCCAAACCTGTACGCAGGAACAAATCCGCAACACATACGACAACACCATTTTGTACGCGGATTATATCGCCGCGCGCGTCATTGAAATCCTTAAAAAATTTCCCGCATACGAAAGCGGTATGATGTACGTATCCGACCACGGGGAATCCTTGGGCAAAAACGGCGTTTACCTGCACGGGCTTCCGTACTCCATCGCGCCAAAAGAGCAGACATCCGTTCCAATGGTCATCTGGATGAGCGATGTAATGAAAAAATCCGACCACTTGGATTATGAATGTTTAAAGAAAAAAGCGGCAGAAGGAGAATTTTCGCACGACAACATCTCCCATTCGCTTCTTTCATTAATGGAAGTAGACAGCACGGCATACGACAAGAGTTTAGATTTCTTTGAAGAATGCCGAACGTATCCGCTACCGCGCAAAAACTAACCTTTAGCCCCCGCCCAAAAGCGGGGGCGTTTTTTTGCCCTTCATAATTGATAAAATATAAATAGGTTACGCGTGAAGTCACATCACGTAATTTAAAAAACCGAGGAATAAAAAATGTTACCCAAAGCGTATGAACCGCAAGAAGTAGAAAAAAAGCTGGCCGAAAAATGGCAAAACGCCAAACTTTTCGCCGCCAAAGCCGATAAAACCAAAAAACCTTTTGTTATCGTTATCCCGCCGCCCAACATCACGGGCGCATTACACATGGGCCATGCTCTCAACGACACTTTACAGGACGTTCTCATCCGCTCCCACCGTATGTTTGGCGAAGAAGCCTTCTGGGTGCCCGGAACGGACCACGGCGGCATCGCCACGCAGAACGTAATCGAGAAGAAACTCGCCAAAGAAGAACACAAATCCCGCCACGATCTGGGCCGCGAAAAATTTGTGGAAACCGTCTGGGAATGGTACAACGAATGCGGCAACGCCATTTTCAACCAGTTTCGCAAAATGGGCTGGAGTTTGGACTTGTCCGATATTCGCTTTACGATGGACGACAAACGCGCCAAAGCCGTTTACGAATGTTTCCGCCAATGGTGGGAGAAAAAATATATTTACCGCGGAAAACGCTTAATCAACTGGTGCGTACGCTGCTCGACCGCGTTGTCTGACATTGAAGTGGAACACGAACAACACGCCGGAAAACTGTGGCACCTGCGCTATAAAGGGGAGGACGGGTCCGACGGAATCGTCATCGCCACCACGCGCCCCGAAACCATTTACGCCGACGCGGCTATCGCCGTCAATCCCAAAGACGAACGTTATAAAAATATGGTGGGCAAAAAGGTAATCATCCCGCTGGCGAACCGCGCAATTCCGATTATTGCCGACGAAGCGGTGGAACTGGAATTTGGTACCGGCGCCTTAAAAATCACGCCCGCGCACGACGCGACCGACTACGAAGTCGGCCAGCGCCACAACCTGCCCGCCGTCAGCGTGATTAACGACAAAGGCAAGATGATCAACTGCCCCGAAAAATATCTGGGTATGGACCGCGATTTGTGCCGCAAAGAAACCGTCAAAGATTTGGACGCGGCGGGACTGCTTGTGAAAGAAGAAAAATATAACAACGCCGTTTCCACCTGCTACCGCTGCCACAACGTTATTGAGCCGTTTATGAGCGAACAGTGGTTCGTTAAAATGGACGAACTGGCCAAGCCGGCTATTGCGGCCGCCGAATCGGGCGAACTGCAATTTCACCCCGAATCGTGGAAAACGCCGTTTGTAAACTGGCTGAAGAACTTGCAGGATTGGTGTATTTCGCGCCAGATTTGGTGGGGCCACCGTATTCCCGTATGGTACTGCCGCCATTGCAGCGAAAAAGGCTTAACCTTCGCCACCGACAAACAGGGCAACAAACAACTGACGAAAGTGTCGTTTGAGGACGGCGCAAAACCGATTGTTTCTTTCAACAAACCCGAAAAATGCCCCGTCTGCGGCGGGCACGACCTCGTACAGGACCCCGACGTACTGGACACGTGGTTTTCGTCCTCCCTGTGGCCTTTGTCCGTTTTCGGCTGGCCGGAACAAACCGAAGATTTAAAGTATTTCTACCCTACATCCACCCTCGTTACCGGATACGAAATTTTATATCTGTGGGTCGCGCGTATGGTAATGAGCGGCCTCGCGTTTACGGGTAAACTGCCGTTTAAGGACGTATTTTTAAACGGTATCGTGCGCGACAAAACAGGTGCGAAAATGTCCAAATCCAAAGGTAACGTCATTGACCCCTTGGATATGACTGCCAAATACGGCACTGACGCGGTGCGTTTCTCGCTGCTGATGCAGGCTGTCCCGGGCAAAGACATTCCCTATGCCGAAGAAAGCATCACGGGCGCGCGCAACTTCTGCAACAAAATTTACAACGCTTCGCGCTTTATTTTAATGAATATGGAAGGGATTAACGGCCCGCTCGCGATGCCGGAAAACTTAACCGAACTTGCCGACAAATGGATTGTGGACCGCTACACGAACGCCGTCAAAACGGCGCGCGAAGGCGTGGAAAAATACAACCTTGCCCAAACCGCTAATGCGTTGTACCACTTTCTGTGGGGCGATTTCTGCGACTGGTATGTGGAGCTGGCCAAACAACGCTTCCAAATGGACGAAAAAGAAACAGTAATGGCCCTGTGCGTCAACATTTTATACGGCACGCTCAAGGCCCTGCACCCGCTGATTCCGTTCGTAACAGAAGAAATTGCCGCCTCTCTGCGCCCGTACGTAGGAGTCAAAGAGGAGTTCTTGCTTGAACAGCCTTATCCGCAGTTCAACCCGTCGTGGTGCGATAAAGAATCCGTACGCAAAATGGAAATTATCCAAGGCGTAACGAAAGAAATCCGCACCATCCGCTCTCAGTTCAATGTGCCGCCCGGACTTAAAATTTCCGCCGTGCTGACTGCTGAAAATGAAGAAGAACTGTCCGTCGTGAAAGAATTTTCGGGGTACATTAAATTAATGGCCAAGATTGAAAACTTAACCATTACCGCAAATGCCGACAAGCCCAAACAAACGGCCACCGCCGTATTTGAAAATATCACAGTCTACGTACCGCTGACGGGTCTTATCGACTTTGAAAAAGAACGCAAACGCTTGGAAAAAGATCTGGCTGTTGCCAAGGCCAACATTGCCTCGCGCGAAGCACGTCTGGCACAGGAGAGTTTTATCAAAAACGCGCCTGCCCAGCAAGTTCAAAAAACGAAAGACGAACTGGCCGCCGCCAAACTGGCGCTCGCGCAGGTGACGGCTTCGTTGGAGGATTTAAACTAATGAATAAACTCGCCAAAGCCGCCCTACTGGCCGCCTGTGCATTGTGTCCGCTGGCCGCCTACGCGCAGGATACAGATTGGAAATCCGTTACCCGTTACGATAAAGCCGCCGCCAAAAAGCAGCTGACGGACCGCTTTGTCAAATACGTGACGTTTGACACACAATCAAGCGACAAAACCTCCGCCGTACCCAGTACGGCGGGGCAGAAAAAGTTTGCCAAAGAACTCGCCAAAGAACTGAAAAAATACGGGGCAAAAAACGTAAAAACAGACCAGTACAGTATTGTGACAGCGGAAATCCCGTCCAATTCGGCAAAAAAAACACCTATAATCGCTTTTTTGGCGCATTTGGATACGGCACTTGAAGCTTCCGGAAAAAACGTCAAACCTCAAGTGCACACGAATTACCAAGGCGGGGACATTGTCATTAACGCCGAAAAAAATATGGTCATTAGTCCCGCCAATTCCCCCCAGCTCGCCCGCGCTAAAGGGCATGATATCATTACCGCGTCCGGAGATACGCTCTTGGGAGCTGACGACAAAACGGGCGTGGCCGTTATTATGACACTGGTGCAATACCTCTACGATCATCCGGAAATGGAACACGGCACCGTCAAAATTGCCTTCACGCCGGACGAAGAAACCGGTATGGGCGTGGAAAAATTTAACGTCCCCGCATTTGGCGCGAATTACGCGTACACGGTAGACGGCTCCGACTTGGGCCAGCTGACGGACGAAACCTTCAACGCCAAAGCCTTTACCGCCGTATTTAACGGAAACCGCGCCGTTCACCCGGGCAGCGCGTTAAACTCCCCATTTGCCGATAACGTACTAATGGCGTCGGACTTCCACACGTTACTCCCCCGCCACCGCAGACCGGAAACCACTTCCGGCCGCCGCGGATTTATTCTGGTGGACAGCGTGGAAACCCAAGGCGACCGCACGGAAGTAAAAGGCATTATCCGCGCGTTTTCAGATGAAGAAATCCAAGAACTCGTCAACGAAATTACCCGCGCGTTCAATACCGTAAAGGGTATTCATAATAAAGGAAAAGATTTTTCCCTTACGTTTACGGACCAATATAAGAATATGAAATCCGTATTGCCGGAACAAATGGTTACACTGGCGGAAGTGTCCATGCGGCAAGAAGATATCACTCCGGTGCGCACGGCGGCGCGCGGCGGAACGGACGGTTCGCAGCTGTCTTTTATGGGGCTGCCCACGCCGGACTTGTTTGCCGGAATGTATAACATTCACAGCCCGCTGGAATATGCGGACGCGGACGTAATGGAATCTTCCCTGCGCACGGTTCTGCGGCTTGTTTCGCTATGGAACACACAAACCGACCAACCGCAAAACTAACCCAATTTCAGACTCGCTCCTTGGAGCGAGTTTTTTAATATATTCCTATAGAAAACAGTCCCAAAATGGACATAGGTCTTTTGACCCTTGCACAAATACCATAGAGATTACTAGAATAACAGAAACATATACTCTTTTGGAGGGGAAAATGAAAGGAAATTACTTTATCGCCTTGTTGGCTGCTGCGGTCTTAGGATTTGGCAACCTTAACGCCAACGCCGCAATTGATAATCTGCTTAATCAGGTTACGCGCCAAACCGCCCACACAACCCTTAAGAAACAAAACGACTACCGCCAAATTCTTTTAAACCGCTTTTTGAAATATACCACATACGACAGCCAAAGCAGCGAAAAAGAACAAATCACGGCCGTTCAAATCGAAACCGCCAAAAAACTTTTCGATGAAATTCAATCTTTCGGTTTGAACGTCACCTTAACCCCGCACCATTATATTTATGTGGAAATTCCGTCCAACGTAAAGGAAGATGTCCCCACGCTGGGTTTTAGCAGCCACTATGATGTTACGCCAGATAATCCGGCCACCGGCATTAAAGCGCGCAAAATCGAAAACTACGACGGGAAACCAATTGTACTGGAAAACGGGCAAGTCATTGACCCCGCCAAGGAAAACGGAGCGTATCTCTCCACCCAAATCGGCAAAACCATCGTTACGTCAGACGGCACTACCATTCTGTCCGCCGATGACAAAGCCGGCGTATCTATTATGATGACAATGTTGCAGACGCTGGCCCAAAATCCGAACCGCAAACACGGAAAAATTCAAGTTGTTTTTGCGCCGAACGAAGATGTAGGCCGCGCTGCCGAATTTATTGAAGAAACGCCTTACAATCCCGACATCGCCTTTGATTTTGACGGCGGAGTAGACGGAGAAGTAGTCATCGGCAACTTTAACGCCGAACAGGTAATTGTTACGGTACAAGGCCACCCCGGGCACCAATCCCACGCTGCCGAAAACGGCTATATCAATGCGTGGTTCCCCGCCTGCGTGTTGGGCGCCCTCCTCTGCCCGCTGGAAACAGAAGGCTCCGTATTACCGCTGCCCAACCACAGCACCGGCAAACAAGGTTACGCGGAACTTCACCATATTGATTACCCCGCCAACACACCCAGTGTGGCTAAAATGGACTTCCGTTTGCGCGGATTTGTTCAGGCCGATTTGGATGCGTGGAAAGACCAAATGTACGCCACCATTCCGGAAATTGAACACAACTACGGTGTAAAAATTTCCGTAGATGTCAGCCGTAGCTACGGCAATGTAGAAGAAGCAATTCACCCCGAAGCGAAAAACATTACCCGCCGCGCGTTTGCCAAAGCGGGCGTTACACCGAATTTTAAAGAAGAACGCGCCGGAACCACGGCTTCTATGTTCTTAATTAAATTGGGCAAAGGCGCATTTACCATCTTTACCGGACAAAACAACCCGCACGCATTTACCGAATGGCTCAGCGAAGAGGATATGTATAAATCTTATCTCATATCGCTCAACTTGATTGATGAAGTAGCCGCGCTAAAACAAAACCGTTAGAACAATGAAAATTGTAATTGCTACGGGCAATCCACACAAGTTCAGCGAATTGGTACACATCCTGCCCGCCAAATTAAAAAACGGTACAACAGTAGAATATCTGAGTTTGGCCGATTTTGATAACCTCGAGCTGCCTCCCGAGACGGGAAGTACGCTCGAGGCTAATGCAAAACAAAAAGCTATATTTGCATCCCGTGCGACGGGCCTGCCTGCCCTGTCCGACGATACCGGCTTGGAAGTGGACGCTCTAAACGGCAACCCCGGGGTCTACACGGCCCGTTATGCGGGCGAACACGCCGGCGCGGACGACAACAACCGCAAACTGCTTACCGAGCTGGACGGCAAACTGCTGCCCGAACGCACGGCCCGTTTTCGCACTGTTGCTTGTTTGGCTACTCCGCAGGGAAACATACAAACCTTTGAGGGAAAACTGGAAGGATTTATCGGTTTCGGTTACCGCGGCACCAACGGCTTTGGATATGACCCCCTGTTTTTAGTGGGCAACGCCCAAAAAACGCTGGCGGAGTTGACGGAAGCTGAAAAAAATAAAATCAGCCACCGCGCAAAAGCGTTTAACCAAATGGCCGAATATTTAATGCTTCTACCAGAAAAACAGTAAACGGAAATGTTCATAAAAACAGGGGAGCGCTACACAACGCTCCCCTGTTTTTATGCAAAGTTTTCCGCGTATTTAATCCGCATAGTAACAAGAAGCAGGCCCCACGGCACACACACAAATATTGGAATCAGAGGTAGATTTGGTAAATCCAATATCTTTACATCCGTTACCCTCGCAAGAACGACGGCCCGTTTTGGGATGGAGATACAACAAAAAAGATGGACTGTTTCGGTAGCCAGCGTGGAAGTATACATCGTTATTCCAGCACGCTGCCGAACCGCCATAAATAAAGTTTTTGCTATCCTGCACATCAACGGCCAAGTCTTCCCTATAAGCGGTTCCGCTTGGGTTTTCCAAACAATACGCATTTCCCGCCATATTTAAGTTTTTTAAATTTACCCACGCTTCCGCCGTGCGGCTTTTGAGCACCGCTTTTTGGTATTGAGGGAGTGCAACACTCGCCAGAATACCGATAATTAATACGACAACCAATAATTCAATCAGCGTAAAACCTTTCATATCATTTTCTCCTTTAAAAAGTCATCCTGAGGAGTTTCTGTTCAGCAACTGGCGATTTTGATGGAATAAACTACAACAGAGAAACGCCAAACAGAAAACCCTCGGAATAACCCCAGTTTATCAAAAAAAAAAAACGGGTCAACCCCTCGTATAGATTGATGTTGAACGACACATATTGCTTGGGAATTTTAGCATATGAAACTCCCCGGGCTCACGCCCGGGGTTTCTTTTCATCCGAACAATTCCATTG
>NZ_JBJEGE010000013.1:0-2747 GCF_051874775.1 Candidatus Avelusimicrobium sp.
ACTGTACATTCCTCCACTGCTCGTATATTAACAGACTGCTCTTCCCTTTCAAGTATCCCATAAATACCGCTCGCATAATTTACGCAGTATTTTCCCTATCTCCGCCCTCTTTTGTTTATAAAATACCTGCCGTCTGTATTTCGGCGCACACACAATGTGATAGTTGCAGTTCCAACTCGTATATGATAATTTATTTATGTCATTGTCCATATCAATGACCTCCTTTTGCTTGATTGCCTGCTACTACAGGCAATCTATTCTAGCAAAAGGAGTTTTTCTTGCTGACTCACCGGTTAACCTTTACTGAAGCACCGGCCTAGCCGGTAGTTTTCAGCAGACAAAAAACCCCGCTCGTTTGAGCGGGGTTCATTTGCAAAAGAGAACAACTATTTGTGCGAAACAAATACGCCAGGTCCCATCGTGGAGCTAAGCGAAATGCTTCTGACGTAAACACCTTTAGAGGTGCTGGGTTTTACGCGCAGAATGGTGTCCATAACAGCTTTTGCATTTTCGACCAATTTAGCGGCATCAAAAGATGCTTGACCGATAATAGCGTGTACGATACCGTAGGCATCGGCTTTAAATTTAATACGGCCTGCTTTCAGTTCCTTAATAGTGTTAGCTAAGTCAAACGTAACAGTACCGCTTTTTGAGGTTGGCATTAAACCGCGGGGCCCCAAGATCTTGGCAACTTTGCCCAAATCTTTCATCGTGTCCGGCGTGGCAACCAAAACGTCAAAGTCGATTTTACCTTTAACTACTTCTTCTACAATATCTTCAACACCTACTCTGTCTGCGCCGGCTTGTTGTGCTTCCTGTGCGTGTTCGCCTTTAGCGATAACAGCGATACGTTTCGTCTTACCCGTACCGTGCGGCAAAACAACAGTAGTGTGAACCAGCTGATCAGACTTCTTGGTATCAATGCCCAGTTTGACGTGGATTTCAATCGTTTCGTTGAATTTGGCTTTGGCATTATCTTTTACGATTTGAACGCCTTCTTCCAACGTGTAAACTTTGGCTTTATCGTACGCTTTTTGAGCTGCTTCCATTCTTTTTCCCATCTTAAATACTCCTTAGGTTCTAGCGGGCGTTGTCGCCCTCCCTTTGTTTAAATTTATTTTACTACATCCACACCCATACTGCGGCAGGTGCCTTTTACCATCTCGGCGGCCTGTTTGATATCTTTCGTGTTTAAATCGGGCAGTTTCTGCGCCGCGATTTTTTCGCACTGGGCTTGGGTGATCTTGCCGACTTTATCTTTGTGCGGAGCGCCGGAACCTTTTGCAAGGCCCAACTCCTTAATAATCAGCACGGCCATAGGCGGCATTTTGGTAATGAAGGAGAAAGAGCGGTCCTCGTAAACCGTAATGACGACCGGAATTTTAATACCTTTTTCCAATTTAGCCGTTTTGGCGTTGAACTGTTTGCAGAATTCCATAATGTTTACACCGTGCTGGCCCAATGCCGGACCTACGGGCGGAGCGGGGTTAGCCGCACCGGCGGGAATCTGCAATTTGATGTAACCTTTAATTTTTTTCTCTTTTGCCATTTTGTTGTTACTCCGTATTTTTTACTGCTTACTGCGGTAAAATCTAGTTTTTCTCCACTTGGAGGAAGTCTACTTCTACGGGGGTAGAACGGTCAAACACTGTAACCATTACTTTGAGTTTGTTCTTCTGTTCGTTAACGTCTTCTACCACTCCGATAAAATGCTTAAACGGTCCTTCCGTAATGCGGACGCTTTCGCCGCGTTCGAATTCCACCACGTGTTTGGGTTTGCCGGAAGTATTATCTGTAAGTTCCACAATACCGGCAATTTCTTCTTCCGGTAAAGGAACCGGATTGGGATCGCCCAAGAAACCGGTTACACCCGTAATGCTTTTGATAAACCAATACGCTTCGCTGGTCATATTCATTTCCACCAGCACGTAACCCGGGAAAAATTTCCGTTTGCGCAAAATTTTCTTGTTCTGTTTGACTTCAACAACTTCTTCGGTGGGAACCAAGACTTGAAAAACGCGATCACCGAAACCTTGAATTTCGATGTTAAGCAGGATTTTTTCTCTTACTTTATCCTCGTGCCCCGTCTGGGTATGCACGACGTACCAAGCTTTCTCTTCCATTAACGACCCCCGATTACCGCGCCCAACACTTCCGTCAGGCCGAAATCAATAACGCCCACATATACTGCCACAAGCGCTACAACAATCGCTACCAGAATAGTGGATTGCACCACTTCCTGTCTGGAAAGCCAGGTGGATTTTCTTAATTCGCCATAAGACTGTTTAAGAAAATTGATTGCTTTATTCATAGAAATATATCCGTTTTCCTTGGTATAAAACCTGGCAGGAGCGGAAGGACTCGAACCTTCAGTCCCGGTTTTGGAGACCGGTGGTTTACCAGTTAACCGACGCTCCCACAAAAAATCTTAGGCTTTGCCTTCTTTATGAGTGGTGCTCTTCCCGCATTTTTTGCAGAATTTATTGAGCTCCAATTTGTATTCTTTCTTTTTGCCGCGCACTTGGTAGTAGTTCTTATTTTTGCATTCGGTGCAAATCAGTGCGATCGTAATTCTTTCACTTGCCATCTTAAGTATCCTTGGGTTACGGGATAAAATCCCTTAAGTTGCGTCCGTTCACGATATCTGCGGGGGCGCCTTACACGCCCCCGCAACAGTATGAACTAAACAATTTTACTACTCAATAATTTTGGTAACGACGCCGGCGCCTACCGTATGACCGCCTTCG
>NZ_JBJEGE010000014.1:0-2700 GCF_051874775.1 Candidatus Avelusimicrobium sp.
ACCGCCCGCCAAACGAAGCGCGCGGAGAAAAGCGGCGCGCGGCACAGAGTAGCGGGCAGTGGCGCGCGGGCGGACTGGCTGGCGGCGCTTGCGCCGTACTCGCTCCGGAACAACACAAAATGAATATTTTGTTGCAGTTCGCGGGCAGGGTATCCGCGAACTACACAAAATATTAAAGGATTTTGTGTTGTTTTGGCAACGCAAACTTTTCGTACACGCGCAACAGCTCGCCGCCGCGCCCGCGGCTTTGAAGAAAGGACAGCCTTTAGGCTGTCCTTTTGTCGCTGATCCCAAGTAGATAATCGGTTGAAACTCCGTAGAAGCTCGAAAGTTCTATCAACATATCAATCGGTAGCTTTCTTTTTCCGCTTTCGTAGAGCGCATATTGCTGTTGAGTAGTTTTCAGCTCTGCGGCTATTTGACTTTGTGTCAGGTCAAAATCTTCTCTTGTATCTCGCAATCTTTTTGATGTGCATGTCATTTGAATACCCCCTTTTTGACTAATATAACACACATTCAAAAAAATGTATTGACTTTACATTCAAATGTGCGTATAATTCTAAATGTCAACATTTGGAAGTCGCCGCCTGCGGCGGCTACTCTACTTGATTATAACCTCAAAAAACACTCACACGGAGTCAAAAATGGTCGAACTAAAATTAAAAAATGAGTTGCAAAAAAATGCAAAAATTCAATATATGCCGAACGGCTCTGTTAATCTGACTTGCTTTAGATATCCCGTTTTTATGCCTGACGGCTGGGAAGCTTCGGACTTTGGAAAAGCTCGGCAAAGTAACGGTGAATATCGCACAGATAGCCCGCGCACCGACAATATTCGGCGCGCCAAAAACTCAGTTTTTGAGATAGCCGCCGCGAATGAATGGAAATATATGGTGACTTTCACTCTTGACTCAAATGTGATTGACCGCTATGATGTTTCGGCTATTTCAAAGCCGTTTTTGAAATGGATACAAAACACTGCTTCTCGGCGCGGGCTCCGCTATCTAATCATACCGGAACGGCACTCCGATGGCGCCATACATTTTCATGGCCTGACTGCTGGCGGCTTGGATCTGGTCGATAGCGGAACAGTGAAAGTGACCGGAAAGAAAAAGCCGATTAAGATTTCAACCGCGAAGCGGCTTCACATACCAACCGAAGAGTGGCGCACAGTTTGGAATGTTTCAAACTACCGTTTTGGCTACTCAAGCGCAATCGCGCTTGACGGCAACGCGGAAGCGGTGGCGCGATATGTCACCAAGTATGTTACAAAAGATTTTTCGAAAATCTTCGGCAAGACATACTTCGCAGGCGGCGCAGGACTTCGGCGGCGGCTTCCGTTTGAGCTTCTCAATCTCGACTTTGACGAAGTATGCGGGCGCGAGTATTCCGCGCCATACATTGGCGCTGTTAAGTATGCGCGGATCAGCGCACAGGAGCTTGAAACTTTGAAAGCAAAGTCCCAAAATATGGACTTTGCGCCAGTCGGCGCGGCTGAGCCGCTCCAAGATTGGGAGCCAAAAGAAAAAGAGAAAAAACGAGCGGTGGCGGCTGTATGCTGAGCCGTGCGAGCAACTCAGACCCGCGGCGGCTGAGCCGCTCCTGAGTTGATCGCCGAAAGGCGAACAGCGGCCGACAAATTCAAAAATCAATTAGGAAGTCTATTAAAATTCTTTGAATTTTAATAGAAGCGTAATTTATTTTGAATTAGCGAAAATAAAAGAAAAACCAAGAAAAAGGCAGAAAAACAGCTTGAAAACGCGCTTTTCGCGTGATTTTGAAATTTGAAAAAAGGAAAAAGGGGGTGTATAATAAGAGTAGTCGAACAAATGTTCGCCGCCGCAATTTTCATTTTCAAAAAAATTTAATAATCTGGACTTTGGCATTATTACCTTCGAAGCGGTAGCAAGGAACGCGGCGGCGGCATTTTTTCGGCGGCTCAAAGCGGCGATAGGCGCGCGCTTGTGCGCCTATCGCAAAAGCTGAGTTGACAATTTAAGGAATGTAAAAAGGGGGTGACACTCTGCGCAGCGATTACGCGTCAGCCGATATATTCGGTCATATACTGGCGGCACTGACTGAGCCGAATAGGCTCGCGGTCATGGTTTCACTTCAAACGGGTCTAAGGATTGATGATGTTCTTCACCTTAAAACAAAAGACCTACAAAAGGAACGCTTCACACTGCATGAAATGAAAACGGGGAAACCGCGGCGAATTCGCTTAACCAATGATTTAAAATCTGCCCTGCTGGCACAAGCGGGGCGGTTTTATGTTTTTGAAAATCGACTCGATCCAAAGCGACCGAGGACTCGTCAGGCTGTTTTCAAAGACATTAAGCGAGCCGCCGCCGCCTTTAGAGTTCGAGATTTAAATATTTCGCCACACTCGGCGCGGAAGGCTTATGCCGTTCGGCAGTTCAAAAAGTGCGGCGATATAAAGCGCGTTCAACAGCTTTTAAACCATTCGAGCGAAGCTGTAACACAGCTCTACGCGCTCGCCGACATACTCACCGCACGCGCTCACCCGCGGCGCGGTTCGCAGTCGCGCGAAGTCAAGGGCGGGGCGGGCACGCCCTGAACTGGGACCCGCGGATAATGAGAAATTTGAAGAAAGCAGAAAATAGCGGGAGCGAAGGGCGCGCACGACCGCCCGCCAAACGAAGCGCGCGGAGAAAAGCGGCGCGCGGCACAGAGTAGCGG
>NZ_JBJEGE010000015.1:0-14556 GCF_051874775.1 Candidatus Avelusimicrobium sp.
TTTTGGAAAATTGTTTATCCTAATAAGCAAGAACGGGCAGAAAAATACTTTCTGCCCGTTCTGCGAATTATAGAAGATAAGTACAGTTGTTCTCCCTACCTCACGCTGATAAGCGTCATGTCTAGGGTAATGTTCCCGTCCTTATACGTCAGCGCGTGCGGAATTTGAACCTCTCCCTGTGCATCCGCCGGAGCATATTCGTTATAAAACAGTTCCCCCGTATTTAAGAGCGTTACGCTCTGTGCCGCATACGGATATGCAGCCCCCAGTGTATACAATAACCGTGTTTTGACATCTTTCCCTTGATACGTTACCGTCGTTTTGCCGTCTTTGATGCGGCGGCT
The DNA here is from genome assembly GCF_051874775.1 of Candidatus Avelusimicrobium sp. Lineage (GTDB taxonomy): Bacteria > Elusimicrobiota > Elusimicrobia > Elusimicrobiales > Elusimicrobiaceae > Avelusimicrobium. Next base: position 345 of record NZ_JBJEGE010000015.1, read on the forward strand.
TTTGTAAACGCCCACGTCCGACACCAACACGTTTAAAAACTGCGTAATACGTCCGCGTACGACGGCGGTATCCGTGTCCTTAAACAAATAACGGTACGCTACCCCCTCGGGACTGACCACCGCGTGCAGCACGCGGTACGATGCGCCCGTCATCACCATTACGTCGTAATCCTGCTCGCCGATTTTTTTAATCCGCAGGACTCCTTCCAAATAATCCTCGTTCATTTGCCCCACCACTTTAAAGGCGGCCTGCGTGCGGCCGTTCGTAAAATAATTTACCTTTTTGTATTCGCGCACATCCGGCGGAATTTGTTTCACCTGACGCCCTGCACACGCACATAAAAAAAGCGCAAACGAAAATGTTAAAATTTTTTTAAACATAAAATTTCTCCTTATTATGATATTATAATTATTATGTCCACTCTTGTCCTCTATCTCTTGTGTGCGTGTACGTCGTTTGTAATCACATTTGCCGCCTTGCCTGTTTTGCGAAAAACGGCTGCTAATGCGTTTTTGGACGTTCCCGCCGGACTCAAAAAGCACACAGGAAATGTACCTGTTTTGGGAGGAAGCGGAATTTTACTGGGGATTACCGGCAGTTTAATCCTAATTCGGCTAACGACGGCATTCCCCTCCGGCACACTGCACACGCTGCGGGGTGTAATTATTGGCAGCGGGCTTATTTTTTTGATGGGGCTGTGGGATGATTTCAAAAAACCAAAAGGCGTCAGCATTCCCGTAAAACTGCTGATTCAGGCAGCGGCTACTGCCGCGCTTATTTATTACGGGGTGGCAATTCACGCATTTACGTCACCTTGGGTTTCTTACCCGCTGACGTTTCTGTGGGTGGTCGGGCTGACAAACGCTTTTAACCTCTTGGACATTATGGACGGCCTGTGCATCAGCCAAGCAGTCGTCTGCACGCTAGGGCTGGCAATCATTACGCTTCCTTCCGAATATGTGTACGTCAATTTCGCCGCACTGGCGCTCTTGGGTGCGTGTCTTGCGTTTTGGCCGTACAACCACGCCAAAAAACACAAAATTTTTCTAGGTGACAGCGGCTCCAATTTGCTGGGTTTTTTAATTGCCGCACTATCTATCGGTACGGGATATTGCGAAAAATCAGACTGGGGCTTTTTGGCTCCCCTGTTTATTCTGGCCGTGCCGTTTTTTGATACGGCTTTCGTTACGCTTGCGCGCCTGCTAAAAGGAAAAAATCCGATGAAAGGCAGTAATGATCACGCCGCCCTGCGTCTTAAAAAACTAGGGTGGAATACATCCCGCATTTTACTTACGTTTTCACTCGCCGGCGTAACCGCCAATGCATTTGCGTTTGCGCTGACGCATTGCTGCGTACAAATTGCATTGGCGCTTTTCCTTACAGCGGGCGCGTTTGGTGCGCTTATCACGCGTTGGCTGTTACACGTAAAAACAGACTTATGATACACGTACGCACGCTTATTTTAGGCGGCGGTCTGACAGGCCTCAGCACCGCTTATCACTTGCAGAAACTCGGTCAAACAGATTATTTACTGGCCGAGCGGGAAAGTGTTTGCGGAGGGTTGTGCAAAAGCGTATACAAAGACGGTTTTACATTTGACTATGCCGGCCACCTGCTGCATCTGCATACACCATACGGCAAAAAACTCATCCGCACTCTTTTAAAGTCCAATTTACTGCGCCAAGAACGCCACGCGTGGATTTATACTGAAAACGTACGCGTTCCCTTCCCGTTTCAAGCCAATTTGTTCGCCCTTCCGCCAGACGTGCGCCAAGCGTGCGTGGACGGACTTGTAAAAGCTGCAAAAGCGCAAAAAAATACTGCTCCAAAAAATTTTAAAGAATGGTGTCTAAACGCATTTGGACCAGGCGTTTACCACGCGTTTATGCGTCCGTACAATACCAAACTCTGGGGCCGCGCGCCCGAAGAAATGACCGCCGATTGGTGCGGTTCATTCGTACCGCTCCCCGCACCGGACGAAATTATAAAAAGCGCACAAAAGCCGCCGCGCAAAAAATTTGGTTACAATGCCTATTTTTATTATCCGCAGACGGGCGGCTGTCAAACGCTTGTAAACGCACTAGCCAAACATATTAAAAACCTGCGGCTTAATTCTCCCGTTTCCCGCATTAGTTTACGCCAAAAAACGGCTGTCATTAACGGAGAAACTGTTTCATTTGATTATCTGGTAAACACGCTTGCGCTGCCCGCATTTCTAAAATTACTGACAGACGAACCCGCGCTTACGCGCGCAGCAGAAAATTTAACCGCCCAACCTGTTACTGTCCTGAATTTGGCGGTGCGCGGCGCGGAAAAAGAACCGTTTAGCTGGATTTACTGCCCCGACGAAAAAGATCCGTTCTTCCGCGTGGGTATGCAAAGCTCTTTTTCCCCCCAAAACAGACCGGAGGGCTGCCGCTCCTATTATGTGGAATTGTCGGGGAAAATTCCGCAAACGCCGACAACCGAAAAACGCGTTTGGAACGCGCTCGTCCAAAAAGGTATAATAGATATAAACGACGAAAAACTGTTTTCCTTTTGGCAATTTTTACCTTTCGCCTACGCCGTTTACGATAAAAACCGCGCAACAACCGTACAACAAACGCTCTCCCGCTTGGAAAAAAGCGGCTGTTTCTGCGCCGGACGGTACGGCAAATGGGAATACTCTTTTATGGAAACTTCCCTGTTGCAAGGCTTGGAAACCGCAAAAAAACTTGTATAATGAGGTGTTATGAAAGTTCTCGTTTTTGGGGGCAGTTTTGACCCCGTCCACAAAGGCCACGTATCCCTGTTCCGCCGCGCAATGAAAGTCATCGCGCCGGACGTTGCGCACATCGTGCCGGCGTACCACTCCCCGTTTAAGGCCAAGTCGCCCACGCCTTTCCGTTTGCGGATGAAAATGCTTAAACAAGCGTTCAAAGGTATCGGCAAAAATGTGGTGTTTGATGATTATGAACTAAAACAAGGCGGCAAAACATACACCTACCAGTTGGTGCAATACCTTAAAAATTTATATAAGGACCCCGAAATTTACCTGCTCGTAGGCACCGACTGCCTTAATGATTTGCACAACTGGAAAAACCCCGATTTTATTTTTAAAAACGCCGTCGTGGTGGCCGGAAAACGCAAGGGCTATGACGAAAAACCCGCCAACTTCCGCCACGTGTTTTTGCCCGGCTTCTTTCCCAAGCTTTCTTCCAGCCGCGTACGCGCGCATATTTTGGCGTGCGGAGACGTGCCGGACACCGTGCCCGCATCTATCGCACCCACCATACGCACGAACAAACTTTATGGGCTTGAAGTACACGATTGGTTAAAAGCGCACTTGAAAACCAATCGGTATCTGCACTCCAAAAACGTGGCCGAAATGGCTGCCGCTTTAAGCGATATTTACGACGTCAACGTAGAATCTGCCGTCCGTGCGGGCATTCTGCACGACGCTGGAAAAGGGTTTTCGGGGCAGGAACTCATTGCGTTTTGTAAAAAACGTAGAATCAGCGTGCCGTTCTTTGATGATATCTGCAAACAAGAGCCGTCACTCCTGCACAGTTTTGTTTCCCGTTGGATTGCCAAAAATAATTTCGGCGTAAAGGACAAAAATGTGCTGACCGCCATTGCCGAACACACCTTAGGTAGTTTAAAGATGAGCACGCTTTCTAAAATTTTATTCGTGGCGGATATTTCTTCCAAAGACCGCAAATACAAAGATGCGTTTCTCATCCGCAACTTGGCCTTGCAAGACTTGGATAAGGCGCTTTTGTACGCAGCTAACCGCAAACTGCTGTTTACTATCGACTCGCAAAAATGGCTTTGCCCCTTAGGTATCGACTTATGGAACCATCTTATCAAGCAAGAAAAATAACCGACAGGCTGCTGTTGCTGACCCTTCTCGTCTCCACTGCGGGAGCCGCGTGGACGCAGTTTGCTTCCCCCCTTGCAATGAACTTGGCAGGCGCTAAAAATACACTCATTAACGTAGTGGTGCTGACAGAACCGGCAATGTTTATTTCTTACTCCCCCCAAACGCGCAAAGCTTCCGTACGCGTACTAAGCGACAAATTTCACTCAAAAAATCCGCGCGACCGCGCCAAAAAGCTGTTACAAACGGAACATATTTCCGCCCAAAACGTCAAATTTTTTGAACCCGCCGAAACGAACCGCGAACGTTTTTGGAACGGTTTTAAACACGCGCTGTCTTCGTGGCGGTATAATCCGTTTTTGGCCGCAGGGGCAGGGTGGGATTATCTGTCCGCATACCATCACCGCAGGACCGATTTGTCCCCGTCTGAATTTGCACTTCTTACCTTGGAACTGACCCAACTGGAGCCAAGCGATTTCGCCGTTACGTTCCCGCCGCGTAAAAAACAATCCTCCCGCAACGCAGGGCCCGTTCCCGCCATCGTTCCCGAAATAGCCGATATGGCTCCGCGGGTAGTAAGGGACCGTCCGATTATTGTGGAAATATTAAACGCCTCCGGCCGCAAAGGGCTGGCTTTGGAACTAACGCAATACCTGCGCGAACAGAACGAAAAAGGGCTCCTGCGCGTAGACGTGCTGCAATACGATAATTATCCCACCGCACAAGAAACTTCTTGGCTGGAGAACTACAGTGGCAGAATGGTGCAGGTAAAACAGTTGGGACAGGCCGTGGGCATTTACGGGGAAATCCGCACGGGCTCCGTCCCCAACGTCATTTGCGACACGCGCGTCATCTTAGGGAAAGATTTCCGTATGCCGCTGTAACTCTCCCCTTACAGCTAAAAAAATGCTAGACTAAATTGATTGCTTTATATACCGTTTTAATGAGGTGGAAGATGAATATAAAAGAACTCGTTTGTCTAGCGGCGCGACTGGCCGATGACAAAAAAGCCGAAAACATTAAAGTTATTGATTTGTGCGGGTTATCCTCACTGTGCGACTTTATTCTTATCGCCACCGCCAATTCTAAGCCGCATTTGGACGCGGTAGAAGAAGAAATCAGCAAAAAACTCAAAGAAGAAGGTTACTATAAAACTAACCGAGACGGAGCAGAAAGCAACCAATGGCGCGTAAGCGACTACGGCGGATTCCTCGCCCATATTATGACGCAGGAAGCACGCGATTTTTATGCGCTTGACAAAATTTTCAGCTTCGGCAAAGAAATTAATTTTAAAAAAGCCGTCAAAAAAACGGTAAAAAAAGCGGCAACCAAAAAAGCCGCCTCCAAAACAACAGCAAAAAAAACAACCGTAAAGAAAGCCGCTCCCAAAACCACAGCTAAAAAAGCGGCCACCGCAAAAACGGCGGCCAAGAAAACTACGGTAAAAAAAACAACCGTGGTCAAAACCGCCGCCGCAAAAAAACCTTCCGTCAAGAAAACGGCCGCTAAAAAAGCCGTTACCAAAAAATAAAAATGTTAGAAAAACTAAAACAAGACGTTACGTTGAAACTTGCCAACGCGGAATATTTTAAAGGGTCGGAACTCCCTGAAGTCGAATTTTCCGCTGCGCCCGCCCATACCGGTGCGGACCTGTCGATGACGTGGGCTTTGGCAGCCGCCAAAAAACTGCGAAAAAACCCAATGGAAATCGCCAAAGAAGCGTGCAAAGCACTACGCGAAATGACTGTCGTGGCGGACGCACAGGTTACCGCCCCCGGGTTTATCAACATCAAATTGGATGACAAATTTATCATTACCACAGCAGCCGACCGCCGTTTAAAAGACCGCGAGGGCGACTGCGCCAAACATAACATTTTGATTGAATTTGTTTCCGCTAACCCCACCGGCCCCCTGCACGTGGCCAGCGGCCGCGGAGCCAGTTTGGGTGACAGCTTGGTAAAAATTCACCGCGCGCTCGGTTACTGCTGCGACAGCGAATACTACGTCAATGACGCCGGCAACCAAGCAGAACTGCTGGCCATATCCGTCAAAGCCCGCAAAGAAGGCAAAGAACCGCCGGAAAATGGATACCACGGTTCCTATTTAATTGAGCTGGCCAAACGGATACCTGCAGACTTGCCGGAAGAACAATACGGCCGTTGGGCAATGGAAGAACTGATCAAAACTCAACAGCAGGATATGAAGGATTTCCACGTAGATTTTACACGTTGGTTCCGCGAATCCGATTTACATAAAGAAGAAGCACCCAAAAAAGCGCTTGAAGCGTTAAAAGCCCAAGGCTATACATACGAAAAAGAAAACGCCGTTTGGTTCGGCTCCACCAAAGATGCCGAAGCGCAGGACGACAAAGACCGCGTGCTCGTACGCAAAGACGGCCGTCCAACGTACTTTTTGGCCGATATCGCCTACCATAAAAATAAATACGACCGCGGCTACAACACACTGATTGACATTCTGGGCGCGGATCATCACGGTTATGTACCGCGTATGAAAGCCGCCGTACACGCCCTTGGCAAAGAAGAAAAATCCTTCGTACCGATTATCCACCAGCTTGTCCACTTGACCGAAGGCGGCGAACAGGTAAAAATGTCTAAACGCGCAGGCCGGTTCATCACGCTTCGGGAACTTATGAACGAGGTAGGAACGGACGTGTGCCGCTTTTTCTTTGCCAGCCGCACCCCTAACGCCCATATGATTTTTGATATGGATTTGGCAAAAAAACGCACAAATGAAAACCCCGTTTTCTACGTGCAGTATGTGCACGCCCGCATTTATTCCATTTTTAAAGCGGCCGCAGAAAAGGGCTTTACAGAATACAATACTGCCCCTACTGCCCTCACGCCGCAGGAACGCGCGCTGATGCTTAAACTGATTTGGTTCAAACAAGTGCTGCGTAACTGCGTAGCCGATTTAAGCCCCCACCATTTGACAACGTATCTTATCGAGCTGGCAGGGCTGTTTCACGCATTCTACGACAACTGCCGCGTGCTGAACGAACAAAATCCCGCGCAAACCAAAGCGCGTTTATTCATCTGCCAGCGGGTGGCGGAACGCATTAAAAAAGGTCTGGAATTTATCGGCGTAAGCGCGCCGGAAGAAATGTAGGACCGAAAACGTCTTTTGCTTACGGTAAGAAAAGTCTCTCTCCCCTTTCGGGGACGGAGATTTTTCTTACTGTATCATTATATAAGGGAGATTGTATGAAAAAACACATTCGTTTTATCGCAGGACTTTTGTTCCTGCCGTTTACCTTGCAAGCGCAAGACTTTCCGCAGGCTGAAGCCGATTACGCCAAAGGCGATTTTGCTAAGGCACTTGCACAATATGAACACATTATCCAAACCGCTACAGGCAACGACCTGTTGCAAGCCCAGCTGCGCAAAGCCGCCTGCCAATACGGTTTGGGCGAATACTTAAACGCTTATAAAACGATGTACGCATATCCCCTGCCGGAAAATGACATTTGGAAGGCGCGCTTTCTGCTCTACCGCGCCCAAATGGCACAGCGTGCGGCCAACCTTTACCGTCCGCTTTTAAACGACGGCGAAATTTTAACCGAAACGGCCCAAAAAGATCCCGCGCAATGGACGGCAACACAATGGAATACCCAAATTGACAAAGATTACAAAACCCTCTGGGCCTTGCGCGCCGCGCTCATTAACGCACCGATTGAACAAGAAACTTTAATTTTAGACGTAAAAGATACCGATATATTGCGTATCCCCACCTTATTTGATTTTACGGTACAAAGTTGGCTGCAGTACTTGAACACTCAAAACGTTCAACCCATTCCGTTTTCAAAAGAATCCTACGCCTATTTGGACGGCGCTGCCCTGTTAGATAAAAATAACCGCCGCGCACAAAACGCGCTTCAGACGGCGGATATTTTGGAAACAGCCTATCTGTTAGACGGAAAAAACCGCCAAAACGCCAAAATTTTCTGGAAAACGGATTACATTCAACTCCCCTTTAATAATGATGCTTTCACTATCAAAAACCAGCAACAAGCCCTGCAAAACGCCGTTACCCAACTGGATTTATTAAGCGGAAAAACCGCCGTACCACAAAGCTGGTGGAGCAAACTAAAGGGCTATGTAGCCCCCTCACCCAGCACTGTGTACGCCCAAGGTTACGCTGCACTGCAAACCGCCCGTCTGCAATTTAACCACAAACAAGCGCCCGAAGCGTTGCAAACGTGCGAATTTGCGCTGGCGAATCTGCCCGCCTCTTATTTTACGCAAGAATGCGCGGATTTAAAAGAAACCATTACCCGCGTTTCTTTAAACTTGCAAAACTTAAACGAACCAATCAACCGCCAAACCCCGTCTTTAAAAATAACGGGCCGCAACCTGCACAACGCTTACTTGCGGCTGTACAAAACCTCTTTGGACGAACTGACCGGACTCTACCGCAAAACAAGCGGAAGGGGTACACTCAATTCGTGGGACTATTTATCCCGCTTAAATGAAAAAACTCTCTCTGTATTTTTGGACCGCACCCCTTTGCATACACAAACCGTTTCCGTCCCTTACCAGGAAGTCTATAAAAAACAAACAGCCGTTTTTAGGCTGCCCGAACTGGAAACGGGTTTTTATGTGGCGGCCGTTTCTTACGACGAAAATTTTAATCCCCAAACCGCCCCCGTAGAAGCGATTGTATTAAATGCAACGGACTTGGCTTTCTTTACCACCGTCGCCATTGAAGCAGACCCCTCCGATTATACCGCCGTTTTGGGTGAGAAAGACAAAAACTTGCGGCCCAATGTATTTCATCTCTATACCGTCAATTTAAAAACGGGCAAACCGGAACCCGCCGCACAGCTTGATATGTTTACCAGCTGGCAGGGCGCGCGCCAAAAGGCGCAAACGGACGAACAAGGGTACGCCGCATTCCAACGCCCCGTCACCGTCACAACGGACGAACGCAGCGGCTCCCCGTATATTTTAAACACGCTCGCGAAAAAAGAAGGTTCCGTCGCCTATTCCGCGCGTACGCTGTATTTTAACTTTCACAACAATGATCCCGTCAAACTCTTTGCCCAGACGGACCGCCCCGTCTACCGCCCCGCCCAGAAAGTGCGCTTGTCCGTAAACGCGTTCCAAACGCTTCCGCGCGGCTTAAAAACGCTCGGCGGGCGGAAGGTTACGTTTACCGTCACAGATCCCAACTATAACACCGTCTTTACGGCTTCCCCCGTACTGGACGAACTGGGCACCGCGCAAGCCGAAATGACAATTCCAAAAAGCGATCTGTTGGGCCGGTATCAAGTAGAAGTATCGCTTGTGGCCGCAGGAAACACCTATAGAACCTTTGATTGGTTTACCACCGAAGAATACAAACGCCCCGATTACGAATTAACCCTTTCCGAGCCGGAAAAAGCGTTGGAATACGGCAAAACCGCCGTCGTAACGGGAACGGCCAAGTATTATTTCGGCTCACCCTTGCAAAATGCACGAGTCAAATACACCGTCCAACGACAAGACTATATTCCCCCCTTCTATTGGTGGCTGCGCATCTTCCGCCGATCAAGCGAAACTGTAGCACAAGGCGAAACAAAAACGGATGAAAAAGGCAATTTTAAAGTGGAATTTATCCCTGTTCCCGCAGAGAAAAACGAAGAATTTGCCGAGTATGTGGTCAAAGCCGAAGCGTTTGACGAAAGCGGCCGCGTAATCAATGCTTCCCGCTCCTATAAAGTAAGCGCAAAACCGCACTTGTTCCAAGTGGAATTTACGCAAGGTTTTTATGACGCAGAAACCGCAGGCGCGCTCGCCAAAATCAATTTAACGGACGCGGACGGACGCGGCGTGTCGGGTAAAATCACAGCTGAGGCCGTACGCCTTAAAAACGAAATTCCCGCCGAAAAACCCGCACAACCGGAAGAAGATTACGGGTATGACGATTATGAAGAACCCGTATCCATCTACCGCGCAGATACGGGCGGCGACAGCTCGTTGGACGCCATCTATAAAAATGCCAAAGCCGAAAAAACAGCGTTTAAACAGGAACTCAACTTTAAAACGGCCGGAGCGCAAACGCTCAGCCTTCCCGCCCTGCCGGAAGGGGTATACCGCTTAAAACTTTCTTCCGCCAAAGCGGCACCGCAGGAAATGGTATTTGTGGTCGTCGGCGAAAAGTCCGCGCTTAACCTGCCGGAAGTAACGCTCGTCCAACATCCCAAATACTTTGTCGGGGAGACGATGCGCGTGCTCATCGGCGCGGGAAAACTGCAAGGTTCCAAACGCGTGGAAATCTATCAGAACAACGGCAAGTTTTTGTATAAAAAAGATCTGCTCTCCGGCGGCGCAAGCGTATATTCGCTGCCCGTAACGGACCAGCTGCGCGGCGGCGTATCGCTGGCGTGGTTCGGCGCGAGCGGATATGAATTCTTCCGCGGAGAAACGTCGGTGGAGATCCCTTTTGATAACAAAGAACTCGCCGTCACGTTGACCCTGCCGCAAACCGTCCGCCCCGCTGAAACCGTCAGCTGGAAGCTGTCGGTCAAAAACTCTTTCGGCGCACCCGTAAACGGACAAGCCAATATCACGGTGTACGATAAATCGCTCGATTATTATATTAAAAACAATCCGTCCTTGGCGTTTAGCGACTTGTATTCCCAACGGCAGGGACAGGCGGGTTTTACGCAGAGCAACGCTTTTGCAAGCCGCATTTCCTGCAACCGTATGCCTGTGGAAAGCAAAAAACGCTTAAACGAAATCCTTCTGCCTGCATTGAACCTTCAAATGCGCCGTAATTTTTTCGGACCGGTGACGAAGATGAATATAGCGCGCAGCGCCGCGCCAATGATGGCCGCGGCCGGCTCTTTCAATCAAGAATCAGCCCTTGAGAAAGAAGAAAATACTTTTGATACGGCAGATTCTTCACTTAACAATGTCTACGATGATATAGAAGCTAATTTTGGAACGCCACAAACTACCAAATCCGAAAACAACACGCAACAAACGGTTGAACCGCGCACGGATTTTTCCGAAACGGCCTACTTTAATTCCCAACTGCCCGTAACGGGCGGACAGGCAGCGGTAAAATTTACAATGCCGCAAAGCCTGACTACGTGGAATATTTTCGGATTCGTACTGACCAAAACCGCCGATTTCGGCGCGTTTACGGCGCAAACCCTCACCCAGAAAGACTTTATGGTCCGCCTGCAAACGCCGCGCTTCTACCGCGAGGGCGACAAAGGTGTCATCCAAGCGGCCGTTACCAACTTAACGCAAAAGAAAATGTCTGTACAAGTAACGCTCTCCATCCAACAAGACGGCAAAAACGCCTTGGACGTTTTCGGGCTAAACAATACGCCGAAAAGCGTTTCCGTGGCGGCGGAGTCCACTCAGTTCGTCACGTGGGAAATTACTGCGCCTTCCGCGCCCGCGCTCTATACGCTGACGGCGGCCGCACGAGCCGGAAAATCGGCTGATGCGGAGCAAAAAACACTTCCCGTACTGGCGGGCAAAACCCGTCTGCTGACTACCGTCAACAAAGCACTCAAAAACGGTAAAAATACGCTGACGCTGGACGAATTGGACAACGTTGATCCCAAGGACGTAGAGACAGTCGCGCTGACACTAAACCCGAGCCTTGCGCTTTCAGTGCTGGGTTCGCTGCCCAATTTGCTTACGTCTCCGTACAGGGACTTAGTTTCCACCTTAAACCGCTATGTACCGCTGGCAGTGGTAAATAAGTTCTATACCACGTACCCGCAGCTTAAAGAAGCCGTCAAAAAACTGCCCAAACGCGACGGACGCACCGCCGCTTGGGATGAGAAGGACCCGTTGCGGCTGACGCTTCTGGAACAGACGCCGTGGCTGCGCCAAGCCCAAGGACGTAAAGAACAGGCCGCTCATATTATTGATTTATTCAATGCTCAGCTTGTTTCGTCCACGCTTGCCAAAGAAATGAAACAAATCGCCAAATTTCAAAATGCAAGCGGCGCGTTTACGTGGTTTGCGGGCGGGCCGGACGATGATTATTTGACGCTCTATGCACTTGCGCAATTTGCGCAGGCCTTGGCGTACGACGCTCAAATTCCGCAGGATCAAGCCCAAAAAGCATTTGCGTATATCGTCCCCCGAATCGAAAAACGATTGCAGGAAGATAAAGAAGGCTCCGTAGGGGCGGTTTCGTACGCGCTGTATGCGGCACATACGCTGTCCGCCTTCCCGCCGAATTGGGCGCAAACGGCTCAAGCCAAGCCGTACGTCAAACGCTGGGCCGACTATGCGGATAAGCAATCCCGCTTTATGACGCCCTTAGGCCAAATTTACGCCGCCGCCGTCTACCACCGTTTGGGTGACGACGTCAAAGCCGCACGCTATTTGGAAATGGTGCTCTCTCGTATGAAACAGGACGAACTGGCCGGAGCCTACTTTGCGCCCGAACCGCAAAGCTGGATTTGGTACAACGATACACTGTCTACCCAAACCGTTACGCTGCAAACACTGCTTGAAATGCGGCCGGATTCGGACAAAATAGATCCGATGACAAAGTGGCTGTTATTCAACCGCCAAGTAAACGACTGGACCGATTCCAAAGCCGCCGCGCAAGCCGTATTTACACTTTTAAACGTAATGAAGGTCAAAGGGGCGCTGTCGCTACCTTCCTCCTACAACATTAATTGGGCGGGTGAACAAAAAGCATTGACCTTTGAACCGTTTGATTGGACAAAAGACCTTCAATTTACGCGTACGGGGAACCAAATTACCCCTGCCGCGTTTACGGCTGCAGTCGCAAAACAAAGCCGGATGACCGATTTTGCTTCTTTAAGCGCGGTCTATCAATCGTCGGACGCCAAGAGCTCGCCCAAAGGAATTCTTAACGTATCGCGTGAATACTTCCTGCGCAAAAAACAGGGAGATAAAATTCAATTGCGTCCAATTAAGGATTTATCGGAAGTATCCGTCGGCGACGAAATAGACGTGCGCTTGACGCTGACCGCTAACAGCGCCTTTGAATACATACTTCTGCAAGATCCCAAACCCGCCGGATTCGAAAGCGAAGAGCTTCTCAGCGGCTGGGAATGGGAAAACGTGCGTTTCTACCGAGAAAACCGCGACGGAGCCACCAATTTCTTTATTCATTGGCTCCCGAATGGTACGGTAACAATGCACTATATCCTGCGCCCAACGGTAGCCGGAAAGTTCCACGCGCTGCCCGCGCAGGTGCAGTCGATGTACGCGCCCGAGTTCGGCGCACACTGCGCAAGCGAAACCCTGAGTGTAACCAAATAGGCTTTTCAACGGAAACGGCCTCCTTGTTTAAGGAGGCCGTTTTTGTATCACACACGGCACAGACATACGTATTTTTTCGTCTCAACTGGCTTGAAAAAAAATCTTTCGTATATTATAATAAGGTATACGTTTCAAAGGAGTGTTTATGTCCGATGTATTATCCGTTTTAAGCCCTGTGGACGGGACTACCGTTCCCCTAGAACAAACGCCTGATCCCGTTTTTTCCGAACTTATGCTGGGAGACGGCCTAGCCATAGACCCATCTTCCGACACCGTACTCGCCCCCTTTGATGCCACAGTTTTAAACGTCAATAAAAACAATCACGCCGTAGTTTTATCTTATAAAGGAATTGAACTTTTAGTACACGTAGGGTTAGAAACCGTTGCTTTGCAAGGCGAAGGTTTTAAATCTTTCGTCAAGGCCAAAGACCAAGTTAAAGCCGGACAAAAATTGCTGGAGTTTAATTTACCGCTTCTGCGTAAAAAAGCGGCCAGCCCGCTAGTCTTGGTGGTCGTCACTTCTCCGGAAGGTACACCTGCCTCCGGCAAAGCCTCCGGTCAAGTAAAAACGGGCCAAACGCTTTTTTCTGTGCCTTTTCCTGAAGAAAAAGAAGATCAAACGCTCCCTGCCGGCGCGTTTATGGAATCCGCCCCGCTTACACTGATTAACGTACACGGCTTACACGCGCGTCCGGCGGCGGTACTGGCTAAACTGGCGGGAAAATACCCGCATTTAATCCAAGTCGTCCACAAAAACAAAACTGCCGACGCAAAAAGTATCGTTGCATTAATGGGTTTGGCGCTTTCTTACAACGACAGCGTTACCCTGCGTGTATCCGGCCCAAAAGACCAAGCCCTTAAGATGCTTACCCTGTTGGAAGAAGCATTTAAAAATGGATTTGGCGAAAAAACATCCGGTGGATTTGTGCTTTCTGCCGCCGAAACAAAAACGCAAACGGATTTTTCCGCTCCCATTATTTTGCGCGGCCTGTGCGCGTGCGGAGGTCTCGCCCGCGGAAAAGCATTTCCGCTGACGGTGAAAAACCTGTCATTTGAAGAAAATGCCCAAAACCTGCAAGAAGAAAG
>NZ_JBJEGE010000016.1:0-13652 GCF_051874775.1 Candidatus Avelusimicrobium sp.
AGTGCAGCCGCGTGCCGGTGGCAACGCAGGAACGGCCGATATTGCCGGTGTTAAAAGGAATTTCGGGGTTTACAAGTACGATGTTCAGCATAATGTTTTTAGTTGTGTTGGTATGATTCGATTTGTTAAATTCCGGTAACTTTTTATTTTTTTGTTCACCTTGCGTACCGCGCCGCAAGCGGCTGCCTATCAGTACGCGGCGGCTTCAAGAAAATAAACATTTCCTCGGAATTTCTCAAATACTTAAAATTTACTTCGCTTATTTTTCAGTTGTGCTGTACGCGGCTCTTGGGCAAAACCGCAAACTACACACAAAAACGTACAATAATATAATTTGCTTCGTTAAATTGTCAGAAGTTTTTTGTGTGCCGCAATGACGACACTAAAGGCCGTTTACGGCAATCGTTTAAAACGCTTAGCAAGCCGTTTTGCCGTTTAATGCAATCATTAAAACGTTTTAAAATGAACAATCCGTGTTTTTGTTGTTTCGGCAATCGTTTAAAACGTCTAGAAAGCCGGAATTTTAAGGGAATACTATTTTTATGGTCCGAGCAAAAAAGATAAGGTTTACTTTTTTGCGAGTTATAAAAATACCCTTAAAATCCGGCTTTCTGTTTTACAGATTGCCTAGCTTTTTGGTTCCTTTTTTGCAATGAAAAAAGGAACTCTTATTATTCTTCCCATCGGATGAACAGCGGGGTCAGCACGTTGGGAATATTATTGTTGGCAGGCAGAATACGCATCGCATAGTCCTGCCGTCCGCTGTTAAGCGGCGACATAGACACTTCATACGTATACGCGTCGCCGTCTTTACCGGTGCAGTTCATATCGATGGCTTCTTCTTTGACAATGCCGCCAAGCGTACCGCGAAGACCAATACACAGCTCTACCTGAATGTCCTCCGGAGCCAAATTGCCCAGTTGTACGCGCGCTTTGAAATTCACCTTGTCGCCCATTAAAATAGCTTTTTCGGGCTGCGGGGTGGTGTCTGTCACGCTGACGCGGTACCAATTTTGAGCAATTTTATTTCTCCATTGTGCAACGGCCTGCGCTTTGCCTTCTTCCTGCAAAATCATACCGTAATTATTGGCAGGGATGTAAAAGCGTTCGTAGTATTCTTTTACCATACGGTTGGTGTTGAATACGGGGGCGATGTGTTTGACGGATTCTTTCATCAAGTTAAGCCACGCAGAAGAAATGCCGTTTGCATCTTTTTCGTAGTAAGCAGGAGCGATTTCCTGTTCGATAATACTGTACAGTGATTCGGATTCCACTGCATCGCGTTCTTCGGCGGATTTATAGTTTTCCGGCCCGCCGATGGACCAGCCGAAATCACACGGACCGACTTCGTCCCACCAGCCGTCGAGCACAGAAAGTGCCAGCGCGCCGTTTAAAGCCGCTTTCATCCCGCTGGTGCCGCTGGCTTCCATCGGGCGCAGCGGGTTGTTGAGCCATACGTCCACGCCCTGCACCATATAACGGGCAGTATTCATATTGTAGTCTTCCACGAATACGATTTTGCCTTTAAAGCGCGGATCGTTTTGTGTAAGGCCCACAATAAGTTTAATAAATTCTTTTCCCGCTGTATCAGCCGGATGCGCTTTTCCAGCAAATACAAATTGTACGGGACGCGCAGGATTGTTGACGATTTTATCAAGGCGGTTTAAATCTTTGAACAAGAGTGTCGCGCGTTTGTACGTGGCGAAGCGTCGGGCAAAGCCGATTGTCAGCACATCGGGGCGGAGCACTTTGCTGTTTTTCTTGACGGTCATTATATCAAAACCCTGACGGGTCAGCTGGCGTTTTAAGCGGTTTTGTACTAAATCAATCAGTTTATTTTTACGTACGGAGTGAATTTTCCACAATTCTTCATTGGGAATCGTGTCTATTTTGCTCCAAGCGTGCTCATCGGACGGATCGACTTCGCCGCGCTGGTCTCCGTTAAAGAGGTACTTGCGGTACAGCTCGTTAAGTTCGTGCGAAATCCACGAAGCACTGTGAATCCCGTTAGTAATGCTGGTTATCGGTACTTCGCTGACGGGCAGATTCGGCCAAAGGTTGTGCCACATTTCTCGGCTGACAAGTCCGTGCAATTTGGCCACGCCGTTGCAGAAGGCGGACAAACGCAGAGCAACGACTGTCATACAGTAAGTGGCCGAGGCGGGCGTTTCTTTGCCCAGTGCCAAAAACTCGTCCCAAGAAATATGCATTTGGTCCGCATAGCTTTGCATATATTTGCGTACAAGGGCGGGATCAAAATGTTCGTTCCCGGCGATGACAGGTGTATGTGTGGTAAATACGGAGGACGCCCATACAATTTCGCGCGCTTCGGAGAACGAAAGGTGTTTTTCGTTCATAATGTCAATAATGCGCTGGAACAGTAAAAATGCGCTGTGCCCTTCGTTGATGTGAAAAACGGTAGGTTTAATGCCCATTGCCTGCAACGCTTTTACGCCTCCGATGCCCAAAACCACTTCTTGGCGGATGCGGTTTTCGCGGTCGCCGCCGTAAAGTTTTTCGGTAATAGCGCGTTGGGCAGGAGTGTTTTCCTGTAAGTTGGTATCTAACAGATAAAGCGAGGTGCGCCCTACGGGTACGCGCCAGATGCAGGCTTTGACGGTTTCCGCTCCGAGCGGGATGTCTATGGTAATTTCGTTGCCCTGTGCGTCGGTCACGCGGGTGACGGGCATATGGGCCCAGTCGTTATCCGGATATTCTTCGTTTTGCCAGCCTTCGCGGTTAAGTACCTGCTGTACGTAGCCCTGTTTGTAAAAAAGACCCACACCGATGATCGGCATACCGAGGTCGCTTGCGGACTTGATATGGTCTCCCGCAAGCATACCGAGGCCGCCGGAGTAAATCGGCAGTCCTTCGCCGATGCCGTATTCCATAGAGAAATACGCCGTAAGCAGGTTGCCGTTTTCGCGGCGGTGTTCCTGATACCAGGTGTGCGGATTCTTTTTATAGTTGTAGTAGGCTTCTTTGACTTGGTTTAAATTGTTGACGAAGGTTTCGTCTTTGCTGAGTTCTTCAAAGCGTTTTTGCGGCACGCAGCCCAAAAACCATTTCGGGTTGCGTTTGGCGGCGGTCCACAGTTTGGAGTCAACCATTACAAAAAGCAGAATAGCCTGCCAATTCCAAGTAAACCACATATCATTGGCCAACTCTTCCAAAAACTTGATGTTCTCGGGCAGGTTGGGCTGTACGTTAAAGGAATGGATTTTCATTCAATTTCTCCCCTGTCACAATATATATTCAGATTATATAAAATTCGGAGTTTTTGCTGTATGGAAAAATGGAGTAGAAAAAATCCGCCTTCCGAAATGGAAAGGCGGATTTCGTAAAAAGTGCATCTCTGTTTAAAGGACTGCGCTTAAAATGACGAAATACGCAATCATAATGGCTAGTCCCAAGCCAAAAGCGGCTTTTGCCCACTCTTTGCTTTTAATACCCAGTTTGCTGGCGCAGATGATGTTGGGAATATTACCCGGAATAAGCATCCCGCCGGAGACAATCAAGCTCATCAACAGGAACGTCAGCGTGCGGGTGCTGATGTCGGGCGTTACTTCAATGGCGGCCAGCGTGGCATTGTCCAAGACGGCGGACAGCATATTAATCCAGTACAGCCAGTTGGCCGACAGGTGCGAAATGGTCTGCATCGCAAGCGGTTTTAAACCGTCGCCCAAGAACACAAGGGCCATAACGAATAAATACACTTTAGCCGCACGAACCACAATACTTTTGACGGAGTGTTCGTCTGCGCCTTCTTTAACGCCGGGTGCGTGGGAGATTGTGCTTTCGCGCAAGGAGCTGGCCATACCGGACATAAACAAAATACCGCCGAGTACATACCAGCCCAAGTGGTCAATTAAAAAGAAGAAATCGGCGTTGTGCGGTTCTCCCGCCAGTTTGGATAATACTACGGTGCCTAACGGCTCGCCGATAGAGGTCAGCACCGCGCCCATCCCAATGGAGAAACACGAGAACGTGACGAGTTTAATGCGTCCTTTGCGTTCCAGCGGCAGCATAACAGCCACTTCAGCCAAAATCAGCGCGGCGATGATCGCTGTAATCAAGCTGGAAGTAATTCCCAGCAGAAAAACGATTAAAAACAGTGTCCAGCGTAAACCGAGTTTTTTGACGGCCCAATGTGTTAAATGCTGAATGTTTTTATTGAATTTGCGAAATAAAAGCCCTGCAATGAGCACAGCCAGCGTAATTTTAATCGGATCCTCAAGTGCGGTCAGCACTAGATGCCCGCTCCACATTTTGGATACAGTTACGGCGAACGCTCCGCATAAAAACAGGAACGCTTCCAAGTTTTCTTCCACTTTGTGGACAGTCAGCGGTAAAAACAGCACTACCGCAATCAACGACGATAGTAATACCGTCTGCAATGTCGTTAATTCCATACAACCCCCTTTTTCCGTTTGGCGGACGGAAATATAAAAAAACGTCCCGTACGAGATTCGAACTCGTGATCTCCGCCTTGAGAGGGCGGCGTCCTGGACCACTAGACGAACGGGACTTATATATTCATTTTATCATAAATAACAAGGAGTTGGTAAGATGTTTTGTTTGGGGTTCTCCTATCAAGGTCTTGTGGACGGCTTTATAGCGCTTGTTTATTCGTAGCCGGCGATATGTCCAAAATAATATGGCTCAATTAATCAAAAGAGCGCAGTGGAAAAGGGCGCTATGCCCTGAGTCTTGACCCGTTTTTTTTTTTGATACCATAGGTTATTCCGTAGCGTTTAGCTGCCTGCGGTGTTATGGGTGTTTTTCCCCTTAAAAACGGTAAATCCTAAGCAGAATCGACGCAGGATATCTTTTTTGATAGGAGAAACAAAAATGAAAGGTTTTACGCTGATAGAGTTGTTGGTGGTAGTGTTAATTATCGGCATTTTAGCATCTGTTGCATTGCCGCAATATCAAAAAGCGGTGGCAAAAAGCCGGTATGTGCAGGTAATGACGCTGGCAAATTCCATTCTGGAATCAGCGGAGGTTTTTCGTATGGCTAATGGGGCGTGGCCGTCTACATTGGATGATTTGGATATTACCTTGCAGGGTGAAGTTTCGGAAAATCGTACGGGGGTACAGTTTAACGGTTATACGTGTGTCTTGTTTATGGGGCAATCTGTCAGCCATTCTATTTTGTGTACACACGATACGTTAGGGTTGGGGTACAGAATTTTCTTGCCGTCGGGCGGGAATGTGTCGCGTTCTTGTACGGCTATGGAAACCAGAGAGCTGGCTAACCAAGTGTGCGTGTTGTTAGGCGGGAAAAATCCAACCAGTAACGGCAACGGTCTAATGCATTATCGGCTGTAGAATTTCTTATGATGTTTTACGCCCGAGCGACTGCTCGGGCTTTTTATATGTAGGAACGGGGCTAAAATGCTAAAATATAATAAATATCCGCTTTTTATCATTATCCCAAGGAGTATGACTATATGGAAATCGGCATCGTCGGTTTGCCCAACGTGGGCAAATCCACCCTTTTTAACGCGCTTACCTGTGCGGGTGCGGAAGCCAGCAACTATCCGTTCTGTACCATCGAACCCAATGTGGGTATCGTTCCCATACCGGACAAACGGCTGGATAAGCTGTTTGGAATGTTCAACCCGCCCAAGAAAACAGCCGCTTTCATTAAATTTGTGGATATCGCGGGCATCGTCAAAGGCGCGAGCCAAGGCGAGGGCCTCGGAAACAAATTCTTAGCCAACATCCGCGAGGTAGATGCTATTATCCACGTCGTGCGTCTGTTTGACGACGACAACGTCACCCACGTGATGAATTCCGTTGACCCCTTGCGCGATATTGATATCATTAATACCGAATTAATGCTTGCCGACCTCGAAAGCGCGACCAAAATTTGCGATCGTTTGGGTTCCAATGCCAAAAGCGGCAAGAAAGACGCCGTCGCCGCGTGGGAACGGATGAAAGAAATCAAAGCCGCGTTGGAAAACGGAAAACCCGTCAGCTCTTTGGGGCTTGAGCCGGAGGAATTAAAAGAATACCAATTTTTGACGGCCAAACCCGTCCTGTATGTGGGAAACAATTCTGAAACCCGCAACGCTGCCAATGCCGAGAAAGTGGCCGCGTTTGCCAAAGAAAACGGCGCGGGTTTTGTGGAACTGTGCGTCAAATTCGAAGCCGATATTGCTGAGTTTTCCGAAGAAGAAAAACACGCTTTTCTGTCCGAAACCGGTAACGACTACACGGGCCTGGAAAAAGTGGTGCGCGAAGGTATGAAACTTTTAAACCTGTGCACGTATTTTACGGCGGGAGAAGAGGTGGAGGTCCGCAGCTGGCTGATTCCCGTGGGCTGTTCCGCACCGCAGGCGGCGGGCAAAATCCACAGCGATTTTGAAAAAAAATTCATTCGTGCCGACGTGTATACATTTGACGACCTTGTCAAATACGGTTCGGAAAAATCCTTAAAAGAGCACGGTCTTATCCGCTCCGAAGGCAAAGATTATATTGTGAGAGACGGCGACGTTTGCCTGTTTAAAATCAATGCCTAACATTACGTGTAAACATTTCGGCGTATGCGGCGGGTGCTCGCTTTTAAATTTACCTTACGAAGAACAGGTGGCCAAAAAACGCGCCAAACTGCAGGACATTTTAAAAGATTTCTGGACGGAAGAAATCCCCGTTACGGTGACGGATGAGCCCAAAAATTTCCGCAACAAAGTGGAACTCGGGTTTTGTCACCAAGTCAAATGGCGCGATGATTACAATAAAAAAGACCCCGCCAACAAAACCCGCCCGCTGGAGTTTGAACAGACGCTGGGGTTCAAACTGAAAGGCCGTTGGGACCGCGCGGTGGATATCGAAGAGTGCGCGCTGTTTAACGAAAAACTCGTCCCTCTTTTAACTGCGCTTCGCGCGTGGGCGAAACAGGAAAATTTGGAATATTACGACCAACGCAAACATACCGGCGTTTTGCGCCACCTGATGCTGCGCGAAGGCAAAAACACGGGGGAAGAAATCGTGGTGCTGTTTGTGACGGACGATTTCAACGAAAAAACCTTCGTAGCAGCCGTGGAAAGTGTATTGCCCTGCGCTCATATTATGGCAGCCGTCAATAGCGGGCTGGCCGATACGGCGGCGCCGGAAAGTCTGCGCGTGCTAAAAGGCAAAGACCATATTTTTGAAAAAATTATACTAACGGACGAATCGGGTAAAACGGTGCGAGAGGTTGTTTTTAAACTTTCCCCGCAGTCGTTTTTCCAAACCAACACCAAAACGGCGCAGAAAATGTACTCTCGTGTTCGGGAAATTGTCAAAAAAATCGCGCCTAAACGCATTTACGATTTATACGGCGGTGCGGGCAGTTTTTCGCTTTCCTGCGCGGACTTGTGCGAAAAAAGCGTATGCGTGGAAAGTGTTGCGCCCGCCATTTACAATGGTATTGAAAACGCCAAGCTAAACGGCGTTTGCAATGTGCAGTTTTTCTGTGCTAAAGTGGAAGATTTCGTCAAAGAACAGCCCATAGAACGCAAAGACGCACTGATTATTCTGGACCCGCCCCGCGGCGGTATGCACCCGCGCGCGGCCAAGGCGGTGGCCGAATCGGGCGTGGAAAACGTACTGTACATTTCGTGCAATCCCGTCACGCTGGCAAACGACCTCAAAATTCTGACGCAGCATTACGAAATTCTGCACGTGGAAGCGTTTGATTTCTTTCCGCACAGCGACCATATCGAGACGTTTGTGCAACTAAAACTGAAATGATTTTTGGGCTGCCGCCCAACAGGAAGCAGGATGACTTTACAAGACTCTTTAAAATCGTTAAATCCCCAGCAGTTGGAAGCCGTCAATTATAACGGCGGCCCGTGCCTTATCGTGGCCGGCGCCGGTACGGGCAAAACCAAAACGCTGACGACAAAAATCGCCAAGCTGATTGCGGACGGGTGTAATCCGTCCCGCATTTTGGCCGTTACGTTTACCAACAAAGCCGCACAGGAAATGCGCGAACGCGTGGAGGCGCTTGTGGCCGGTGCGGGCAGCCGCGTGTGGATTCATACCTTTCACTCGTTCGGCGTGCGTATTCTCAGGCAGCACGCGGGCGCGCTGGGGCTGTCGCGCGATTTCGCCATTTACGACGATTCGGACCAAAAGAAAGTCGTCAGTCTGATTTTGGAACAAATGGGCATTAAGGACCCCAAAAAAGAAATCAGCCAAATCGTCAGCCAGATTTCCCGCGCCAAAGATGATATGGTTTCGCCCGATACCATGATGCAAAGCGCCACGGCCAGCGGGCTGGATTTTAAAATCCGCATCGCCGAAGTGTACCGCCGTTACGAGCAGAAACTCAAAGAAGCGGGCGCACTGGATTTTGGGGATCTGCTTGTTAAAACCGTCGTTCTCCTGCGCGATCACGAGGATATCCGCTCTTACTATCAGGAATTTTTTCAGTATATTTTAGTAGATGAATATCAGGATACCAACCATACCCAGTATCTGATTACTAAAATGTTGGCCGCCAAAAACCGCAAGCTGTGCGTGGTGGGCGATCCGGACCAAAGCATTTACTCGTGGCGTGGGGCAAACATCCGCAACATTTTGGAGTTTGAAAAAGATTTCCAAGATACGAAAACGATCACGCTCGAGCAGAACTACCGCTCCACCAAAGTGATTTTGGACGCGTCCAACAAGCTGATTACCAAAAACAAAAAACGTAAAGAAAAAAGTTTGTTTACCGATAAAGAATCCGGCGACCCGATTGTCGTGCGCGAAGCCCATACCGAAGGCGAAGAAGCCCGCTGGGTCAGCCAAAACATCAAGGCCTTGGTGGACGAGGACGGCGCAAGTTTAAAGGATATTGCCGTTTTCTACCGCACTAACGCGCAGAGCCGTAATTTTGAAGAAACCTTCCGCCGTTACCAAATTCCGTACCGTTTGATTGGTACGGTGCGCTTCTACGACCGCAAGGAAATTAAAGACATTATGTGCTACGCGCGTATACTTGTGAATTCGGCCGATAACGTGAGTTTACTTCGTATTATCAATACTCCCTCGCGCGGGCTTGGCACAGTAGCGCAGGACCGCTTGATGGCGTATGCGGAAGCGAATCAATTGTCTTTGTACGACGCACTGAAAAAAGCCGCATACGTGCCCGGGCTCAGTTCTATTGCGTGCAAGGCTGCCGTCAAACTGGTGCAGTTGTTTGAAAACTGGCGCGGCGATATGCTGCTGACGGAGCCTGCGGATATTTTTCACAAAATTTTGATAGAGTCTGGCTATATGGATGCGGTTAAGGCCGAAATGGAAAAAGACCCCGAGGCCGAATCCCGCCTGCAGAACTTGGATGCTCTTATCAACGCTGTAAAAGAGTACGAAGAGCGCTGTAAAAAAGGCGAAAAGGCCCCGTCTGTGGCCGATTTCTTGCAGGAAATTTCGCTTTTGTCCGGTGAGGATGATTCCAATGCAGGTGAAGGCGGTGCGGTAACGCTGATGACGGTGCACCTTGCCAAAGGACTGGAGTTTGACGATGTGTTTGTTACCGGTCTTGAAGAAAATTTATTTCCCATTTCGCGCGACAACGAGGATGAGTTAGAAGAAGAACGCCGCCTTTGTTATGTGGCGATGACGCGCGCGCGCAAGCGGTTGTATTTGACGTATTCGCAAGCCCGCCGCAAATTCGGCCAGCTTCAAAATAATCTGCCTTCGCGCTTTTTGTTTGAAAGCGGGTTATTGGATGAAAACGAAGTACGCGAATCTTCCCAGCCGCGCTATACTGATTACCATTCCAAATACGGTTTGTACGGGGCGGGGGCTTCGGGTCCGTACCGCGGCGGAAACTACGGCGGCGGATATTCCCGAGGCAAAAATAATTTCGGCGGCAACAACCGCTACCAAACTTTTGAAGGGTACGCGAGCAAGAGCCGTTTTCAGAAAAAATACGACCAAGACGGCTACGAAATTGAGGATGATGATTTGGATTATACGTCGTCATCGTACGGTTCTTCCGGCTTGGGGTCACTGTATGCGCGGCCGTCGTTTAACAGGCCGTCGTCCGCGGCGCGGGGAAACGCGTCGTCCTCCTCGCCCGCTCAGCAGCCGGCTCCGGCCGAAAAAAACGCCGACGGTGTGGCCGTGGGCGGTATGGTTAAGCACGGCGTATTCGGGCAGGGCAAAATCGTACAAATCGCCGGCTCCGGCGACAGTGCCAAAATTACGGTTCTTTTCGGCAACGGCGTAAGAAGGACGTTTATGTTAAAATTCGCCCCGTTGGAAATTTTGTAAAAAACCGGAAATTTTAACGCGTGTAAACGGAGCGGAAATTGTTTTTCCGCTCCGTTTTTTATCGGCGGGGGTTGTATTGTTTTTTTTTTTTGATAAATTGGGATTATTACTCTTTAACAAGGAGGGATATATCCCATGTGTAAAGAACGTGGTTTTACGCTTATAGAGTTATTGGTGGTTGTTTTAATTATAGGTATTTTGGCCGCTGTCGCACTGCCGCAGTATCAAAAAGCGGTGGATAAAGCGCGTTACACACAGCTGATGGTATTTGTCCGTTCCATAAAAGAGGCGGAGGAGCGTTATTATATGGCAAACGGGGAATATGCCCGTGACTTGGAAGAATTAGATATTTCTTTTGAAGGCTTTCAGCCTACTTCTATAAACGGCGAGTTTAAGAAAGGAAATGCTCAATGGAGAATAAATATACAGGGGGTAAATGATATGCAGCAGGGCGGGGCTGTGTTTGGAGAATATCAGCCGGCTTCGGTATCTTATGTGGCATATGTGGATCAACATTCCACGAAAGGACGGCGTGAGTGCCGTTCTTATAGCGTACGCGGCAAACAGATATGTCAAAGTTTGGGAGGGGTATTTTATACGGAAAATCCAAACAACGGAGCCATTTATACCATGCCTTAAATATAAAACCCCGGGTGAATGAGATCCAGGGGGAGTTTCATTTGTTTGGCAATTTACGCGGCGGCTGTGGCCAAAAGCGCCGCGATAAACGCCATAATCGCTCCGCCGAAAAAGATGATCAGTATTACAGGGACCAGTGCGACGAATACCGTCAACCAGCCGCATACTCCCGCCCACCAAGCGGTTTTGCGCGCTTCGTCCGTACGCCCTTCCAGTTTTAAATCCTGCGTGCGCAAGGACAAAATCAGCGCAGCCAAGGCCAATGGAATCGTCCAAAATCCCGTAAAGCACGATAAAATTACCGCCGTTACCGCTAGTGTAAAGTGTTCGTTTATGCCCGCTTTTTGACTGTTAAGATAACTTTCCGGCGTGTTTTTGTTTTCATTCTCCATAAAACCTCCTATATTTAGGTGGCCCGTTCTCCGTGCATATGTGTGCGACCCTAGCCAAACAGTCCCATATTATATAAAATATATTTCTACAGGGAGCTATTTTATATGGAAATAACTAAAAAAGACGTAGAAGTGGCGGCCAAACTCGCCAAAATGCGGGTAAGTGAACAGGAAACCGCCGTGTATGAGGCCCAACTGGAGGCTCTTTTTAATTGGGTAAAAGAATTGTCCTCCGTCAATACGGACGGCGTAACGCTTTCCAATGTCAATTTATCCGCGCACGTGCGCGCCGACGAACCGGTAACTGACGAAAAACGCGCCGCCCTGCTGCGCGCTGATTTTAACGCTAGTTTAGACGACTGCGCCAAAGTAAAGAAGGTACTCTGATGATGACCGTAGAGCAAATTGTACATACTTTTAAATCCGGCGAAAAATCCGCCGAAGAAATTACCCGCGGCTGTTTGGCCGTAATCGCCGAGAAAAATCCGGAAATTAACGCTTTTGTGGAAGTGTTTGAAGCAGACGCGCTGTCGCGCGCCAAAGAACTGGACGAAAAACGCGCGCGCGGCGAAGAGCTGGGCGCTTTGGCGGGCGTACCCGTGGCGATTAAAGACAATATCCTTTACAAAGGCCATAAAGCTACCTGTTGTTCCAAAATGTTGGAAAACTATGTGGCCTCTTATACGTCTACCGTGGTGGAAAAACTGCTGGCTGCGGGCGCGGTGATTATCGGCCGCACCAATATGGACGAATTTGCTATGGGCAGCACCAACCAAACCTCCGTGTACGGCCCTGTTAAAAATCCGGTGAATACCGAATGTGTTCCGGGCGGATCTTCTGGCGGAAGTGCAGCAGCCGTGGCGGCGGGGATGGTGCCGGTAGCCTTGGGTACCGACACGGGCGGATCTGTCCGTCAGCCTGCCGGATTCTGCGGCGTTGTGGGCATTAAACCCGGGTACGGGCGCATTTCCCGCTACGGGGTAATTGCGTTTGCGTCCAGCGCGGACCAAGTGGGTGTAATCGCCGGAAACGTAAAAGACGCGGCCACCGTTTTGGAAGTGCTGGCGGGGAAAGACGCGCACGATTCTACCTCTCTTGAAGCTCCCGTGCCGGCGTATGCGTCGCTGCTTGCCAAAGATTTAAAAGGCGTTAAAATCGGCTTGCCGAAAGGTTTTTTGGACGGCCTTGGCGACGACATTAAACAAAAAGTAACTGAAGCCGCCCGCGCGCTTGAAAAGCAGGGCGCACAACTGGTGGAGGTGGATGTTCCGCACGCCAAATACGCGGCCCCGTGCTACTATATTATTACGAGTGCCGAGGCCAGCTCCAACTTGGGCCGTTACGACGGGATTCGCTACGGTTATGCCGATAAGTCCGCTAAAGATTTAAACGCCTATTACGAAGCCTCCCGCGCACCGTTCGGGTTAGAGGTTAAGAAACGCATTATCATTGGGACATTCGCGCTAACTTCCAACAATTATGAAGAATGCTTTTTAAAAGCGATGAAAGTGCGCGAACTTATCCGCGACGATTTTAAAAAAGCGTTTGAACAAGTGGACGTATTATTAACGCCTACGTCTCCTACGACGGCCTTTAAATTGGGGCATCACGATGAAGATCCGCTTGCGCTGTATCTGGCGGATTTGTATACGTGTCAGGGCAATATCGGCGGTTTAGCGGGTATCAGCGTTCCGTTTGGAAAGGATAAAAACGGATTGCCCGTTGGTGTGCAGTTTTACGGGCCGATTCTACAAGAAGAAAAAATCTTAAACGCGGCGTATCACTTAGAGCAAAACGTATGATCGTTTCCGAATTTTCGTGCGGCGGCGTGATTTTGGACGGGCGCAAAGTGCTTCTCGTTCAGGTCAAGAATATGAAGGGAAAGAAGATTTGGACCTTTCCCAAAGGCCATATTGAAGCGGGGGAAACGCCCCGTCAGGCCGCATTGCGCGAAGTGTTAGAAGAAACGGGATATAAAGCTGTGATTGTGCGGCCGATGATTCGCGTGAAATATGCGTTTACATTCCAAGGCAATTACGTTAAAAAGATGGTACAGTGGTATCTGATGAAAAAACTGGGGCGGATTGGCAAGCACGATGCTTCGGAAATTTTGGCAATACGCTGGGTGTCTTTATTAAAAGCGCGCGAACTGGTGCAATACCCGAGTGATATCCGTCTGGTGGATATGTTGTTGGCGTCGCTGCATATAGAGCCGGCCGAAGAACCTGAAACAGATGGGACGGAAGAATAACGGCTGGTGGTAACGGACGATTTACGCACAAGGAACGAAAAGATTTTTTTCGTTCCTTGTGTCTTTACATTCCGCTCGCAAGAACTCCGGGCGTAAGCCCGAGAGGTGGAGCGAAT
>NZ_JBJEGE010000017.1:0-56069 GCF_051874775.1 Candidatus Avelusimicrobium sp.
AGAAAACTAGTAGGAAGGAGAGAAAAATGATTAAGAATAATAACAAAGGGTTCACATTGATTGAGCTCTTAGTTGTGGTGCTCATCATCGGTATTTTGGCCGCGATGGCAATGCCGGCGTACTTCAAAGCGGTAGAACGCAGCCGTGTTGCAGAGGCGGAGACGCTAATTGGATCGGTGGTTAATGCCCAACAGCGTTATAAAATGAAAACCGGTAGATACACCACTTCTTGGAGTGCCTTGGATGTGGCTCCTGCAAATGCAGATAGCACGGATACGTACCATACCAAAGGTACCGGTGGAAATGGTTTTGCCATTACCTTAGTTGGTACTGCAACTAATACGGATAATACGTCTGGTGTACGTGCCGTGCGTGAAGGGTCTGGCCAGTATAAGTATACCATCTATAGAAAGTATGATAGCCCTGGCCGTGCAATGTGTAAACCCGCTGCTGAAGGTGCTAGCACAGACGATGATGAGGCGTTGTGTGCGGACTTCGGCGGACAAGATACGTATACTGATTATACTGACGCTACTAAAAATCCGGAATATTATGCAGATGATATTGCGGGCGCATAGTGCAGTTGTATAGAAATCTCACCCCGCTCCCCGTCTTTTTGGGGGGCGGTTTTTTGTTACGGGCGGGCATCGTCCGTAATTGCTATAATAATAATATGACCGCTCCCGTATTGGCCGTCCGCGATTTGCGGGTGGAGTTTACCGTAGACAAGCGCACCGCTGCTGTGTTGCGCGGGCTTTCGTACTCTCTTGAAAAAGGCCGCGTACTGGCGGTGGTGGGGGAGTCGGGCAGCGGCAAAACGTTACACGCTTTATCCCTTTTACAACTCTTGCCGCCGACGGCGCACATCAGCGGTGGAGAAATCCTTTTTAACGGACAGAATTTGCTTTCCCTTTCTCCTTCCGCCCTCAGAGCGGTGCGCGGCAATAAAATTTCAATGATTTTTCAGGACCCTTCCGCCAGCTTAAACCCTGTGCTTTCTATCGGGGAACAGCTGACGGAAACGCTTCGCGCCCACCGTAAAATTTCCCGTCCGTCCGCGCGGCGGGAAGCAGTCAGCCTGCTTTCGCGCGTGGGAATTGCGGACGCGGAAAAACGGCTGGACGAATATCCCTTTCAATTTTCGGGCGGTATGTGCCAGCGCGTGATGATTGCAATGGCGCTTGCGCTTTCGCCGGAGGTGCTGATTGCGGACGAACCCACCACTGCGTTGGACGTTACCACTCAGGCGCAGATTTTGGGGCTTGTTAAAAAACTTCAGCGCGCGGCGGGAACAGCGGTTGTTTTTATTACGCACAATTTGGCGCTCGCCGCGCAAATCGCCGACGACGTGCTGGTCCTTTACGGCGGCCTGTGTATGGAAAAAGCCCCCGCTGCCGAGTTATTTGCACGCCCCTTGCACCCGTATACGCAGGGGTTGTTGGCGTCTTTGGCTTCGTTAAATGAAACGCGCGAAGAATTGCCCGCCATTGCCGGCAACCCTCCTGTAGCGGGAGAATGCGGCGCGGGCTGTCCGTTTGCGCCGCGCTGCCCAAAAGCGTTTGATAAATGCCGCGCAAGTTTGCCGCCGCTGTTTGAAAAGGACGGCCGTCAGGTGCGCTGTTGGCTGGAGGAAAAATGAGCGCGTGCGTGGAAATCAAACATCTTTATAAAACGTATTTCCGGCGCAAGTGGCTGTTCGGAAAGGGGGAGAAGTTTCCCGTCTTAAAGGACGTCAGTTTATCCGTGCCCGCTGGCGGCGTGCTGGGACTTGTCGGCGAGTCCGGCTGCGGAAAAACAACGCTTTGCAAAGTGCTTTTGGGCATTGAGAAGCCGACGTCCGGCGTTGTACTGGCGGACGGAAAAAACACGGCGGAACTTTCTAAAGCAGAGTGGAAAGACGTGCGGCGCGTAATGCAGGTGGTGTATCAGGATCCGTACGCCAGTTTGGACCCGCGTATGAGCATATGCCAAATTTTAAGCGAACCGCTTGATATCCACGGCCTAAAAAAAGACCGCGCCGAACGCAACGCGTTTTTAAAAAATTTATTATCGTCCGTCGGATTGTCCGAGACGTTTTTGGAACGCTATCCGCACGAGTTTTCCGGCGGCCAGCGCCAGCGCATTTGCATTGCGCGGGCGCTTGCACTGAACCCTAAAATTTTGGTGGCGGACGAACCGGTCTCGGCGCTGGACGTGTCCGTGCAGGCGCAGATTTTGAATTTGCTTAAAAAAATCCGGCGGGAGCGGAAAATTGCTATGCTGTTTGTAACGCACGATTTCGCCGTTGCCCGCTTTTTGTGCGATGAAATCGCCGTAATGTATAAAGGGCGCATTGTGGAACGCGCCGCGGCGGCGGAGCTGTTTGCAAACCCGCTTCATCCCTACACCCGCGCATTGTTGGCGGCGGTACCCCGTATCGGAGGAACTCCTTTTGACGCTTCGGAAACCGCTTCCGTCTGCGCGGAACGGGTGCATTGGGCGTGTCCGTTCGCGCCGCGTTGCGTGCAATCGTGCGCTGCTTGTGAAACGAAGCCTTTTGATCTTAGGGAAGTTTGTCCGCACCATTGGTGTGCGTGCGGAGTAGTCTCCGCTGGAAAACAGGAGGATTTATGATTAAATTAAATGAAAAAAGACTAATTGAGACGTTTGTAAAACTCGCGCAAACGGATAGTGAATCGTATGATGAAGGCGCGATGCAGGAATTGGTTGCGCGGGAACTGAAAGAAATCGGCTGCCGCGTTACGGTGGACAACGCCGGAAAAAAATATAAAACGACCGCCAAGGGCAACGTGATTGGATTCTTGGCCGGAACGGTTAAAAGCGCGCCGTTCGTGCTTTGCGCGCACTTAGATACGGTAACCCCGGGAAAGGGCGTAAAAGCCGTGGTAAAAAAAGACCGCATTACCTCCGACGGCACCACCGTCTTAGGTGCGGACGACAAGGCGGGCGTGGCGATTATTTTGGAAATTTTACGCACCTTAAAAGAGCAGAAACTTCCTCATCCGCCCGTGGAAGCTGTTTTTACGCTTTCCGAAGAAGTGGGAATGTTCGGTTCGAAAAATTTGGATTGCACAAAAATCAAAGGCCGGGAAGGCGTGATTTTAGACGGCGAAGAAATAGAGTCCGTTCTGGTGCAGGGGCCGGCCGTCAACACGATTGAAGTGTGGATTAAAGGGCTTGCCACGCACGCGGGCGTTTCTCCCGAAAAGGGCATTTCGGCCGTAGAAGTGGCCGCGTATGCGCTGACGCAGATGAAACTGGGCCGCATTGATAAAGACACCGTGGCCAACTTTGGCATTATCCAAGGCGGGCAGGCGACCAACGTCGTGATGCCGGAAGTGTATTTGAAAGGCGAAGCGCGCAGCTTGGTGAACGAAAAACTGGCCAAGCAAACCGCAAGTATGAAAGCCGCTTTCGAAAAAGCCGTCAAACGCTTTACGAAAAAAATCGACGGAAAAATCTGCAAACCCGAATTGAAATTCGTGGCCGAAGAACGCTACCCCGCAGTGCGTATTGCCAAAACGCATCCGGTGGTAAAGGGCGCAGTGGCCGCAGCTAAACAAATCGGCATTTCGTTAAAACCCATTGCGTGCGGCGGCGGGTGCGACGCCAATGTGTTGGCCGGTAAAGGTTTCACTCTGCCTAATTTGGGTACGGGCGTGCGCGGTTATCACACGACGAAAGAATACCTGCTGCTGAAGGAATTTTTCGCCGCGTTTCACATTACGCTTGGCACCTTGCTGGCTTATAAAAAGTAAAAGGAATTTATGCTCCGCTACATTACCCGCAGGCTTCTTCTCTTGCCGCTCGTGATTTTGGGCGTTACGTTTTTGCTCTTTTTTCTCACGCAGCGGTTAAGCCCCGAAATGCGCGCCTCGTTGTACGTCAAAGACCCGCGCCAAATGGGGTCGCTTGAAGAAGTCATCCGCCGGTACGGCTTGCGCGACAGTGTGTTTAAGCAATACGGCCGCTGGCTGGGTAATGTAGTGCGCGGCGATTTGGGCTACAGCCCAAGCGCCAATATGCCCGTCGCCCGCGCAATTAAAGAGTATCTGCCCGCCACTATTCAGCTGGCGTTTGTAACCATTCTGCTTGTCGTGTTTTTCGGCGTATGGTTCGGCAGCACGTCCGCCGTACATAAAGACGGTTGGCAGGATATTGCGGCGCGTATGGTCAGCGTGGGCGGGTTTTCGCTCCCTATTTTTGTGCTGGGGCTGCTTCTGTTAATGGTGTTTTACGGCAAACTCGGTTGGTTTTCCACCGGTGGGTATTCCTTTCATACGGATATGGTTATCCACGGCGGGTCGTTTAAAACGTATACCGGACTTTTGCTGCTGGACGCCATACTAAACGGCGACTGGCGCGTGTTCGGCGATGTGCTGTCCCACCTGGTGCTGCCGTCGGTAACCCTGTGTATCGGTTCGTTTGCGCTGATGGTGCGCGTAATGCGATCGAGTATGCTTGAGGAATTAAATAAAGATTACGTCCGCACCGCGCGCGCAAAAGGCTTGCAGGAAACGCTCGTCGTTTATAAACACGCGGGTAAAAACGCGGTTATCCCTGTCATTACGCTGGCCAGTATTCAGTTTATCCGTCTCTTGGGCGGAACGGTAATTGTGGAAACTATTTTTGATTACCCCGGAATCGGCCGCTTCGGCGTGCTGGCCGCACAGCAGCTCGACATTGCGGGCATTTTGGGGTTTTCGCTGATGGTGGCGGTGCTGTTTGTCATCGGCAATTTGCTGTCGGATATTTTATATACGGCGGTGGATCCGCGCATACGGCTGGACTAAATTATGCTGAAAAACCGTATTTTTAAACGTATTTTTACGAATAAAACTTCGCTCGTCGGGTTTTCTCTCGTGCTGTTTTTTGCGTTAGTTGCGCTGTTTGCGCCGCTGTTGGCTCCCGTTTACAATCAAAATAATCCGTATCAGATGCCGCAGAAAAGTTATCAAATCGCTCCACAGCCGCCGTCTGCTCAGAACTGGCTTGGCACCACCGAACAGCAGTACGACTTGTATTATGGTGTGGTATGGGGCACGCGTCTTGCATTTAAAGTGGGCGTAACGGTTACGTTTTTCGCATTTTTAATTGGTTTGTTCGTAGGAGGGACGGCGGCGTATTTCGGCGGAAAAACGGATGAAACGCTGATGCGTCTGACGGATATTGTCTTTGCCGTACCGTCTTTGGTGCTGGCAATGGTAATTGCCGCTATGCTGGGGCCGGATATTAAAAATATGATGATTGCCCTTACCGCTGTGGCGTGGCCGTCTTACGCGCGTTTGATTCGCGGAGACATTTTGTCCGTCAAACAGCGCGGATACGTAACCGCCGCACGGACGCTTGGCGCACGCGGGCCGCGTATTTTACTCAGGCATATTCTGCCTAATTCTATTTATCCGTCCGTCGTGGTAGCCAGTTTGGATATCGGCTACGTGGTGCTGACGGCGGCTTCTCTGTCATTTTTGGGCTTAGGCGCGCAGGCCGGTACCGCGGATTGGGGGCAACTGATTGCGATGGCGCGCAACTGGGTACTCGGGACGGCACAAAATCCGTTTGCATATTGGTATACTGTTGTGGCACCGGGCGGAGCAATTTTTTTATTTGTTCTCGGTTGGAACCTGCTGGGGGACGCTTTCCGCGATATTTTGGACCCCAGACAGGCTTGATAATATACTAAAATAAAGGAAAGATTTACTAATTAAATAAGAGGTGCTTATGATTCGCCGTAAAGATTTGTATACCGCATTATCCGACAGTGCGTTCCGCTTTCCGGACAAAACCGCACTGGTGGAAGCGGGAACGGGAAAGGAAGTCTCTTATCACGAACTTTTAATGCAGGTGGACCGCGCCGCCGATATGTTTTTTGAACACGGCATCCGCAAAGGGGACCGCGTAGCTATTGTCCATCGCAACGCAATTGATACAGTGGTGGCAAATTTCGGTCTTTATAAATTGGGTGCGGTCAGTATTCCCGTTAATTTTATGGTTACCAAGCAGGAAGAAATCCAATATATTTTAAATAATTCGGGCGCTAAAGCCGTGGTTACGCAGGGCGAGTTTATCCGCCATTATGTAAAGGTGCTGCCGAGTACGCCTGAAGTAAAATATATTTTTACGACGGACGAGATTCCTTCCTCTGCGGCGGATACTCCGTGCGTGCAAAAGTTCTGGGAGGAAATTGAAAAATCCGTCCCGCACGATGAAACCGCCTCCGCGCAGGCGGAGCTGGACGATTTGGCTTTTATCCTTTATACCTCCGGTACGACGGGCCTTCCAAAAGGGGCGATGCTGACGCACGGGAATTTGGCGTCTAATGTTATTTCCTGCGCGCAGATTTTTAAGGTGACGGACGAGGACTGCTTTTTGTGTTTACTGCCGATGTTTCATTCGTTTGCGTGGACGGCGTGCGTGGTCATTCCGCTGTATCTGAATTTGAAAGTGGTGATTGTAGCCAACGTAATGCCTGCCAGTAAATGGCTGGGGGCAATGGGCTCGGAAAAAGTGACCATTATTTTAGCCGTACCTCAAATTTACGCCGTACTTTCCAAAGAAGCCAAAGGCTTAAAACGGTTGTATTTGCGTTTTTGGCCGTTTAAAAACGTACGCTTTGCCGTATCCGGCGCGGCGCCGTTGACGCAGGAAATTAAAGACCGGTTTGAAGAAAAAATCGGTATTCCGATACTGGAAGGCTACGGGTTGACTGAAACAAGCCCCGTCGTAAGCGTAAATACGGAAGAGCTCCAAAAAATTAAATCCGTGGGACCGGCGATTCCGGCAGTCAGTACGCTGGTCCTAGACGATAACGGTAACGAAGTCCCCCGCAATACAGAGGGCGAATTATGCGTTAAAGGCCCCAACGTATTTAAGGGATATTGGGGAAATGAAACTGCCACGCACGACGCGTTTACTGAAGGCGGATGGTTTAAAACGGGCGACATCGTGGAGATTGATGACGACGGATTTATTTTTATCAAAGACCGTAAAAAAGATATGATCATCATCAAGGGCTTGAAAGTTTTCTCCGCGCAGGTGGAAGCCGTCATTTGTGAACACCCCGCCATTGAAGAATGTGCCGTTATCGGCGTGCCGGACGGCCGCGGCGGCGAATTTGTAAAACTTTATGCCGTCAAAAAAGAAGGTGCGGAAATAGATCCTGCCGAATTTCGGAAATTTTTAAAAACACATCTGGATAACTACAAACGTCCGCGCGATTTTGAGTTTGTGGACGCTCTTCCCAAAAACGCCTTGCGCAAAGTGCTCAAACGCGAACTGCGTAAAGATGCCGTGGCCAAATTAGCCGCGCGCGGCGGTGCGGCACCGGAGGAAACCCTTGGCTGATTTGGCGTGTGTTTTGGCTGATGTTGTGCCGTCCGCCCACTACGTGGGGGGGATCGTGCGCGGCAGTTTGATGCGTAAGGATTCGTCGGACATCGATCTTGCCCTCCCGCCGCAGGACGTAAAGCCCGCCGCCCTGGCGCTTGCCAAAAAGCTAAACGCCGCCGCGTTTGAAATGGATGCGGAGTTCGGCGTGTGGCGGCTTGTTACGCATAAGGATAAAGTCCAAATTGATTTAACTTCTTATCAAGGCAAAGATTTGAAGGCGGACCTTTTGCGGCGTGATTTTGCATTTAATTCGCTGGCATATCCCGTTTCGGCGCGGCCGGAAATCCAAATCAAAAAACAGAAAGGCGGGTGTGCCAAAATCCGGCTTACCAAACTTAAAAAAGATTTAATTGTTGATTTGTCCGGCGGGTTGCAAGATGTGTCCAATAAAATTATCCGCATGAACAACCCGCGCGTGTTTAAGGACGATCCGCTGCGTATGCTGCGTGCGTTTCGGTCGGCGGCGGAACTCGGTTTTAAAATAGACGAGAGAACGCTGAAACAAATTAAGAAGGACTCCTCGCTGATTTCCCAACCTGCGGGTGAACGCGTGCAAGAAGAATTATTACGGCTATTTTCTACGTCTAAGGCATACGAAAATTTAGTGTTGATGGATAAGTACGGCCTGCTGACTGCGCTTTTTCCGGAATTGGAAGCCCAGCGTACCTGCGCCGAAGTGTATTACGGCAAAGGAGGCGTGTTAAAACATACGCTGGACGTCTTCCGCCGTATGGAATATCTTTTAGACAATTTGCCCAAGGCGTTTAGCAAATACGCCAAAAAACTGGAGATTGTGGCCGCCAACAAGCCGCTTTTTAAAATGGCCGCCCTGTTGCACGACGTAGCCAAGCCCGCCACCGCCAAAGTAAAAGGCGACCGGCTACGGTTTTTTTATCACGAGGAAAAAGGCGCCAAAATGGCGAAAGTCATTTTGGAGCGCCTGCACTATTCCCGCGCCGATATGCGTTTGATTTGTGCAATGATCGGCGAACATTTACGCCCCAGCAATTTGGCCAGCAACGATGTGATTACCGACCGCGGTGCATTCCATTTTTTCCGCGATTTGGGCGAAGCCGCCGTGCCGATGCTTCTTTTGTGCTGGGCCGATTACGCCAGTTACGTAACCGACGCACAGTTAAAACGCATTATGCCCAAAAGCGCAGAGCCGATGATGACAATTTCCCAAGCGCAAAAAACGGCCAATATCGGCAAGACGCTGCGTCATATCCAAGTGCTGAATCTGCTTTTTAAGAAATTTTTTGACCAACCGAAAAAAGTCCGTCCCGCGCGGATAATTACGGGGCGGGACGTAATGGACGTTTTATCCCTGCCGCCAAGCCCCAAAATCGGCGAGATTTTAGATGCGGTGGCCGACGCGCAGGTAGACGGAATGGTGACGGACCGCGAAAGCGCGCTTGCGTTTTTAAAAACGCTGGACGTGCGCGGCCAGCACATTGCTCCCGTTAAAAAAACGGTTCGGAAATAGCGGCGCATAAAATAGTTGTGCCGGACGGGAAACTTTGCTAAAATAAAAGTGCAGCAGATGTTTATTGCGGGCGTGGTTCAATGGTAGAATGGAAGCTTCCCAAGCTTTAGACGAGGGTTCGATTCCCTTCGCCCGCTTTCTTTCAGGGAAAACTATGGAAAACGAAAATCTGGATTTAGACGTAAAACCCACCGGAAACAAAGACCTTTGGCTTTTCCTCATTATCGTGGACATTATTTTTATGTGCGTGTTCGGGTTTTTCCTGTACAAGCATTTTTCCGTCAGTCTGTTTAACGAGGCGCAGGTGCGCGCGGAACAACCGGCCGACATTTCCAATGTGTCCGGTGAAGAACAGCTGCCCGTTGTGGACGTGGAAACCGTAGCTCCGATTGAAACCACTTCCGTGGCCGCCGTTCCCGCGGAACCTAAATCCGAAAAAGTGCAGCCTGCCGCGCCGAAAGAAAAGCCCGCAGCCGCGCCTGTGGAAGTGCCGATGACGGCGCTTATTCCCGCGGAGCCCGCAAAGGCGGACGAGCCGAAAGCTGCGACCGAAGAAAAACCCGCCGCTGAAACCAAAAAGAGCATTATTGTGGCCGTAAATCCCAAAAGCTCCAAATACCGCCGCGTGACGTTCCGCTGGTTTGGCGAAGGCGATAAAGTTTCTATTGTCAGCGGGTTTACCATGTCCAAACCGCAGGCGCTTAAGAAGAAAAACGGTTATTGGGAAACAACGCTTTCCATCGCCCCCGGGACATATAAGTTTTTATACATTGTCGACGGCGTGAATACACGGGATCCGTACGCTGAAGAAAAAGACGGCCGCTCGGTGTTGATTGTGGAATAACTGTTTTATAGCTTTGAGTAAAAAGCCCCCGCAAGTAAATTGCGGGGGTTTTTTGTGTATTGAGGTTTTCTATCAGGCGGTGTTTTTTTTGATATTGACAAACTCCCGTATTACGAACCTGCGGGCTACACTCGCTGTAGACTGCCCCCATGGGCCACACCCTGCGTGCAGCTGTGGAGATGATATTTAATTGGCTTTTTATGTAAAAAGTCATCTCGAAAAGTTTAGCGGCCCGCAGGGTTTCGGGATATCCTGTTTTTTTGTCGTCGTCCAGGTATTCGAAGCATAACTAAAATAGTGTGGCTCCAGTAGTCAAAAGAGAGCAGACAATCGTGGGCCCAGCCTCTGGGGTCTTGCAGACAGGCGGATACCCCCTATGTTGTTCCCTTCTAACTAAAAGCTACCGTCTATTACGAAACTCCGGCCAGGCCGGAATGCCTGCCCCTGCAAGTGGGTTGACCTGTTTTTTTTTTTTGATACGATAGGGTTATCCGCAGAGGTTTCTGCGAGGGTTCTCCCAATTAGGGGTTGTCGCCTAAAAATCGGCAGATCCTGACCAGAAGCCTCTCGGGATGACTTTTTTAATAGGGAAAATTAAAATGAAAGGTTTTACGTTAATAGAGCTGTTAGTGGTTGTTTTAATTATCGGTATTTTATCGGCGGTGGCGTTGCCGCAATACCAAAAAGCGGTGATGAAAGCCCGCTTAAGTAATGATCTTCAGCTGCTTGTCAGCGTGCTTAATGCACAGGAGATTGTTAAAATGGCCACTGGAACATATGCACTTCGGTTTGATGAACTGGATATTACCTTGCCGTGTGCGTCCGTAGCTTCTTACCCTGATGGAGACTACTGTATATGGCGGGGGGGAGATCTGAAAATTTTTAACCGTCTGGGGGCTTATATTAGAAGAGATGGGCAATATATATTGGAATGGCAATCGTTTCGTCCCGAGCAAGGAGTGATATGTTACCCCTATAAAGCGAATCAGGCGGCGGAAAGCGTATGCCGTTCATTGGGAAAATCAGGGAATTATCAATATCCGGATTCCCATTATGGCGAAGGATATACAATGTGGGTCCGTTGATCAGCGCGGATACGGTTTAAGGTGTGAGTCGGCGGATTGTTATCGCGCCGTGCCTTGTCGGGGAATAAAGAAATTATCCATAGTTATGCCTTCATGCGCGAGCAGGCGGATTTTTAAGTGTATTCCGCCCGCGTAGCCCGTCAAATTCCCGTTCGCACCGACCACGCGGTGGCAGGGAATAATAACCGAAATCGGGTTATGCCCCACTGCTTGCCCGACGGCTTGTGCGGACATTTTGGCAAGCCCTTTTTCTCGGGCAATTTGTTTGGCAATCTCCCCGTACGTAATTACTTGACCGTAAGGAATTTCCCGCAGAATTTTCCATACGGCTTGCCGGAACGCTCCTCCCGCAGGGGCAAGCGGAAGTTCCGCAATCGCCGGCCGCGCACCGCGGAAATAACGCTCCAACCAGTTTTTGGTTTGCTTGAAAATTGCCAAATCGCTTTTTTCTTCTATACGTCTGCCAAGGGTGCTTTCAGCATGCTTTTGACCGTCAATCCACAGACCGGTCAGATTCTGTCCGTCGCTGGCGAGCGTCATTTTTCCGAGCGGGGAGTGATAAGTTGTTTTATAGTGCATATTCTGCCGGAGAAATTTAATTTTTTGCAAGGGCCGTTCCAGCAAGAACGGCCCTTGTGAGGTTACGACTAATCGCCCCAGGTTTCGGCGCCCGGGACGGCAGGATCTAGCAATTAAAACTGCGTTTAATGATGCTTCGCACAATCCCTTCCACGTGGAAAGACGTTTTGTCCGCCACAATGGGGGTATAGGCGGGGTTTTCGGATTGCAAAATGACGTTTTCGCCGTCCTGCGTAAACCGTTTAACCATTACTTCGCCGTTGTTGACGCATACTACCACGTCTTTATTTTTCGGCTGGCGGCTTTGTTCCACAATCAGCCAGTCATGCGGCGCGATTAAGCGTTCCATAGAATCGCCCTTGGCTTCCACCATAAACCCTTTGCACGCGGGAAAATACACCATACTCGGGTCCACCGGTACGATGCGTGTAGGTTCTCCGTCTAAAATCGTTCCTTCCGGCCCGCATTTGGCCATACCGTACATTTTAAGATAAATGACGTTGCGCTCCGGATCTTTCAAAATAATATAATCGCGCGGATTGGCGGGGTTGCGTTTTAGGTAGCCTTTCTTTTCCAACTGTTTGATGTGGTGGAACACCACGCTTTTGCCGCTTACGTTTAAGCGGTCGGCCAGTTCTTCCATTGTCAGCGGGTCCGAGATGTTCGTTTTTAAAATTTCCAACAATTCTTCTTGTTTGGGGTGAAGGGCTTTCATACCGCGCTCCTTTAAACTTTTTATATAGTTCTATATTTTGTTCTATAATTTTTTGAGAAAAATGTAAAGGGGTTGACCCGTTTTTTTTTTTTGATACTATGGGCTAAGTGGGTCAGTTCGTGGGTAAACGAGTATGAATAACCTTTTAGGATTACTCGTTTAGGAGAATTTGATGAAAAAAGGTTTTACGTTAATAGAGCTGTTAGTTGTGGTGTTAATCATCGGTATATTGGCTTCCGTTGCGCTGCCGCAGTATCAGGTGGCGGTGGAAAAAGCACGGGTGGCGCGGATGCTGCCTCTTTTTAAAAATATTCAACTCGCGCGGGAGGCTTATCAACTGGCTAACGGAACGCTTCCTGCGGATTTGGATTTATTGGACATAGAAGTGAATTATAAGTCAAAAACTGAATCTGCAAGCAGTATAAAATATACGGTGGATGGAGGAATAATTCAATTCTATCCTTCTTCTATTACCCTCGTTTTTTCCTCTTCAAGGGGATATATTATCGATTATTATGGTCCCTTGTCCACCTCGAGATCCAGCGGTCTTTGTTATCCTAAAACGTCCGGCGGGGTGGCGGAACGCGTTTGCCAGTCTATGGGGGAAAAAAGGGACATACCAAGCTCTCTCAATACTAACGTCTATGTTTTTTAATTAACTGTCCCGCATATGGGTATAGAATAAATATTTCCCTACGTAGCAGGGGATGGTCTTTACATTAAAAACAGCCCCCAAATATTTTCGAGGGCTGTTTCACTACAACTTTTTAATAAACCTTCCAAACGCTTCTTTGCCTTCGGGCGTGCGTTTGTAAACGCCCGCGTATTCCAATACTTTGGCGAATACTTTGCCCACCTCCGCACGCAAGATTCCGTCGGCGTTATCCTTGGTAAACGTATGCTTGTTAAGCAGTTCCTCAGCCCAGTCGGCGTGTTTTTTAAGCGTTTCGCTCTTACGTATGGCCGCCATATCTTTTTTAATAAGCAGCGGTGCGAGGTCCGCCAGTTCCTTGGCAAGCCGCGCGGGTAAAACGGCAAGTCCCATCACTTCAATAAGCCCGATGTTTTCCTTTTTAATATGGTGCACTTCTGCGTGCGGGTGGAAAATGCCGAGCGGAAATTCTTCCGTCGTGCGGTTGTTGCGGAGCACCAAGTCTAGCTCGAACGCTTTGCCGCGCCGCCGGGCAATCGGCGTTACCGTGTTGTGCGGTGTATCGTTTGTTTTGGCTAAAATATCCGCTTTCGGGTCGCTGTAAGCGCGCCATTTTTTAAGGATATAATCTGCGGCTTCTATCAAATCTTTTTTGCTGCCGTTTAAGCGGATGACGCTCATCGGCCATTTGACAAGGCCGGCTTTCACGCGCGGGAATTTCGCCATTTTGAATGCGGTTTCCACAGGGGCTTTTTCCATAGCGAACACATAGCGGCCGCCTTGGAAATGGTCGTGCGTTAAAATGGAACCGCCCACGATGGGCAGATCGGCGTTGGAGCCGATAAAATAATGCGGCAGAAAATCCACAAAGTTGAGTAGCCGCGCAAAACTCTTTTTGGTAAGTTTCATCGGCTCGTGCTTGCCGGAAAGGAAAATGCAGTGCTCGTTGTAATACACATAGGGGGAATACTGCAAATACCACGGTTCGCCGTCTTTTAACAAATCAAGCGGCACGAGGCGCAGGTTTTGGCGCGCGGGGTGGTTAATGCGTCCGGCGTAGCCTTCGTTTTCTTTGCATAAAAGGCACGACGGGTAAGATGATGCTTTGACGCTGAGCGCGGCGGCGATATCTTTCGGGTCTTTTTCCGGTTTGGACATATTGATCGTGATGTCCAGATTGCCGTACGGGGTGCGGGCTTT
Organism: Candidatus Avelusimicrobium sp.; assembly: GCF_051874775.1. Taxonomy (GTDB): domain Bacteria; phylum Elusimicrobiota; class Elusimicrobia; order Elusimicrobiales; family Elusimicrobiaceae; genus Avelusimicrobium. The sequence goes on from NZ_JBJEGE010000017.1 coordinate 13,951, forward strand.
CCAAGCCAAGTTTTTGGCGACGCGTTCCGTGCGGATGTAGTCGAGGGCGCGCGCGTCGTGATAAAATTTGTCTGTGGCCGTTTTTGGGGATTGTTTATGGAGGCGGAAAAATTCGCCTGTTACTTCGGACGGGCGCGGTGCAAATACGCCCATAAGTTTGGTATCAAATAAATCCCGCTGGGTGACGGTGTCGGGCGAAATAAGACCTTGTTTGGCGGCCCAGTCGCAGATGTTTTTTAAAATTTCGCACGGATACGCGGGCGTTTTGCCTTTAAATCCACTGGGGGTATAGTCGGACAAGTGCAAAATTTCCAGCAGGCGGTTGACGGCCCAAGCACGGTCGCGCGCGGGCAGGAGTTTTTCGTTTACGGCGTAAGAAACCAACTGGTCAATCAGTAGATTAATATCCATATTTTCTCCTAAAATTTGCGGTGTTGTTCCCAATTCCACGCCGTTTCAATAATACGCGTGAGGTTGTATTCCGGCTTCCAACCCAATACGTTTTGCGCTTTAGTGCTGTCCGCCACCAGTACGGCAGGGTCTCCCGCGCGGCGCGGGGCGGTTTCCACTTTAAAATCAATTCCCGTAATTTTTTTGGCTTCGTTAACGAGTTCGGCCACGGAAAAGCCGTTTCCGCTGCCCAGGTTAAAGCGTTCGCTTACGTTATCTTTAAACATTTTTTCTAAAGCCAAGATATGCGCGCGCGCCAAATCGTTGACGTGCACGTAATCGCGCACGCAGGTACCGTCGGGGGTAGGGTAGTCGTCGCCGAACATTTTTATGGACGGGCGTTTTCCGGCGGCCGCTTGCAGAACGATAGGAATTAAGTGCGTTTCCGGCGTGTGCGATTCGCCAATATCGCCCGAATCGTCCGCGCCGCTGGCGTTAAAATATCTAAGGGCGGTGGATTTTAAGCCATAGGCCGTATCAAAATCTTCCAGCATTTTTTCCACCATCAGCTTGGTGTTTCCGTACGGATTAATGGGCAGCTGGGGGTGGGTTTCGTCAATTTTTTCTTTGACGGGTTCGCCGAATGTGGCGGCCGTGGAGGAAAACACAAAGTATTTGACGTTGTTTTCCACCATTGCGTCTAACAGGTTGAGCACTTTGGCGACGTTGTTATGGTAGTATTTGGACGGCTCTTTGACGCTTTCTCCCACCTCAATAAACGCGGCAAAGTGCATTACGGCTTCAATGTGATGTTTTTTGAAAACTTCGGCAAGGCGCGCTTTGTCGCCCAAATCGCCCAGTTCAAAGGGATAGTTTTTTACGGCTTCGCGGTGGCCTTTGGAAAGGTTGTCAAACACGACGGGATTGTAGCCCTTTTCGGCCAGCATTTTGACGGTGTGGGAGCCGATGTAGCCGGCTCCGCCTATTACTAAAATATTCTTCATTTTGTAAAACTCCTGTTCTTATCTTCTATAAAATCCGATAAACAATTTTCCATATTTGGGGATTTTTTCACCGACTTTGGCCTTACGTAACTGCCATTACGCCGCGGCCAAACTTGCGGTGGAAAAATCCCTCAAATCTGAAAAATCATATTACGTCCTATTGTGGTATTCTGTGTTCCAAATTTGAAAGAAATATTAGTTTACTTCGTATATTATTTACAGTAAATCATATTACGTCCTATTGTGGCATTCTGTGTTCCAAATTTGAAAGAAATATTAGTTTACTTCGTAAAAATTCGGGCAACTTAACCGTGAATTAATACCGCTTTTCCATTTGGCGCGCAGGGCCGCCCGCAGACGCAATATAAAAATCCGCCTTGAGTCCCGTTTTCTGTGGATAAATGCGGTTCACTGCGTCCATTAACGGTTTGACGGCTTCATCCTTTACTAAGGCCACCGCACAGCCGCCGAATCCGCCGCCCGTAATGCGCGCACCCAATACGCCCTCTACGTTCCAAGCTGTTTCGGCAATAAGATCCAGTTCCGGTGCGCTCGTTTCGTAATCGTCGCGCAGGGAAACATGGGACTGGTTCATCAGTTTGCCAAACGTCGCCAAATCGCCTTTTTTAAGCGCGGCGGCTGCTTGCAGCGTGCGTTGGTTTTCATACACGGCGTGTTTGGCGCGGCGTTGTTCCACTTTGCTTGTAATCAGGTGTTTATTTTGTTCAAATTGTTCGATCGTAAGTTCACCCAAAGCTTTAATGGGGAGTTTTTGTTGCAGTTCTTTTAAGGCGTGTTCACATTCTTTGCGCCGTGTGTTATATTCGGATGTAACAAGCGCGTGTTTTTTGTTGCTGTTGATGATGACGATAGACACTCCGCGCAGGTTCAGCGGTACGTACTCATAATCCAACGTGTTGCAGTCGAGCAGGATGGCGTGGTCCTCTTTACCCATACCGCTGGCGAACTGGTCCATAATCCCGCAGTTCATGCCGACGAATTTATTTTCGTCTTCCTGCGCCATTTTGACGAGTTCCACCTGCGGAATATGCAAGTTAAACGCTTTGTTCATCGCCACTGCCGTAGCAAGCTCAATAGAGGCCGAGGACGAAAGCCCCGCACCGTTGGGAATATCGCCCCAAAATAACAGTTCAAAGCCGTGATCCAGCTTGTAGCCGTGGTTTTGGATAGTTTTAATCATACCGAGGGGATAGTTCGCCCAGTCCTGTTCTTTTTTGTATTCAATATGGTTTAAATCGGCTTCGATAATGCCTTTTTCCGGCAGGTTTAAGGAGTGCAGGCGGATTTTGTCGTCGTCGCGTTTACAGAACACGCAATGTGTGCCGAAAGAAAGCGCGCACGGGAAAACGTGTCCGCCGTTATAGTCTGTATGTTCGCCGATAAGATTTACGCGGCCCGGAGCAAAAAAATATAGTTTTTCTTTTTGAAAGACTTCATTAAATTTACTGCGTAAGGCTTGTTGGTTCATAAAGGATCTCCTTCCGGTTTTATCCGGTGCAAAAATCAGCGGACGGTCATTTTCAGCGTCCAAGTATATTTGCCGTGCGGGGGAATGGCAGACGCGCGGCGGATTTTATGCGCAACGTATATGTCGTCATACACACCAGTACACGGTTCCAAGGCAATATTGTAATCCCCACGGTATCCGCCCTGCGTTTTCCATACGCCCAAGTACGGTACTTTGTCGGCGGGATATTCGTAGATTAATTGTTCGCCCGTGTCGGCGTGTTCTATGCCGCACCAGCCGGCGGTGTTGGGGGCGGTAAAGTAAAATTTTTCGCAGTTTTGGGCGGAAACGGGTTCCGTGGCGGAAAGGTCCAAGGGGCGGCCGTTTACGTCGGTCGTCAGCGGATAACGGTGCGGCGTACCCCACGGCCCCAGCCGTTTGGTGGAGTGTTCCACCGTCATCACTTGGGTTAATCCGTCGGGGATTAAAAGTCGCGTATCGGGTGAACAAGCCAGCAGACAATGCGGCGTCCAAATAAATTCAAATGGTTCGTCCGCCGTGTTTTCGGCTTCGTATTCAAACAAAATTTCATTATTTTCAAGCGTTGCTTTGCGGGATAAAACATACGGGAAGCGTTCGCTTTTGACAACGGATTTTACGCTTTTTCCGTCTGCCGAAAATGTACTTCCCCACTGCATCGCCCATACCTCGCCGTGATCCGGTACGGGGAGGTTTTTCCACGGGCCGTACGGATACGGGGCTTGGTCGATGGAGGGAAACACTTCGTCAAATCCGCTGGAATCGTAAGAGGAAAAGGGCGCGCCGTAGGGCGGTATTTCCAAGGTTTCTTTGGCGGATTGGAATAAAAATTCCCGTCCGGTTTTTTTAGAAAGCAAACTGGCCAGTTTGCAGCCGTAATCGGGCAGGAAGGTAAGTTTTAACAAATCGTTTTCCAAAATTTTTGCGGCAAGTCCTTTGTACTGCGCGTTTGACATACAGGGTCTCCCTTTCCCGCGCGGCGCGGGATATTATTTTTCCGAAAATTTATCAAACGGAAACGGCATTATTTCCGCCAAGCGTTTGCAAAAAACGGTGCGGCGGGTTCCGTCCAGCACCGCCATATAAATAGGCGCATCGGGCGCAAGAAATTCGCTCATCACTTGGCGGCACGCGCCGCAAGGGGAGTTGAAATCCAGCTCCGGCAGTTTTTGGGTAACAAGCGCCAAGGCGCGTAATTTGCGTCTGCCCGCGCCCACGGCAGAAAAAATGGCGTTTCGTTCGGCGCAGACGGTTAATCCGTACGAGGCGTTTTCAATATTGGTGCCGGAGAAAATGTCCCCGTTTTCCGTCAGTACGGCGGCCCCCACTTTAAACTTAGAGTAGGGGGAATAGGAATTTTCGCGCGCCCGTTGGGCCGCGTCCAATAATTGTTCCTGCTCTTTGGGTGTTAGTGGCGTGTTCATACTTTTATTCTATAATAAAAGCGTAAAAAGTCAACCCCGTTCCGTTCGCGCGCGTACGGATTGTTTTGTTATAATAAATTATGAAAAAATGGATTTTACCCGCTGCGCTGATTGTTTGCGCGTGGTACTTTATGAAGAGTTCCCCCGAAATAAAAAACCTGCACAATCCCTATACCGCCGTCGTGGCGTTCGGGGACAGTTTAACCGCCGGTTACGGCGCGCCGAAAGGCGCTTCGTATCCGGACGTATTGGCGAAGAAATTGGGACGGCCCGTTATAAATTTAGGTTTATCCGGCGATACGGCGGTCAATGCTCCAACCCGCCTGCCGGATGTGTTGGCATACCGTCCGCATATCGTGCTGATTGAATTTGGTGCGAATGATTATATGCGCGGAATGTCTTGCGAAGAAGCCGTGCGCGCCGTAGCGCAAATGGTGGAAGCGGTGCAAAATGCGGGCGCGGTGGCCGTTATCGTGGATACGGGCGGCCCCGGAATGGGGGAATATACCAAGGCGTATCAAAGGTTGGCTGAAGAAAAGGGAGCCGTTTTTGTGCCCGCGATTTTGAAAGGGATTTTCCACGACCGGCGGTATAAATCCGATATGGTTCACCCCAATGCCGCCGGATACGAAAAAGTGGCGGAAAAAGTGTATAAGGCAATCAAACCCTACGTGAAACAATAACGGGCGGAAAATTTAATATTCCCGATGTGTATTGAGCAGCATTTCCTCGTTATGCGTCCAATAATACCACAGCGAATAAATTGCTATTACTAAACAGAATGCCGCAAGGGCATAAAAAATTTGTCCGATGATCAGGTCGTAATCCAACAGTCCGATGGGTTGTAAAATATAATGCCAATCTCCTTTAACCGTACCCGGGGCATAGTTTGTCATCATATCGGAAGAGGTCAGCGGCAATTTGCTGGCGCGCGCGTCGGACACATAGCGCGCCGCGTCGTACCAAGTGGTGCCGCACCAATACAACAGCGGGGGCAGTAGCAAACGCCCTCCTTGCAGCTGCAGAAAAAACAATATGCAGAGGGTCGGTACCAGCGTTTCCACTCCGTTTCCGGCCAGCGTGGTCAGCCAACTGGCAACGGGATAACATTCCCGCGCGGCGCCCGCGCAGGAGCCGGAAAGCATATAGGCGCCCATAAACGCAATTCTGCCGACGATATTGTGCGCAAATTCGTGAATCAGGTAATTGGGAAAATAAATAAAAATATTATCCTGCAAAGTTTTAATAAATCCCCCGCCCTGCCATTGAAATACGCACCAAACGGCCGCCAGCGCGCACAGCACCCGCCAAAAATTCCATTTGAAAAACAGAAAACTTTGGCGGTGCGGATCCAACCGGAATAAAATTTCGCGTAATGTGGAAATCATTTTAAGTGCTTAATCCTCTCCCGATACTTTTCTTCCAGGCGGGCATTGTGTGCGTCCCCTCCTGCGTTGCTGCTTTTGTAGACGGGCAGTTCCGCTCCTTTTTCCGCCAACAACTCTGCAGCGCGTACGAGCACCGCGTGAAACAAGCACGAAGCCGCGACGGTAGAAACGGGCCCCGTTTGAACACCGGCTGTTTCTAAAGCGGTTTCGTTGGAGGAGCAGCAGTTGTCTAGCGTTAAATCGGCTGCATCTTTTAATAAAAGTCCGCTTGAATGGCGGGAAGAACTGTTTGCGTGTGCACCCGCTGCTGTAACGGCAATGGTTTTTACGCCTGCTTTCTTGGCGTATAACGCGGCGTCTATGCCCGCAGGGTTGCGGCCGGAATTGGAAAAAATAAAAAGGATATCGTGCGGCTGAAACGTATGACGTCTAAGAACGGTATCCGCATATCCTTCCATTCTTTCCAGTGCGGTGGCGCAGGCGGCCCCGTTGTGGAACATTAATCCAATATCCAAAATAGCGTCTACGGCGGCGAAACAGCCGCTGCGGTGGAAAGGTTCCACGGCTGCGCTGGCGCTGTGTCCGCAGCCAAACGTATGAATAATGCCGTCGTTTGCCAAAGCGTCGGCCGTCAAGCGCGCCGCTTCTTCCAATGCAGGCATTTGGGTCCGTTCGATTTTGGCCAAAACGTCTGAAACGGCGGAAAAATAAGTATTTTTGAAAGCGTAGGTCATATTTCTATCATACCATAATCTAAACGAAAGCGTTTTTTGGTAGAAATGGGTTAAGCATTATGAGGGCTTGACCCGTTTTTTTTTTTTGATACATTTTACATATGAACAAAATTAATCAAAATTCTCCTTACGGGGATAAGAATGCCGGATTTACGCTTATAGAGTTGCTGGTTGTTGTTTTAATTATCGGCGTTTTGTCCGCAGTTGCGTTACCTCAATATACTAGAGCGGTGGCAAAATCTAGAGCGGTACAAGGAATAATGGGATTAAAGGCCATTACGGAGGCGCAGGAACGTTACTATATGGCCAATGGATATTATACGGCGCAATTGGATGAACTGGATATAACGGTGCCTAATACCCGTAATCAAGGGGGATATGGGTATTTCTGCGTCGACGGCAGAGGAAGCAGTGTAGCGACTACTTGTTATGGCAGCAGTCCAAAAGGGCCCTATTTAGAATTTTATTTATTAAGAGGTTCACAGCAACTGGCCGGAAAACGGTGGTGTGTTGCTTTTACCGAACAAGAACATTCTATCTGCCGTTCTTTCGGAGAATTGGATATGGGAAGCAGTATCGGAAAAGGATATTATTTAATGAATTAGCCGGAAATCAAAAAGTTCCAAGATTAGCAGAACTTTTGTGCATTATTAATCTGCCAGCGGTTCCAGTTCGCGTTCGTAACCTTCCGCCGCCACCACGCGGGCTTTAAAAATACGCCCCGTTTCCACCGGTTTTGTAAACGTTACTTTGCCGTCGATGTCCGGCGCGTCTTTATAGGTGCGCCCGAAGTCCGGCCCGTCGGCAATCGCTTCTAACGTGGTGCCGAGCAAGCGTTTGTTAATGCGGTCTATCACGCGGCTTTGCGTTTCCACCAGCGCGGCGGAGCGTTCCGCTTTTATTTCCTGCGGGATTTGTTCCATATCGTAAGCGGCGGTGCCTTGTTCGCGGAAATACTCAAACACGCCCATATTGTCAAACTCGTATTCTTGGACGAAGTGTTGGAGTTCGTTAAAATCTTTTTCCGTTTCCTGCGGAAATCCTACAATAAAATTCGTACGCAGCGAGATATCCGGCACTTCGGTTTTGAGCATATCCAGGGTGGCGCGGATTTGCGCGGCGTTACAATGGCGGTTCATCCGCTTTAACACGGGGTCGGCGATGTGTTGGAGGGGAATGTCAAGATAATGGAAAATTTTGTCCGTTCCCGCCATTAAACGCGCGAGTTCTTTCGTAACGCGGTGCGGATAGCCGTACATAATACGAAGCCGTCCCAGTCCGTTAATGTTTAATAATTTTTCCAACAGTTCCACTAACTGCGGCTTGCCGTATAAATCGGTTCCGTACGAGGTGGTGTCCTGTGCAATAAGTGAAATTTCTTTTACGCCGTTTTGCGTCATTAGTTCGGCCTCGCGCAGTATGTCCTCCATCGGTTTTGAACGGTACGCGCCGCGGATAAACGGAATGGTGCAATAGGCGCAGCGGTTGTTGCAGCCGTCGGCCACTTTTAAATAGGCAGTGTGCGGGGCTGTTAAACTCATTTTGTATTCTGGCAGATACAGGGATTTTGAAAGAGGTTCCAAAATAACACCTTGTTTTGTAAGCGTTTCTTCCACGGTTTCCTGTGCGGAAATGGAAAACAGCGTGTCAATCTCCGGAAATTCTTTCGCCACAGTTTCCTTAAACCGTTCTACCAAGCACCCCGTAACGGCCACTTTTTTGACGACGCCCGCTTTTTTTTGCGCTAACGCCCAGCGGATTTCTCCCTTGGCTTCCTGCACGGCGGAATCAATAAATCCGCAGGTATTGATGATAATTTCGTCCGCTTCTTCGGGGGTAAAAACCATTTCGTGCCCTTTAGCCAAGAGACGGGCGGAAAATTCCTCGCTGTTGGTTAAATTTTTGGGGCAGCCCAAGCTGATTAAATAAAATTTCATACGCTCCTCTATACCGCCACGTCCTCGGTTTTGACGGGCTTATTCTCCTCTTCTTCTTCGTCCTTATCGTGGCCCAAAAGCGCCATCCCGAAGGTAACTACGCCGATACGTCCCACAATCATCGTGGCGATGATGATTAGTTTGCCAAGCGCGGATAATTGGGAGGTAATCCCCGTAGACAGCCCCGCCGTACCCAGCGCGGCGGAAGATTCAAACACAAGGCCGATAAACGGCAAGTCTTCCGTCCAGGTCAGCAAAAACACGCTGACAAACAAAAAGAACGCATATACCAAAAACATAGAGGTGGCCGCATACAAACGCAGCAGCGGAAACCTTCGGCCCAAGAACTCCACGCGCGTATTCAACCGCAAGCGGTTATACATAATGGCGAGCATACTGCAAAATGTGGTGGTTTTCATTCCGCCCGCCGTACCGGAGGGGGATCCGCCGATGTTCATTAAAAGGATTAAAATAAGCAGCGCACACGAGGATAATCCGCCCACGCTCACGGTGTTAAATCCTGCGGTGGTCATCGCGTTGGCGGACTGAAAAAAGGCTTCCAACAGCGTCATCCCGGGGGTGGTAACGAACAGCGTAAAAGTGCCGAAAGCCACCATACACACCGTGGTAATGACGATAATTTTGGTGGTAAACGAAATTTGCTTGGATTTGCGGCGGATGAAATTAAATACGTCCGTCACCACAATAAAACCCATTGCGCCGGAAAGCGCCAAGCAGGAAATGACGATATTCATCGTCTTGCTGTCGGCAAAGTTTTCCAAACTGTTATTCCAGAGCGAGAAGCCCGCCGTACAAAACGCCGATACGCTGTGAAAAACGCTGTACCACGCGGCGTCAAAAATGCCGTAATTGTTATGACGGAAATAATTAAACAAAAATACCGCGCCGATCATTTCCGCCACGGCTGTAAATACCATAGCGGCCCATAAAAAATCGGACAGTTTTAACGTCTTGGGCAGCGAAACTTCGGCGGATATATTTTCCTGCTGGTATTTACGCAGGCGGTGCCGCTCGGAAAAAGATAAATACACAAACGAGGAAAACGTCATATATCCCACCCCGCCGATTTGGATGAGGATTAACACCACCAGTTTGCCTAAAAATGTATAGGAATCTGCAAAATTGACGCTGTTGAGTCCCGTTGTGGAAACGGCGGAGGCGGAGGTAAACAGATTGTCCAAAAACGACACGTCCGTCGTGTTCATAAACGGCAGAGAAAGGATAATCCCGCCTAAAATGGTATAGGAAAGAACCGTTTGCGCAATATTTTGGTGCGGCGTCAAATGCACCAAAAACAGCGTGTATTTTTTGAAGGAAACCTGAATAAATTCTTTTGTTTTGGCGTATACTTCGCGCCAGTTGATTTTTGCCATATACCCTTATTATATAAATTTGCCCGCACGCAGCAAACAACGTGCGGGCAAAAAGGCTTATTGGGCACGTTCTAACACGTAGTAGGCGGGTTTTTCACCGCGAAAGAGGTAATCTCCGCTCTTCCATTCAAAAAACAGATATTCTTTTCCGTTGATTTTTTTGATTTCGTACGCAGAAGCCGTTTTATCTCCGTGGTGCAGTACAAAACCTTTCGTCCACGTAATGGCGGGCGACATCGGCGTTTTGCCTTTAGGAAGGAAGGTAAGCGTTTTTAAATATAAATCTCCGCGCCAGTATTTTTGTTCGGGCGTAAAGTCCTCCGGTTTAAACACAAAATCCACTGCGCGCCATTTGCCCACTACTTTTTTATCGTTTTTAAACGGCAGGTTGACGTTGTCTGTGCGCAAGTCGGCGGATTTTTTTGCGTCTGAAATAGTCCGCCGCCGCGCTGCCGGCCAGCATAAACGTCCATACTTCCAACGTCGCTTTTTGCGGATTATACTCTTCAAAGCGTTGGTACAATTTTTCAAAGATGCACGAGGTTAAATCTTCGGCCTCCTGCGGGCCGGAAGAACGGTACCGTGCATAGTTGTACACGCGCGTAAAGAAGGTATTATAATAATCCTCAAAATTCATAAGCGTTCCTGTTTGGAGCCGTCATCTATTAATACGCAGGAATTTCTAAAATATTACAAATAACGGTAAAGCCATAAAAATCCCCGACTTGGGCCGTCGGGGATTTGTCGCACAGAGCGGTTATTTGACGTTGACCGTCACTTTTACGTCCGGATGGAGCGTTTGGTGGACGGGGCACGTGTTGACGGCGGAAAGATACAGTTTCTTCTGTTCGTCGGTAAAGTGGGCGGGAAACGTAATGTCCAATACAAATTCGGCTACGCGGCGCGGTTTGTCAGCCATCACTTTATCAATAGAGATGTGGGTTCCCGCAAAATTTTCTTTGCGTACGGCGGCCATTTTGCCCATAATCGTCAGTATGCATGAAGCAAAAGCCGAGGCCAGTAAATCCGTGGGAGAAAAACGGCGCCCTTTACCGCCGTTGTCGGGCGGAAGGTCGGTTTCCAGAACGGAGCCGGTCGGGCCGTGGACGAGTTTGGTTTCTCCGTCGCCCGTATATGTGCAAGTAATGGTAGTCATATTAAATTCTCCTTGTTAAAACGTATTCATATTATACTTTTTACGGTTGTATAAAAACGCAGCCGTTTGGCCGCGTTTTTTAGTCTCCGCGTTTAAGCGGTTTGTGCCAAGCGTGTGAACAGCTCTTTTTGTTCCCGCGTCAGCGTGCGGGGGACGTCTATCGTCAGCGTAACGTACAGGCTGCCTTTTGCGCTGAGCCCCTTGCCGCTTAGTTTGAGCTTTTTGCCGTTGTGCGTGCCGGCCGGAATTTTCACTTTAACTGGGCCGTCCAAAGTAGGCACGAAAATCGTACCGCCCAAGGCCGCCGTCCACGGCATAATGGTCACGGGAACGTGTAAATTCTCTCCTTCCAGGCGGAACATCGCGTGCGGGCGGATTTTGATGATTAAATACAAGTCTCCGTTGCCGCGCCGCGTGGGATTGCCCATTCCTTTGAGTTTGATTTTTTTGCCTTCGCTTACGCCGGCCGGAAATTTAACCGTTACGGCGCGTCCGCTGGGCAGCGTCAGCTGCATATTGCCGCCGCGGTGGGCGTCCTCCAAATTAAGCGCCAGTTCCGCTTCCACGTCTCCCGCCGCTTGGCCTGAGGCTGCGCTGCGGCCGAAATTCTGCCCGAATCCGGCAAACCCGCCGCCGCCCATTCCGCCGAAAATGCTTTGGAAAAAATCACTGAAGTCCGCTCCGCCTCCGCCGGAGGAGAAGCCCTGCGCTCCGCCAAAACCGCCAAAGTCCTGCCCGCCGCCGTACGAATACTGTTGGTATTGTTGGTACGGATTGGCTCCGCCGGCGCGCGTGCGGGACGATGTGCCCCCGCCGCGGGCGTAATCCTGATAGCCTTGCTCGCCGACCTGGTCGTAGATGGTGCGTTTTTGTTTGTCGGACAGCACGGTATAGGCTTCGTTGATGTCCTTAAATTTTTCGGTCATTTTGGCTTTTTCCGATTCCGGATGCATATCCGGATGGTATTTGCGCGCCATACTTTTAAACGCTTTTTTGATTTCTGCGTCCGAGGCGTTTTTATTTACGCCCAAAATTTTATAATAGTCTTTATACTCTGCCATAAAATCCCCCTTTACAGTTATCATTTTATATAATTTTTTCTAGGATGCAATATGCTAAATAGCACTAAAAATTCCGTAAAAACGCCGCTTCGGCTGATTTTGGCGACGAATGCGCTGTCGTCACTGACGAACCAGTTTATGCAGCTTTTGCTGCCGTGGTATGTGTTGTTCTCCACCGGCAACGTGCTGTGGACGGGATTTGTGGGGTTCTGTTCGCTCCTGCCCAATATCTTTTCAGCCGTTTTCGGCGCGCGGTTTATTGAAAAAATCGGCCGTTCTAAAGCCATGCTTTCGTGTGAAGCGGTCCAGTTTTTGCTCCTGTCTTCCATTCCCGTATTGATTTTTTTCGGCAAGGATTATCCTTGGTTGGTGGGGGGAATTGTTTTTATCAGCTCCGTGTTTGATGCTCCGGCGGAATTGGCGCGTACGGCGTTGTCGCCCACGTTTTCGCGCTATGCGGGCGTACCGCTGTCCAAAACAGCAGGGCTGGTGGAGGCGTTTGACGGGTTTATGTCCGTGTTGGGGCCGGTGCTGTGCGGCGCGGTAATTGCCTTGTACGGGCTGCTGGCCGCTTGGGTGTGGTGCGCCGTATTCTGCGCGCTCATCGTGACGCTGTGCCTTGTGATGTTTTCGCACCGTAAACCGCGTCAGCTGCGCGCGTCGCCGTCGTACGGGGAAGTGTGGCGGGCCGTCCGCGCCGACCGTGTGCTGTGGCTGCCCATTCTGTTTACCGTGCCGACGTTTATTTTGGGGCAGTCTTGGGAGTTAGTTTTATTGCCTACCTATATTTATGAACGCGGATTTTCGTCGGTTTATTTGGGGCTGCTCGGGGCATCGTTTGGTCTCGGCGCGTTTCTGGGCGCGTTCGTATTTGCCGCCCGCGCGGAAAGATTTACTTTTTTCAAATTGCTGACGTTTAATTATTTGGGATATTTTTTATCGGTGGCGGTGTTATATTTTCCGCTTCCCGCTTGGGTGGTGCTGGGGGCGACATCGTTATGCGGGCTGCCGTTCGGCGCGTTTTTGGCGATGATAAAGAGCGTTATTTTGCTGCGGACTTCGCCTGAACGAAGAAGCAAAACGTTGGGATTGTTTGCGGCGCTGACGTATGCGGTGGAAAGCGTGTGTGTATTGGGCTTGGCCGCGTGGATACACGCGGGCGGACTTACGCAGATGCTGGAAGGGCTTTTGTTTTTATTCGGCGCGCTTGTTTTTGTGAGCGTTTTGGCGCGGCAGAAAGAAGATTTTTGGGAGGTTTTATCGTCGGAGCAAAAGAAATTGTTTACAAAATAAAAATTATTTCATACAATATCTATGTAGTAAGAATGAGCCGCACAAAAAACAAATTTTTCCCCGATAGCTCAATGGTGGAGCGACCGGCTGTTAACCGGTAGGTTGTAGGTTCGAGTCCTACTCGGGGAGCCATTTAAAAAAGCACCCAAATGGGTGCTTTTTTATTGGCTTGGGACCCCGAGAGCGGCATAAACTGCTTTATGCCGCGTTAGGACGAGAAAGGCGGAGCGATGTTTTTGTTTGAGGCGCGTGGTTGCGCCGAAAGGCAAAAACCGCGAGCCCGGGCTGCAGGAAAATTCCGTCAGGAATTTTACCGGAAGCCGAGTCAGGGGAGCCATTTAAAAAAGCACCCAAATGGGTGCTTTTTTATTGGCTTGGACCCCCGAGAGCGGCATAAACTGCTTTATGCCGCGTTAGGACGAGAAAGGCGGAGCGATGTTTTTGTTTGAGGCGCGTGGTTGCGCCGAAAGGCAAAAACCGCGAGCCCGGGCTGCAGGAAAATTCCGTCAGGAATTTTACCGGAAGCCGAGTCAGGGGAGCCATTTAAAAAAGCACCCAAATGGGTGCTTTTTTATTGGCTTGGACCCCCGAGAGCGGCATAAACTGCTTTATGCCGCGTTAGGACGAGAAAGGCGGAGCGATGTTTTTGTTTGAGGCGCGAACGCCACCGCCGCCAAAATACCAATAATTAACACCACCACCAATAATTCAATTAAGGTAAAGCCCGACTGCTTCATTTTTTTCTCCTTATTCTGTTTTCGGGCAAACAAAAACGGCTGTTATGTTTGAGCCATTTTCCCTAACCCAAATCATAACAGCCGCGGCCCCCGCCATATAAAAATATGGCGGGAAGCACTCGACACAGTATACCCAAGGGATCCGCTCGGATATACTGTGTCTGAATCGGCTGTTTTTGGAGGGAAAATGTGCCGCCGCTGTCCCGTCAGCGCACCGTATTTTGCATACGGTTCCAAAAACAGAATTAAATTTTTTGTAAGCCGCGTTTAAGGCTTATCGTGTATTTACTATACTCCTTATACTAAATATAATTTATAACAATAATTTTGGCGTTCTTTGGCCAGCATTTTTTTGAAACTTTACAAAACAGGCCGAATGTAAACCTAGGATCTAAGGTCCTAGCGGCGAATAGGACTTTTGACTCTGGTACGTTGGACAAAAATCTGTCACAATAGCTATATGAAGATTTTTCAATGTTTATTTTTACTGTTGTTTTGTTATCTTGCGTGTGGTTCATTATATGCGCAGGGCGGTTTGGCGCGCGGAGTGAAGAGTATTGTGTCGGTTCGGAGTGTTCAATTGGCGCGGCAGGCCTTTACGCAAAGGAAATTAATAAGCCAAGTTTCCCGCGGATTGGTGCAAATTTCCCGCCCCGGTGCGTCGGAAGTGTTGGGGACGGGGTTTATCGTTAGTTCTCATCGGCGTTTATGGGTGGCGATGCCGTATCATATCGGTGGAGTTGCCGGTTCGCGGCGTTTAATCCGTTTCATGGGGGAAAACCAGCAGCCGGTAGAACGTGAAATCAGTATAGTTGCAAACGGCAACGCAGGGTGGCATTCGCTGGATATTTCTTTGGCGGAGTTTCCGCAGGAGGAAGCGCCGTTTGTGCAGCCGCTTTCTATCGGAGCGCCGATGTTAAATAAAGAGGCGTATTCGTTTGGATACGTTTATGGACGCGTTTCTGGTCTGGAAGAAATTTTGCCGATGGAACGTTATCTATTTAATGCGGAAGGTTTTGGGCTGACGGCGGACCGCCGTATCTTTGGGGAAGATGTAAAAAATCCGTTTAATATCAGCGGTTACTGCGGATCGCCCGTCGTTCAGCAGATAGATGGCCAATGGAATGTTGTGGGAATGCATGTCGGCAGCTGTGAAGCAGCAGAGGGACTACCGCGGAGTTTTGCCGTCAATGTGTCTAAGGGGTTACCGCTTTTGCTCAACCGCTATTTAGAAAATGGCTACAACTTTTCGCGCGATTTATCGTTTAGAGGTTGGTCAATCGGCAAGTTGCTTCCGTCTGAAAGAGTGTATGCCGTATCGGTTCTTCGCGACGGGGAAATCGTTTTTGTCCAAGAACTGCGTAATTATCCCCATCCATATTCCGATGATCATTGCGAACTGGCGTTTGGAGATTTTGAATTGCTGTTAGGGGATGAGCTCCACTTTTCCATCCGCAACAACCAACGGGAAATGCGGCATATTACATACAAATTACCGTAACCGTCTAATATAAAAAAATTGTTACCATAGAATAAACACATTCTTATTCTAATAGTATCTTGAAGGAGGAATAAATATGGCAATTATCAAAACGACATTAGGCAAAAATTTAGAAACGACGGGAATTTTAGTGGATTCCGCTGCGCACGTAAAAACCGCCTTTATTGATCCGCGCAGTGAGATGAACCCAGGGGAATTGTTATGTGCTGCATTAGGGGCGTGTATGATGACAAAAATGGGATTTGTTGCGTCCAAACGCGGGGAGGATGTTAGCGGAGCGGAAGTAACATTAGAACCAGTATTTGACGATAAACATACCCGCATAACTGCGATAAAAGTGAAATTTTCATTTCCTGAATGGCTTAAAAATGATTATAAAACCTTTTATGCACAGGCGGCGCAGGAGTGTCCGGTGCACAACAGTTTACGGGAGGACATTGCCTTTAACGTAAGTGTTAAATAGCGGCTAGTGTTAACTGCGTAATTTGTAGAACGGGCGAAAAAATGTTTTCCGCCCGTTCTTGCTATTTTGGCCGCTGACACCGTGATATCGTTTTTGAGGGGGAATTGGCTCGCAGGGAGCGGATCACAGGGTGCAGTCCGCAGGGTTTCGGGGCTCTGTCGTGCGCATCTTCGTCATTCCCGAAGGGCAGGCGGCCCGCAGGGTTCGAGAAGCTGTTGTTTTTTAATAGTCATCCCGTGATGTTTCTGCACGGGATCTCCCGCTTATTTATTGTCGTTCATTCGTTCGCGCCATTTCTACAATAGTGTGGCTCCAGTAGTCAGATGCGCGCGGTGGAAAAGGGGACCCAGCTGCTGGGCCTTGATCCGTTTTTTTTTTTTGATACACTGTGGTATCCCGAAAGTTTCTGTTTGGGATATTTCGATTGGGGTTTATTTCGTTAAAATCGGTAGTTTCTGAACAGACGCATTGTAGGATAATTTTTTTGATGGGAGAATGTAATATGAAAGGTTTTACGCTGATTGAATTATTAGTGGTGGTGCTTATTATCGGCATTTTGTCATCGGTGGCGTTGCCACAGTACCAAAAAGCGGTGCTGAAAAGCCGCACTGCGGAGGCGTGGGCGAATTTAAAAACGCTCAATATGGCCGCCAATGCATATTGTTTGGAAAATCCGAGCGGATCGGGGGCATATGTGAACAATGCTTTTAGGGAAGCGCTATCGGTTACAGTAAACGATTCTAAATATTGGCATTATTGGGGTTCTGTTAATTGCGCTTCATCTACTCCCATCGCTTTTGGCGCTTATAGCTTTAACGCAAGCTCCAACTCTCTTTTATTGTGGCTTAACGCCAAAACCGGCCGTCGTTCGTGTAGCGGCGCAGGGGCAAATGATTGCGCCAAGATAGGGTTTACTAACACTTCATCAGACTCCAGTATTTGTACTTGCGGATCCGGTTGCGGCGCGTCATCCTGCTACTACGCGGATTAGTTTGTTGTTGCAATAAAAGGCCCTCTCTTGGAATAAGAGAGGGCCTTTGTGACGGCTAAAACTTATTTGCCGGTGACTGCTGCGGCTCCGCCCGTCAAATCCTTAATGGCGGCGACGGCGCCCAACACGTTGCTGGCTTCGTAGGGCATATAGACAACTTTGTTATCTTTGCCTTCCGTCATTTTCGTCAGCGCTTCAATGTATTTAAGCGAAATCATATAGCTGGCCGGATTGGATGACTGTGCCACCGTGCCCGCCACAATTTTGACGGATTCCGCTTCGGCGTTAGCCACTTTAATTTTGGCTTCCGCCACACCTTCGGCCTGTAAAATAGCGGCCTGTTTCATACCTTCGGCTTTTTTAATTTCAGATTCGCGCACGGCTTCCGCTTTTAAAATTTGGGCCGTTTTGGTACCTTCGGCTTCCGTGACCATAGCGCGGCGGTCGCGTTCGGCTTTCATCTGTTTTTCCATTGCCTCGCGAATAGCGGCGGGGGGAATGATATCCTGCAATTCTACGCGGTTTACTTTTACGCCCCATTTGTTGGAAGCGTCGTCCAAAATCACCTGTAATTTCCCGTTGATGATTTCGCGTGACGTAAGCGTTTGGTCTAAATCCATTTCACCGATGATATTTCTGAGTGTGGTCTGCGTTAGTTTTTCAATGGCGGTCGGCAGTGATTCCACCTGATAGGCCGCTTTCAACGGATCCGTGATTTGAAAGTACAGAAGAGCGTTGATTTCAATACCTACGTTATCTTTGGTAATTACGCTTTGGCGCGGAAAATCGTATACCGTTTCGCGCATATCAATTGTGTCGCGCATTTCCATACACGGCACGGAACGCGTGCGGCCGGAGCCGTCCACATATTCGCGGCTGTTGCGCCATTCCATCAAGTGCGGTTTATCCATAATCGGGATAATCCAGTTGATACCCGGGTTTAATACTTCCAAGTATTTGCCGAAGCGTTCAATAATCATCACTTGCGCCTGTTTAACGACGATAATACCTTTGGCGATAATGACGATAACGAAAAATACGAACGCGGCTAAAAAAACAAGTCCCATTTCTCCTAATCCTTCCATATCTTTTCTCCTTTTATAATTTACGCGCCTTGGCGCGGTTTGCAAATCAGTTTTTGGGGGTTACCGTAAGCGTTACGCCGTCCAGTTTTTCCACTATGCATACGGTTCCCACGGGCAGCGGTTGTTTGGCGGTGGCTTTCCAACTTTCACCGTTTACTTTTACGCGGCCAGTTTCCTGTACCGGATCAATGGACGTTTCCACTACGCCTTCCTGTCCGATGACGGCTTCCGCCGGAGTTTTGACAGGGGTGGATTTGTCGTATAAATGTTTCCGTGCAAATGGACGGATTCCCAGCCAGCAGACAGCGGCTACTAACGCAAATGCGCCCACCTGCGGCCAAACGCCCAAGCCAAACCACGATGCGGCGGCTGCTCCCAGCGCACCGATTCCCAAGCACGCCAGCGAAAATTCCATTGTAAACATCTCGCCCACAAAACACGCCACGGCGAGTATTAAATAGACGTAATAATTCATACCGCCTCCCACTTAATTTTTAATAATTTCCAAATATTCCCGCAGATATTTTAAACGCCGTTCGTCACGCAGTTTATTCAGGACGTAAATCATATTGGCAATGAAACGCCTCACGATTAAGCGTGAGGAAAGCGGTAATAAAAATTCATCGTTCCATTCGATTTGTCTGGTACGGATGTAGGTGCGGCAGTCCTCTTGCGAAAGGAGTTTTCCTGCGTCCAGCGGGTCAATAAACCAAGATTCTCGTGCGGACAAACCGCGCAAATGCACCAAAATCCGTCCGGCCAAATCCACAAGGTTTACATCCAAGCCATAGCGTTGGCCGATTGTTACGTAAAGGCACGCGGCGCACAGACTGGAGCCGCGTTTTTTGCGCAGAAAACGCGCGAAAGAAATGTCTTTAATGTCCAGATTGGCCGGCAGGGTTTGAAAACCTTTTACGTGAAAAAAATAATGACTTAAAATAGTGGCAATTTCCGTGTGGTTTTTAGCATTTAAAAGTGCGCCGCGCAATTCGCGTGCCATATCGTCAAGCGGGCTGGAAATCTCTTTGCTAGGCAGGGCGGGGCTGGTAAATTTGGAAAGGAGCGCCAGGCCTTCTTCTAAGTCCGGATTGATTTTAGCGGCAAAACGCGCTAAGGCGGTGGCTAAATCTTCCCAACAGATTTCTTCCAATGTGTGAACCACGGGAAGCGGCGCGGAGGTTTTAAATTCTTCTAGAATGGCACTCTGCACGCGGGCCGGATCGGCCTTGATGGCGGCGGCAAGTTCGCGCTTGAGCATCGGACCGTATGCGTCCGACTCGGTTTGCAGTAATCTGATTAGCGCTTTTACGCGGTCGTTGCCCTGTGTTTCCATATAGTAAGATTAGCATATTAACAGGGGAATTTCCACCGTTTTTTTACGACGGAAAACGTGAAATATTTTCCGGCCGTGTTTGCGGGGGAAAAACCGGCTGCGGCAAGAGGACCAATTGGAGGGCGCCGGTCCTTTGCCGGAAGGGGGTTGTTTTGTTTTTTTTTTTTGATAAACTGGGGATAATCCGATATTTGGCGGCTTACTTTACTATCGTCATTCCCGAATGTTTTTATCGGGAATCTGTAGTTTCGCAACGACGAGATTCCGTACTAAAACATTACGGAATGACGCAACAGAACGATAACGCCGCCAAACCTAATACAGAAGGAGGAAATACAATGAAAGGTTTATTTGCCGTCATTCTGAATTTATTTCAGAATCCAGTTGTTAATAAATCCCATAACAAGGGGTTTACCTTAATCGAACTATTGGTTGTGGTATTAATTATTGGTATTTTGTCGTCGGTAGCGTTGCCGCAGTACCAAAAGGCCGTGAACAAATCCCGTATGTCAGAAGCGTGGACGACGCTTAAGTCAATGAACGATGCCGTAGCTGCCGCTGCGTTGGAATTGGGCCGTATGCCGACTTCCTTGGACGAGTTGCCTGTTTCTTTTGGGGATGGAACTGGAAGCGGACGCAGCTTTTCCACCAAGTATTATACATACTACATAGATGATCGGCAAATCGACGGGCAGGGCGGCGGATTTGCGGTGGATAAAAATCAGAAATATATTTTATCTATTGCTTACGGGCAGCGGCATTGTTATTCTTATCAATATCCAGAAGAATGTAAAAAAATAGGTTTTAGCAAAAATGGCGGGGGATGTACGTCCAGCGCTGGACCGTATGTATCAGACTCAGGGTGTTTTGTGGAGTAATTTTTCTGCCGCTAAAAAACCCGCTCTTTTGGAGCGGGTTTTTTAGCGCAAACAAATGTTATTTAATGTCTTTTTCGTTGGCGGTAATGGAGAGCACCACGCGGCGGTTTTGCGCGCGTCCGGCGGCTGTGGCGTTGGACGCAATCGGGTTAGAAGAGCCATAGCCCACATAGGTAATGCTCAAGGTTTTCAGGCCGCTTCCCAATAAGAAATCGTACACGGCTTTGGCGCGCTGCGTAGAGAGTTTATTGTTGATGGCGTCGGAACCGGTAGAGTCGGTATACCCTTGTACCACAATGCGGTTTTTGGGATATTTGTTCAGCACTCTGTTGAGGTCCGTCAGCGTTTGCATCGCATCGGCGGAAAGTTCGGAGCTGCCGGTAGCAAATAAAATATCGTTTTTCAGATAAACCTGAATGCCGTTGTCGGATTTGACTACCTCGGCAATAGCGGCCAGTTCTTTGGCTTGTTTGTCGTAATAATTGCCCAAGGCTCCGCCCACGACTAAACCGGCCAACGCGCCGTAAACGGCCCCTTGTCCGCTTTTCCCGCCCGTGTTGTTGGCGATAATGGCTCCGGCGGCCGCACCCACGGCGGCTCCTCCGGCGGCGCCCCAAGCAGTGCGCTTGCCCGGGGTGGTGCAGGCCGTCACCAATAGGGCGCAGGCCGTGCAAACTAAAATGGTTTTTTTCATGGTGAATTTTTCTCCTTTTACAAATTGGGATAAATATATTGTACTTTATTTACGGCGGAGCAATATAAGAAAAATGATAGGTTGGGCGTGGACAAGCCGGCAGGGTGTCTCACCCCACCTTTGTGTTGGGGGGAACATCGTAGGTTACCCATTTATTGGCGCCAATGACGCTGTTTTCGCCGATAGTAACATTGCCTAGCACGGTGGCTTCGGCATAGATGATGACGTTGTCTTGCAAATTGGGGTGGCGTTTAATTCCTTTAACGGGGTTGCCGTTTTCATCCAGCGGAAAACTTTTTGCTCCCAGCGTGACTCCTTGGTAGAGTTTTACATTAGCTCCGATAACACACGTCTCTCCGATCACGATACCCGTGCCGTGGTCAATAAAAAACGCGGGACCGATTTTCGCGCCAGGGTGTATGTCGATTCCCGTTACGCTGTGGGCGTACTCGGTAACGATGCGCGGAATTAACCGTACGCCGCGGGCATATAAAAAATGCGCCATACGCTGAAAGGTTATGGCGGTAATCCCCGGGTAGCAAAGCAGCGGTTCTATAGGGCTGACGGCGGCGGGATCGCCTTCGTAGGCGGCGTTGACGTCGCTGACGAGCAGCTTTTGCAGTGTAGGTAAGTGTGCAATAAAATCAAGCGTAATTTGACGGGCTTTATCGTCGCAGGCGGCGCAGTCGCCTTTTTCCGCACACAAAAAACAGAGTGAATTTTTGATTTGCTTGGTAAGGCGTTCTGCCAAAATGTTTAGCGGCGCGTCACAGGTGTTTTCGTGGCATACGAGCGGATATTGGTATAAAAAATCTTTCAGCGTACGAAAAATTTCCACCGTTTCATTGGCCGATGGAATATATTTCGCCCGTTCGTAAAAATTATGGCCGAAGGTGTTTTTTAATTCTTGGGAAACCGTTTTAAAAATATTCATAATTACATTTTAAAATCTTCGCCTAAATATAAACGGCGGGCGTTGGTATCGTTTAAAAGTGTATTTTGGTCGCCTTCCACTAAAATTTTACCGTCATAAATCAGATAAGCGCGTTCGGTCAGCGGCAGGGTCTCGCGGACGTTGTGGTCGGTAATTAGTACACCAATGCCTTTGTCTTTGAGTTTAAAAATCATCTGCCGCAGATCGGAAACGGTAATCGGGTCAATGCCAACGAACGGCTCATCCAAAAGGATAATTTTCGGGTTGCTGATCATACAACGCGCAATTTCCATACGGCGTTTTTCGCCGCCGGAAAGCGTCCACGCTTTTTGTTTAGACAGTTTCGTAAGACCAAATTCATTCAACAACTCGTCTACGCGGCGTTTTTGTTCCCTTTTATCGTCTAAAATGCGTTCCAGTATGGCCAGCAGGTTTTCTTCTACGGTAAGCCCTTTGAAAATAGTGGGTTCCTGCGCTAAATAACCCAGTCCGTGGCGGGCGCGTTCGTACATCGGCAGATTAGTAACGTCGTTGCCGTCTATAAATACGCGGCCGCGGGTCGGGCGGATAAAGCCCACCAACATATAAAACGAAGTGGTTTTGCCCGCACCGTTGGGGCCCAAAAGGCCGACGATTTCGCCGGATTTGACGTGAATATCCACGCCTTTGACAACCATACGGTCTTTATATACTTTTACGATTTGTTCGCTGCGAAGTTGCATAATAAAACCTCTAAAATTTGGAGTTTACGTCCGCATCATTTAACTGCGGGGAAACAATCCAGCCTTGTACTTTCCCGTCAAGCGATACGGTATTTGCCGCGTTATCGGAGGAAACCTTGTCGGCAATGACGGCAAATGTACCCTGCTCCGTTTTCCCGTATACGATCGGCCGCGCACCATACGCGTAAGAAGCATTTTTATTTCCGTCATAAACAATGGTTTCGGCTTCCAGCGTGCGCGCCCCGTCGGTCGCTTGTGCTCCGCCTTCCAATATGGCGTAATTTTCGGCCTGTTTATACGTGGCTTTTTGGGCGGTAAGAATTTCGGTGCCTGCCGGCGTGGAGCGTTCCACGCGCACTGTATCTTGCAAAATAAAAATCTTTTGGTTTAAATCAAACGATGCGTGTTTTGCGGTGGCGGTAACGGTTTGTTTTTTTGCGTCCGAATAGATGAGCTTGACTGTTTTATCCGCATTTGCCGTCAAAACGCCTTTTTGTGTTTTATAGTTGTAGCGGGCGTTGTCCGCATATGCTTCGTAAAATGATCCGTCCGGCTCATTTTGGCGCAAATAGACGCGTCCGCGGGCGGAAAAACGGTTTATCGCGCGCTCGGAAAGCGCATAATCCGCGCGGAAAACGTATGAGCCGTTGTCATAGGATACGTTACCCGTAAATTCTTCCTGTTGTTTGTCTTTATAAATCACCCAGCTGTCGCTTTGCACTACGCCGCCCAGTACAGGGGGAATTTCGGCCGCAGCTTTGCGTTTATTTTTTAAATTGTTTTTTGCTTCGTCTACCCGCGGTTTGGCGGCGGGCACGGGAATTTGGGGGCCGTCGGCGCGAATCGTTTTACAGCCGTTTAAAAAAACGGACAGCACAAGCAGCGAAGAAAAGAAAACTGTTTTTTTCATAATTTTTTCCGCTGCAGTTCTGTTGCGTTTTTCGGCAGACGCGTGGACTGCTTTTTGAGTTCAATTTTGGTTAATTTGGAATTTGTTTCCACTCCGCCGCGCGCTGTAACTTTGGCGCCGCCGCGGATGACGGTGGTTTTCTCGTCGGACCAGATACGGTCTTTGTTGATGTCGTAAAATACGCGGTTTGTGGCAATGACGACGTCCTCCGTAAAGGAAGCGATTTTAGCGTTTCCGTTGATTGTAACAAGTTTTTGAGTGTAATCAAAGGTGCCCGAGTCACCCGATACGCGTGCGCTGTCCTGTCCGTTTTCTTTCAGCAGCAGTTCTGGTTTTCTGAGTGTAGCGCTCTGCAGGTCGGCAAAGTCGACGTTTTCGGCGGTAAGCAGCCATTTTTTTTGGCTGTCTTTGGACTCAAAAATAGAAACTTTTGACGCAATCTGAATTCCGGCGTCATCTTCGGGGGCAAACGAGTCTTTGCCGCCGCAGCCGGCCAGCGTTAAAAGAAGGAAAGGAAAAAAGACAATCTTTTTCATTTTTTATCCAGTAACGCCAAAAATTCAATTAAATCTTTTTCGTCGATAATTCCCACTACTTTGCCCGTTTTATCCAGTACCGGCAGGTTATCTACGTGTGTAGCGTGAATCTTTTTGGCGGCTTCGATGGCAGGCATTTCGTCGGTTAAATGGTGCGGTTTTTTTGTCATCACTTCCGTGATATTTTTGCCCAATACGTCTGCTCCCTGTTGGAGCAGGCGGCGCAGGTCCCCGTCGGTAAAATAGCCGGCCAGTTTGCCGTTTTTGTCCACCACGCTGGTTGCGCCTACGCCGCCGGTTTTGGTCATCACAAACAGTGTGTCCTGCACGGTGGCCGTAAGCGGTACGATGGGATTGTTCTTGCCGGTACGCATTAAATCTTTTACTTGCTGGGTGAGTAGTTTACCCAACGAACCGCCCGGGTGGAAGGTGGCAAAATCGCGTTTTTCAAAATGTTTGACTTTCATCAGACACAGCGCTAATGCGTCGCCTATCGCCAAGGTAGCAGTAGTAGAGGCCGTCGGCGCAAGATTATAGGGGCAGGCTTCGCGCTCAATGTAAACGGGAATATGAATATCTGACATCAGCGCAAGTTTGGAGGCTTTATGCCCCGTCATTGAGATAATTGTTAATTTGCGGCGTTCCAGCGCGGGTAAAATGCGGTTGATTTCTTCCGTCTGCCCCGAAAACGAGATGGCCAAAATAACGTCTCCCGCCGTAATCATTCCCAAATCTCCGTGCAAGGCTTCCACCGGATGGACGAAAAAAGACGGCGTTCCGGTAGAGGCAAGCGTGGCGGCTATTTTCCGCCCAATAAGTCCGCTTTTGCCGATACCGAGTATGACGACGCGCCCCTTAGTCTTGGCGATAACGTCCACCGCTTTTAAGAATTCCGCACCAATGCTTTTGCGGCTCAGTTCCAACGCTTTATGTTCCACGTCCAACACTTCTAAAGCCAATTTTTTTACGGCGGAGGGGGAGTATTTTGGAATCATAATTTTTACCTATTCAGCCACGGTGTGGTTTGTGCCGCGGGCTGGTGTTTTTGGTACGGCGCGGGCAATTTTGCCGTTGCATACACCAACACGAAATACGCTGCCAGACAGCACGCAAGCAGTACGCCAAAAATTTTGGCGTGCCATAAAAGCGTGGGTTTCCAAGCGGAGTTTTCGTTCATCGTTATTTAAATTTTTTGACGACTTGGTCAATCGCGCACAGTTCGCGCGTCATTTTGGCGCTCAGCGTCAGATCAAGCGAATTGGGCCCGTCTGATAACGCGTGGTCCGGATCCGGATGCGCTTCAAAAAATACGCCCGCGATGCCTAGCGCCACTGCCGCTTTGGCGAGCACAGGGGCCATCTGGCGGTTGCCGCCCGTGCAGGAACCCAATGCCCCGGGTTTTTGCACGGAGTGGGTGGCGTCAAAAATAACGGGATAGCCAAACTGTTTCATTATTTCCAGCGAGCGCATATCCACCACCAAATCGCCGTAGCCGAAGCTGGCGCCGCGTTCGGTAAGCAGAATGTTCTTGTTCCCGCGGGATTCAATTTTTTTAATGATTTGTTCCATTGCCGACGGGGCCAGAAACTGGCCTTTTTTGACGTTGACCGCCTTGCCCGTGTCCGCACAGGCCAGTACGAGGTCCGTCTGGCGGCACAAAAAAGCCGGAATTTGCAGAATATCAGCCACTTGGGCGGCTTCTTCGGCCTGCCAAGGTTCGTGTACATCTACCAACACCGGCAGCTTGGTAAGCGCTTTTGCTTTGGCTAAAATTTCTAACCCTTTGGCAAGCCCGGGGCCGCGGTAGGCGTCTACCGCGGTTCGGTTGGCTTTATCAAAAGAAGCTTTTAAAATAAAGGGGTGTTTGGTTTTTGCGATTAGTGTTTTGAGTTTTTGAGCAAAATCCAAATACTGTTTTTCGCTTTCAATCACACAGGTGCCTGCCATAAACGATAAAGGCAGGCGGTTGGAAATTTTTAAATTGTTTATTTTGATAATTTTCTGCATATATTAATGATAGCAAATTTTCCGCGAGTTTCTATAGTAAAAACAAATGAAAAAAACTTGTATTTTGTCTCCGCGTGTTTTATACTGTAATCAATACTTATTCTTTTGGAGGATCTATGAAACAAGGTTTTACGCTGATTGAACTGTTGGTTGTCGTATTAATTGTCGGAATTTTATCAGCCATTGCTTTGCCGCAGTACAGCAAAGCGATAGAGCGTTCCCGCTCCGCCGAAGCGTTTGCCAACGGACGAACAATGTTGGAAGCGGCTAACCGCGCGTTGGATTTACAGCCCAACAAAACGCCCGTCCGTACAGATTTGGACGTACATATTTCCGGCGGAGAATGGGTAAGCGACAGCGTTTATAAAACGCCCGATTTTACGTATACGCTGGAAAATGGCTGGGTGCAAATTGACCGTGATTTAGATGGCGACGGTTATACGCTTAAACTCTATACCAATGCCCATGCCAGAGACGGCCAGCGCACTTGTACAGGGAACGGGGACGAAGGTAGAGAACTGTGTAGTTCTTTTGTTTCTTCCGGTTACACAGTAGAATAATTTTAAGAATGAAAAAGAGGGCCTTCTGAATTGGAAGGCCCTCTTTTTGCGCGTAAAGATTAGTTGCTTCCTGTGCTGCCGAATCCGCCCCCGCCGCGGGCGGTTTGGCTCAGCTCCTGTGCTTCTTCAAACGATGGATACAGCGTGGGAATGATCACCAACTGTGCTACTTTTTGGCCAGCGTCAAATACAAATTCCGTATCATTTAAATTGTACATACACACAATCAACTCCCCGCGGTACGGCGCATCTACCAATCCCGCCATCGCTTTGATACCTTTGCTTTCCACAGAGCTTTTGCCCCAAATAATGCCCGAGGTATTTTCCGGCAGTTCCACGCATACGCCCGTATGTACGTTTGTGACGGCGTGCGGCGCGAGTACCGTGCGTTGCAGTGCAAATAAATCCGCGCCTGAATCAGTTTCGTGCGCACGGTGGGGCAATTTGGCGTGCGGTGCCAGTTTTTTTACTTTTAAAACGGGTTGATTCATTATTTTACTCCATTAGTTTTTCGATTTGTCGTAAAGCGTTTTCAGCATATATTTTTTCATCACCGGACGCGTTGTTTGCCCGCAGGTTTAGTGTGGGAATAAGACTTTTTAACAAGCTGATGTCAAAAGCGCGGTCAGACGTATAGGCGAATGCGTCCGGATTGGATAACACTCCCGCCATATAGGCAGCGGCCCGTGCGGAATTGGCGCGGACGTTTGCGTTTTTATCTTCTAACCCTTTACGTATGGCCTCTGTAGCATTGCCCGTCATAAAACCAAGCGCAAGCGCATAGGTGGCTGACTGTTCCGACTGCGGACTGCGGCGTAATTCTTTGACAATGGATTGCATCGTCAAATTGCGGTTTTTAGCCAGCCCTGTGGCAATTTGCGCGGAAACTTGGGAGTCCTTTTCCGTTTTTGCCATTTTTAATAAGAGTTTGGCCCCTTCCTGTGTATGAAGCGCTCCCAACCACGCGGCTGCCGCCGCACGGATTTGGGCATCTGTGGATCCGGAAGCTTCCTTTAAAATTTTGGTTTGCGCTTGGGCGTCTTGGGCCGTTTGGTTCATTGCGCGCAGGGCAAACGCGGGATCAAAAATATACAGCCGTACGATTTCTGCGGAGTGGGCAGTCTCTTGCGGGCGGATAAACGCATACGCACCGGCTGCGTATGCACGCAAGACAGGATCTTGACCGGTAAGGGCTTGCTCTAAAATGGGCAATAATTCTTCGTGTGTTTGGCCCATTGCCGTAATAATAACCGCGGCAAAGGTTTGTTTCAGCGGATCGGTCGGCCGGATGACCAAGTTAAACAACGCGGGCTCCTGCGCTTTAGCGGGCGGCGTTTTAACGAGGCTGGCTCCGGCGGCAAAGACAGTGTCCGGATCTTTGGCAGTACGGAAAATGGTCAGCACTTGTTGGTTTTCCGCTGCTGTTCGGCGGTGCTTTTGCAAAAGCGGAAGCGTCTTTTGCAGGGAGCCGGCGGCGCAGACGGGCATTGCCGCAGACATTACCAAAAAGGTTAATAAGAACAGGTTCTTGTTTTGAAACATAATGGTCCTCTTATTCCCATTATAACTTATTATGTATGCGTTACGCGGACAAAAAGCTCCGCCGCGTGTCAAGCGGCGGAGTAAATGGAAAAGACGGCGGTTACTGAACGGACAGCGCTTCTGAAATCCGCTCGGCAGCTACTGCGTGTTTTTTATGGGTGGAATCTTGTCTTGCATATACTTGCAGTCTTTCTTGTTCATTAAGTACCACTACCTTAGTATTTCCCAAAGCAAGTAAAAAACGCAAAGATGTTTTTTTCGTCATAAACAGGCTCCCTCAATACTGAGTCTTATATTTCAAATCTACTTGTTTTAATGGATAAAAACAAGGGCCTTTGGACCCACCAACCTCTAGGTCTATGGCTTGTTGCGTGTGGGATATGCTAGAATCCTATATATGAAAAAACTTATTTTTTTCACTGTATTTTTGTTGCTGGGCGCGCATATACTTTTTGCCCAAAACGAAGAAATTATGATTATCAAACCCGGACGGGAAACTTTCGCGCATTTTCCGTCTGCCATCATTGGTAACAGTCATACGCTGACTGTCTTTCTGCCCGAGCCGTTTGTGCCGTTAAAGGGAACGTATCCGCTGGCGGTATTGTTGGGGGCCGGCCCCAAACAGGCAGCGGAAGCGGAAGCGTTTATGAAGCAAAACAAAATGATCGTGGCCGCTGTAGATTTTCAGGACGGCGACTATGCGGACGAACAAACCATTACCCGTTTTGTCACGCGCGAACTGTTGCCTTATCTGGAGACGAATTACCCCGTGCTGTCGGGCGCGGAGAACCGCGTAATTGCGGCCCGCGGCGAAGCGGGGGCAAAAATGGCTTTAACTTTGTTAAACGCGCCGGAAGCGTTTGGCGGCGTTGCGCTGGCGTCGCCGGAAAATGTTTGGGAGACAATACCGCTGCCCAAAAAACCGTTTCGCGCGTTTGTTACGGGAACGCAGGAAGAATTGGCTCGGGCGCAGCAGGCGTTGGAAGCGGCGGGGCTTAATTACGGAACCGGTTTTGCGCTAGAGTATGCGCGCGCGGAATCCGCTTGGTTTGGCGCGCTCCCCGCGGGATACTTTTTTGTGCCGCAAAACGAAGTGGCGTTAACGCGTTTTTCCGTTCAAACCAGCGAAAAAGAACTGTCTTTAGATGCCGGCGAAGAGGCTTTTGTCCGTATTTTGGCACATTTAAAAAACGGTTTAACATATGATTATGTGCCGTCCGCGCTGCGCGTAAGCCCCGTTTATTTATATTGGAATGCACCGCGCGGGGCGTTAACCGTATTGTCCGGCGCGGAGGCGGGAACGGTAAAAATCCGGCCGGTTGTGGATAAACCGTCTTTTACCTTTAAAATTAAGCTTAAAAAATAGCCAAAACGCTGAAAAAACGCGTTTTTATGCAAAAAAAAAGCAGACTTGTCAACAGCTTTTTAAAAATTCAGCATACGGTAGAAAAACGGATCGATGGGAGTCTCCCCGTCGATAAAAAGAGAGAAATGCGGGCTATTTCCTATACAAATGGAAAGTTATCCACAGAAAATACGTTTTAATCCACAATTCTCTTTGAGTTTTTGCCAAAAGGCGGCGAAAAAAAGCAGTTTTTTGTGAACAACTGTAGAGTGCGGGAAAAGTTATCCACAGGTTGTCCACAGTATGTGGATATCTTTTAAAATAGGATTTTTTACTGTTTTTCCCGTTCTTTTGCTATAATGGTGACAGGAGGTTTTTTGATATGCAAATAAGAACCGTTTTGTTATTGATTTCCTTAGCCGCGCTGAGTGCGTGCGCCTCATCCCAAAAACAGGATGAGGATATTCCTGTTCCCGTTAAACAAGATCCGGTCATTGAAGAACAAGCCCGTATTAACCAAAAACTTTATAACCAGAGCGAAGCTCGTATGGCCAAAACGCTGAAGTTGCCGGCCATTACGTATGAATTTGATTCCATCCGTCCGCCGGATTATGCGTACCCTTTTTTGGATAAAGTGGCCAACATTATGCATTCCCACCCTTCCTTGCATCTAATTGTAGAAGGCCATACGGACGTGCTGGGATCTAAAGAGTACAATTATTGGCTGGGGTCGTCCCGTGCCGCTGCAATGAAGGCTTATTTGGTAAGTCGCGGCGTAAATGCGGAACGAATCCGTATTCATTCGCACGGTAAAGACCGCCCGCTGACGTTGGATAATTCCAGCGAAGGCCGCCGCACAAACCGCCGCGTAGAGTTCTCGTTTACTACGCGCAAGTGGAACTCCATTTACTAGCCCGTTTTTTCTGCTCCGGTGTTGGACAACCGGAGCAGTAAATTCTTAAGTTGGTTTGAAAAACTTGTAATGAAAGAAGAGGTTGTCCTTTTATGACAGAACATCGCATTAATATTATGGAACCGGAGGTATCCGCAGCCGCCCCCCAAGAGCAATCGAAAGTGGTGTATTCGGCGGTAAGTGAGCGCTTTGTCGCGTTGCTGATTGATTACGGAGCGGTGTTTATTCCTACGCAGCTTATTGCCGCGTTGATTATGAAATGGTGGGGACCGGATATGGAGCTTTGGGGCCTGATTGCCATATTGGGCGGCATTAACGGCGTGTTTATTTTGTACGAAACGATTTTATCAAGCGGCGACCGCGTAACCTTGGGCAAAAGTTTGGTGGGAATTGCCGTTGTAAAAAAGGATTTAAGCGGTCCGCTTTCGCTGTTCCAAGCGTTTAAACGCGCCATTGGATACTACATCAGTGCGGCGCTTTTTATGTGTGGTTTTTTAGTGGCTTTTTTTGATGACAGGCATCGCGCGCTTCAGGATTTTTTAAGCGGAAGCGTGGTAGTGCAAATCCGTCAAAAATCGTGGATAGAACAGATAATGGTGCGGTTATTGGGGACGGTCTTGTTGGCCTCTTTTGCGTGGATTGCTTATTCCCAGTTCTTTGGCGGCGGGGCAATAATAGACAAATATTATGTGGACCGCGCGCGCAAACATTTGGTCAACATTGCACTCTTGGAAGAAGCCCACTATACGCGTTATGGCCGGTATACGAATGATTTATTGCGTTTGTCTTTACTCTCCGGCGATCCGGTGCAATTCCAGCGCGATACACAGAAAGTACTTTCGCCGAAAGGATTTAAAATCGGCGTGAACGGAAACCGTTATAAGCTTAGCGCTGTTGCGCGAGACGCAAAGAAAACGCCCGTTTATTACTCCCCCGGCGAATAACGGAAAATAATTTTTAAACCGCTCCGGCGCAGTTTGTCGGGGCGGTTTTTTGCGGCGCAATTTGCAACGGACTCGCCCGTTGGGAGTGAGCCGCAGGTGGCTGCCTCTGGATAGTTGTTTCTTTAGGAGCTTCATTTCTAAAACAGTGTGGCTGCATTAATCAAAAGAGTGGGGTAAGCGGGAAACCCCGCTGTTAGGCTTGACTCGTTTTTTTTTTTTGATACGATAGGATTATTCCGTAGTGTTTCTGCGTGGGCACTTCCGATTGTGGTTTATTTGCTTAAAATTGGTAGTCTTTGCGGCAGAAACCAGCAGGATGACTTTTTAAAAATGGAGAAAACGAATATGAAAGGTTTTACGCTTTGCCGTCATCCTGAATTTATTTCAGGATCCAATAAACAAGGTTTTACGCTTATCGAATTGTTGGTAGTTGTGTTGATTATCGGCATATTATCGTCGGTGGCCTTGCCGCAGTACACGAAAGCGGTGGAAAAGAGCCGTATGGCCGGTGTGTGGAGCAAACTGGCGACAATGAACCAAGCGTGTCAGGTAAACGACTTGGAGGGCATTGGGTGCGAGTTTGACGAAATGTCTGTGGATTTTGATAACTGTTCCGGTGGAAGCGTTTGTAGTGTTCCGTGTCCTTCCAGTGCGTGGAGTAGTTGTGCTTATTCTACCTTTGCTAATAGCCCCAATATCTACACATTGTTTATTTTTACCAAAGGGGGGAATGAACATTATGTATTGCTAAAAAAAGACGGATCTCGCTGTTGTAAAGGACCCAATTGTGCGATTTTTGTCAAGCCGGATGAAATACAAAGCGTCAGCTGTTTTTAGAAAAGTCGGCATCAGCGCGTATTTATTTTTGAAGCAACTTCCCCGATAGAATAATCGGGGGAGTTTTGCTATGTGATAAAAATCTCCAGACGCTCTGCGCCGCACCTTGCAGGCTTCCCGCCGCCTGCCGGCAGAGACAAGTGCTTTTTATTTCGGCGCGTCCGTCAGTGTGGAACATAATTCTCTTCCGACGGCTGTGTCGGAGTGGCACATTACCGGTCCGCCGTCAAACGAATAATACAAGGAATACAAAATATCCATTCCTTTCGAACGTGCCAACGCCGTTACGCCGCCTGCGTCCAGCACCAGTTCATACCCTTTACAGATTAGTTTCTGCGGATTGATTTTTTTACAGCCGTTGTATTCCCCTTGCCATTCGCGCGGGTCTGTTCCTAAATGGGAGGCATCTTTTTGCTGTTCCCGCGCGGCTTGTTCCAATCCAGTCAGTACGCGCGAAAGCTGAATATGACGTTCCGTGCGTTGGTATTGCGGCAGTGCCACAAGTCCCAAAAGCATTATCACAAACGTCAGTGCCAAGAGAATGGACACTACTGTAATCAGCGTCAGAGACTCTTCTTCCGTTTCTTCTTCCTCTCCGGCATATGGGTCAAAATCGGTATTCTTGACGATAACCGCGCTATGGCTGACACGGTCGTGCAGCGTTCGTTTCTTTTTATCAAATGCGGCAATAAAAAAGCCGAAATAAAACGTAAGGTTGGTAATCAGTTTGGATAGCATACGCTCCGTAGCCTGCCAAAACGTCAGCCTTCGTCCGCGGCGGTCCACCACTTTGATGTTCATAATGATTTTGCCCACACTGGCTTGAATCGGCGAACTTTCAAGTAGTGCATAATACAGCCAAATGATAACCAACAGCACAAGCGGCACGGTGGCCCCGCTTAACATTTGGGATAAAATCCAGTATATGACGGCGAAAACCGCCGCGTCAATTAAAAACGCAACAAAACGCTTCCATACGCTTGCGTACATAATATACCCCCGTTTATCGTTATATTTATAGTATACGGGCGGGAGAAAAATCGGCAAGGGCAAAAATAGAGTAGATTTGGTTCAGCGGCAGAGGTCGGCGGTTTGGGCTCCGGCGGCTTTTAAGAGGTCGTCCGGATTAATTTTTATTTGCAGGCCGCGTATTCCCGCACTGATATAGATGTGATCCCATAAAATACAGTCTTCGTGGATAAAGGTGGGAAAGTGTTTTTTCATTCCCAGCGGGGAACATCCGCCGCGAATATATCCCGTCAGCATAAAAAGTTCTTTCACGTGCACCATTTCGCACGATTTGTTGCCGCTGGCGCGTGCGGCGGCTTTTAAATCCAGTTCCGCGCCGCCGGAAATTACGCAGACAAACGGCCCCGTTTTATCCCCGCGCAAGACGAGGGTTTTATATACTTGGTCTATATTTTCGCCCAAACCGGCGGCTACGTGCGCGGCGCTTAAATCTTCCTCGTTTACTTTGTACGGGATGAGCTCATACGGAATATTGAGTTCGTCCAGCTGGCGTGCGGCGTTTGTTTTGTGGATTTTTTCTTTCATAATTAAATTATAGAATTTTTGGCCGTACGTCGGCAGCGGGTTGTTTTGTTTTTTTGATATTATAGGGTAACTTTTAGGCGGTATTAACCATAAAGCCTTTAAATTAACTTGTTAAGGAGGTTTTATGAGCAAAGGTTTTACGTTGATTGAACTGTTGGTGGTTGTATTAATTATCGGTATTTTGTCTTCGGTTGCGCTGCCGCAGTATACGAGGGCGGTGGAAAAATCCCGCGCGACGGAGGCGTTACAAATGTTGAAAACGCTGCGGGAGCAACAGGCTTTGTGTTTTTTATCCCACGGTGAAGTACCCGAGTGTATGCAGGGGAATGAAGATGGAGATAATTTGTTTTCGATGGCAGATATCACTTTGCACGGGGAAACGGATTCGGATTGTGTCGATCCGGTTTGCGGTCCTGCCAGCAAAAATTTTGTCTATGCTTTGGACGGGCAATATATTTATGCCAGGCGTCGCGGAGATAAATACTTTTTAGAAACGACGGCCCAGTCTGGTTCGGGTAGTTTTAACAAGATTAGTTGTCGTAATATAGATGATTCTACAAATTGGTGCAAAATCATCGGTTTTACCAAACAAGAAGGTTATTTGTATCTACAGCCTTAGTTTTTATTTTTTTGCGGGCTTTTTAGCGTTTGTTTTTTTAACTCTCGTTCCGGTTAGTTTCGGTTTTTCTTCCTGCCGTTCCGCCAGTGTAATGCCTTGCGCTTTCATAAACGCGTCCATTTCGTCCAGTTCCTTTTTAAGGTACTTGCCCGTATACGAGCCGGCGCACGCGGCCACCTCGCGCGGTGTTCCTTCGCAAACAATTTGCCCGCCTTTGTCGCCGCCTTCGGGGCCGAGGTCAATCAGCCAGTCGGCCGTTTTGATGACGTCCAAATTATGCTCAATAATAAGCACCGTATTGCCTTTATCCGCAAGGCCGTGAAGCACCTGCAAGAGCTTATCAATATCGGCAAAGTGGAGGCCTGTGGTGGGTTCGTCCAAAATATAGAGAGTTTTGCCTGTTCCTTTGCGGGAAAGTTCGTCGGCCAGTTTGACGCGCTGTGCTTCGCCGCCCGAAAGTGTGGTGGCGGATTGGCCCAGTTTAATGTACCCGAGGCCCACGTCGTTAAGCGTTTTTAAATAGCGTTTGATTTTGGGAATCGCGTCAAAAAATTCCAGTGCCTGCGATACGCTCATATCCAACACTTCGGCAATATTTTTGCCTTTGAATTTTACCTGTAACGTGTCCTCGTTAAAGCGGTGTCCGTGGCATTCTTCGCATTTGACGTAAATGTCGGGCAGGAACTGCATTTGGATTTTTAAAATTCCGTCTCCTTGGCATTTCTCGCAGCGTCCTCCTTTTACGTTAAACGAAAACCGGCCCGCCTTATACCCGCGCCGCTTGGCTTCGGGCATTTCAGCAAATAAATCGCGGATGTGCGAAAACACGCCCGTATAGGTGGCAGGGTTGCTGCGCGGTGTTTTGCCGATGGGACTCTGGTCGACGATAATCACTTTGTCGATATTATCGAGGCCCGTGATGATTTTATGTTCTCCCGGGGCATCTTTGGCATTGTAAAATTTGCGCGCCAGCGCGCGGTACAAGATTTGGTGGATAAGCGTACTTTTGCCGGAGCCGGATACGCCCGTTACGCACACGAATTTTCCGAGCGGAATTTTAACGTTGATGTTTTTTAAATTAAACTGTTTGGCTCCTTGTATTTTCAAGAATTTGCCGTTGCCTTTGCGCGGGGCTGCGGGGGGGAGAATCATCTTCCGTCCGTTTAGGTATGAGGCCGTCAGCGACTTTTTGTCTTTCAAAAAGTCCGCCGTGTTTTCCGCCGCCACAATGTTTCCCCCGTGTTCGCCCGCCGCGGGACCGAGTTCCACCACATAGTCGGCCGCTAAAATGGTGTCTTTGTCGTGTTCGACGATAATAAGCGTATTGTCCAAATCCCGCAGGTTTTTAAGCGTTTCAATCAGACGGTCATTGTCGCGCGAATGGAGGCCGATGGTTGGCTCGTCCAGCACGTACAGCACACCCGTTAAGCCAGATCCGATTTGCGTAGCCAAGTGGATACGCTGGGCTTCGCCGCCGGATAAGGTTTGGCTCATACGGTTAAGAGTTAAGTAGCTAAGACCTACGCTGTTTAAAAAGCCCAGGCGCGCGTTGATTTCTTTTAATACGTCTTTGGCAATGATTTTTTCGCGGTCGGTTAACTGTAATTGTTTGAAAAATTCCACCGCCGCCGAAACCTGCATGGCCGTAATTTCATTGATGTTTTTACCCGCTACGCGTACGGCCAAGGCTTCGGGTTTTAAACGCGCACCGCGGCAGACGGGGCAGGTGACTTCGTGCATAAAGCGGTTGTAGACTTCTTCTTTTACAAAATCGCTTTCGCTTTCGCTATGGCGCCTTTGTAAGTTGGTAATTACGCCTTCAAACTCCTGTTCTCCGCCGGAAATAAGCGAGGTATAACTTGCGCCGCCCGTGCCGTAGAGCAGTAAGTCGCGCTGCGCTTTGGGCAGTTCCCGCCACGGCGTGTTCATATTGATTTTGTTGCGGCGGCAGACTTGGCGCAGAATATCGTAATAGTATTCGCTCCACGAGTTTTTCCAGCGGTGGGTTCTGGTGGTAACCGGATTATCCCACGCGGCAATAGCACCTTCGTTAATGGAAATTGTCGGGTTCGGAACCACCAGATTTTCCGCCACTTCGATTTTGACTCCCAGTCCGTTACATTCCGGACACGCGCCGTACGGCGAATTAAAAGAAAATAACCGCGGTTCCAGTTCACTAAACCCAATCCCGCAATGCGCGCAGGCGTTGCTTTCGCTGTAGGTAAAATCCACGGAATTTTTTCCGTCTGTTTCTAAAATATGCACAAGGCCCCGTGCGTATTTTAATGCGGTTTCCAAACTTTCAACTAAGCGTTCGCGGTCAAATTCGTCCACATAAAATTCGTCCACCACCAGTTCAATGGTGTGTTTTTTATAGCGTTCTAACGTAGGCGTGTGGTCTAAAGAGATAATTTCGCCGTTTACGCGCGCTTTGACGTACCCCTCTTTTTTAAACTTAGCGAATAGTTCCTCGTATGTGCCCGCGCGGCCACGTATGACGGGTGCCAAAATATAAAGCGTTTTATCCGCAAATTTTTTCAAAATGTCTTGCGCGATACCCTGCACGCTCCACGCTTCCACTTCGCGCCCGCACTGGGGACAGTGGCGGTGACCGATACGCGCAAATAACAGGCGCAGGTAATCGTAAATTTCCGTAACAGTGGCCACGGTGGAACGCGGATTTTTGGAGGGATTACGCTGTTCAATGGAAATGGCGGGGGATAAGCCCTCAATGTGTTCCACGTCCGGTTTTTCCATTAAATCTAAAAATTGGCGCGCATAGGCGGACATACTTTCCACATATCTGCGTTGTCCTTCGGCGTAAATGGTGTCAAATGCCAAAGAACTCTTGCCGGAGCCGGAAAGCCCCGTTACTACTACCATTTTGTCTTTGGGAAGTTCTACGGTAATATTTTTTAAATTGTGGCCCTTGGCCCCAATGACTTTAATGCTTTTCATAAATTTAACCTTTCTGGGGAAACAAACACCCACGCGGGTATGGCTGTGGCGCGGGTGTTTTTTATACAAATAAATTATATAATTTATTTAACTTATTTTCTCGGAGTGTGCGCGTGAAGAAGCCGCTTAAATTTTTATGCTATTCGCTGGGAGTGGTGCTGTCTATAGGCCTGATTGCCTTTATGATTTACCAAGCCAAGGACAGTTTTGTAAAAATTTGGCAAAGTGTACAGATAAGCTTCTTGTTCCTTTCCATTCTTTCTTCCGTGCTGATTTACGTAGCAATGGGGCTTAGTCTGTATGAAGTGCTGCGCGTAATGGGACGCAAAATCAGCAAGAGTGCGGCTATCGGTATTGCTCTCGTTTCAACGACGGTAAATTATGTGGTGTCCTCGTTTGGCGCGAGCGGGTTTGCCTTGCGTGCGCATTTACTGAATCGCCGGCGGGTGCCGTTCGGCACGTGCGTAACGGCCAGTATCGTGATTACCGTGCTGCTGTATTTCGTGCTGGCGGTTATCATTTTGCAAGGCTCGGTACTAATGCTTTTTAATGCGTCGGCCACGACGGCGCAGATCTTGAAAAATTTTTCGCTTATTTTAGTTATGTGCGCCGTGTGCGTGGTGGTAACCGCGTTCTTGTTTAATGATGAATGGCGCTCCAAATGGCTGCGCAAAACCTTCCGCTTGATGAACAAGGTGCTCTACCGCGTGTTCCGTGCGCTGATTCCCAAAGGCAAGTATGACGATTTTATGGACCAGCTGGACGAGGGAATTGATTTGATCCATAAAAAGAAAAACAAAATGACGGGTGCGATTGTATACGTTTGCGCCGACTGGTTGTTTACGATTATGGTTTTGTACTTTGCGTTTCGCGCCGTGGGCGTGCATATTTCCGCGGGGGTATTGGTGGCCGGTTTTGCCGTCGGTATGGTAACGACGCTTATCCCGCTGCTGCCCGGGGGGCTCGGCGCGATGGAACTAGCGATGACAGCCGTTTATTCCCAAATGGGCATTGACTGGGACGCCGCTTTAATGGCTACGCTCATTTACCGCGTGGTGTATTATGTTTTGCCTGGCATTGTGAGCATTTTTATTTACTGGGGTTTGCAGCTTTCGTCCTCTCCCGTGAAACCAAAACACCCGAAAGGAGCTTTGTATGAAAGAAAGAATTAACGAACTGGTGCCTAAAAACAGCCCATCTTGTTTTATCCATAAAACAGCCGTTATCATCGGCGATGTAACTATTGGGGACAATGTGTCCGTCTGGCCCTGTGCCGTGTTGCGCGGGGATATTGCGTCCATTTCCGTGGGGGAAAACTCCAACATTCAGGAAAACGCGTGTGTGCACGTCAATTACGGCTGCCCCGCTGTAATCGGAAAAGGCGTCAGTGTCGGGCACGGAGCGGTGGTGCACGGCAGCAAAATCGGCGACAACTGCTTAATCGGTATGAACGCCGTGGTAATGGAAAGCGAAATCGGCCCCAACTGCATTATCGGTGCGGGGGCGGTAGTTCCGGCGGGGAAAAATATCCCTGCGGGATCGCTGGTGATGGGAGTTCCCGCCAAAGTGGTGCGCCGCTTGGAAGAGGACGAAGTAAACGGTATTATCAAAAATGCGCGCGAATACGCGGCCGCCGTGCGCCTGTACAAAGACCATTGCGAAGAAATTTAATATGAAAAAAGTGGTTTTAATTGAAGATTCAAAAGTGCTTGGACAAGCTCTTTCCGGCGCGTTGAAAGTGGAGGGCGTGGAAGTGTTTTGGGCAGAAAACGGCGTAGCGGGGGTGAGCCTTGCCAAACAGGTTAAGCCGGATCTGATTCTGCTTGATTTAATGCTCCCTAAACTCAGCGGGTTTGAAGTCTGCAAATTGTTAAAAACCGATAACGGTACGTGGCGGATTCCGATTGTGATTATGTCTACACTTTCGGACCCGCAGTCGCGCGACCGCGCGCAGGAAGCCGGAGCCGACTATTTTATTCCCAAACCGTACGATTTGACCTCTACAATGGCCGAAATTAAAAAGCATTTAAAATTATAGGAGAGTCTATGCCCGTAGCTGCCAAAAACAAGACGAAAAAAACTGCCGCCAAACCGGATTTGGCGGATATTGAAGCTTTGTTGGAAAATAATAAACCTTCGGATGCTTTACAGAAATTATCCGCCGTGCGCACAAAAGACGCTTCCGGTTGGTTTTTAACAGGTGAAGCCCAGCGTCAGCTCGGATCGTTTGAGGATGCACTCAAAAGTTATGCTAAGGCGTTAGGCGTGGCGGACGAAGCCGAAACGCGTATGGATGTGCTTTTGGCAATGGCAGCCTGCTATCGTACCTTGGGGCATTCTTCCGCCGCATACGAACTGGCAGAGGACGCGTTAAAAATGGCGCAGGAATTGGAATATGACGAATTTATCGTGCGCGCCATGCAGGAAATGGGGATGGCGCTGCGCGCATGGGGCCGCCTGGAAGAAGCCCTCGATTTGTTGGATGCCGTTTTGTCTGCCTACACCCAACAGAAAGATTACACCGGTATGAGCTTTATTTGCTGGGCGAAAGGCGGAATTTTCCGGCTTCAAGGTCATTTTGAGGAAGGAATTGCCCAATTTAAAAAAGCCATTACGCTTGCCAAAAAAGCAGGCGACGACATCAGCGTGGCCTACGGGCATTGCGGTTTGGCCGGTATCAGCCGCATTTGCGGGAAAATAGACGACTGCGTAAAAAATTACCAACTGGCGGAGAAAATCTTTCGTAAAAGCGAAGATTTGTTCGGTAAAGCCTATACCAACTGCGGTATGGCCAACGGCTTGCGCCAACAGGGGAAGTACGATGCGGCGCTGCGTCATTATAACGTAGCCGACAAGTTGTATTCCTCCATTAACGATACGGTGGATCTTGGGTTTGTGAAATGGGGGCGTGCTGATATTTTAAAGCGTAAAAATAAAATGTCCGCCGCTTTAAAAGATTTAGAAGAAGCCAAAGTCTTATTTGATAATTCCGACGAAATGCGCGGGCAGATTTTAACCAAACTATCGTTGGCGCAGGTGCTGTATGCAATGGGACGCACGGAAGAGGCCGAGGAACTGTACGACGCAGGCGTCAAACAAGCGCGCGCCGAAGGGTTGCACACGTATTTGGAAAGCTACACTTGATAAAAACGGCACAGTTTAATATGCGCCAAACGGATAAACCTTCTTGCTTATCCGTTTTTTATCTAAAGAAAACCATCGGCTGTGCAGATGGCTGCTAAGGTCCTACTGTGGGGCGGGGCATTATAGACAGAGAATAAAGAAATAGAAATACAAGAAGAAATATACGTTTAGATATAAAGTATGCAGGGTTGTGCTCCGTAGGGGCACAGAATCTCTCTTGTTTTTTAAAATCGGCAGATTCTGAACAGAAACAGTTATGAGCTTTTATTTTCCTTTTTGTTTCCGTTTATTGGTTTGCGGAATTTCTACAATAGCGTGACCTAACTAAGAGGTCACTTGTCTGCCGTGTGGCTAAGGTCACGGCTGCTGGGCTTGATTTTTTATTTTTTTTTGATAAAATAAAAATAATATCATCCATATAATCTTTATTTTCTTTTTGTGAAAAGAATTTTGGATATATTGAGGAGTTTTTATGAAGAAAATTTTTTCTGTTGTATTTACGTTACTGTCCTCTTGTGTGTTTGCTGAAGAAATGCAGTTTGTTACTGTATTGTCTAGTCCTGTAGGCTCATTTAACCGATTGGAAGCGGTGGACTATTCTGATCCTGCCCAAGGTACAACGGTTAATTTCTGTACGAAAATTGGTACGGGAGGGAAAGTACAGTTAAAGGGGAATAATAATGTCGATATCGAAAATACGAATTTATCCCCAAACACCACATTAGGCCGTTCAAACGCGGGTGATTACGTTTTGCAGAAAATCACGTTAAACTCGGCCGGAGAATTAGAAGGAAGCCGTTTATTGTCTAAAGTCGTGAATGTATCAGGGCAAGGGGTTGGGAAGTCTAACAATTTGTACGGTACAACGCTGACGGTAGCGGGTGCGAAAGCAACAACGCTGAATGTAAATAACGGAGCATCGCAAATTACTGCACAGCACGCGGCGGCGGATATGGTATGGAGCAATGAGTATCAGGATGATGCTGCGTGTAATAAAGATAAAGATAAAGATAAAGAGAGTTCCTGTGCCAACCAGTATTTGTTAAAATCAAAAGGTGCCAGTAGCGGAGAAGATGATAGCGGAGACGATAGTGACAAGGAACGTTGTATTACTGGTTTTACGTGGACCACTTTTACCACACCTGATTTTGGTGCAGCAGAAAACTGCACTAATACATTGAATAAGACGACCTATTACACAACGGATATGAAATGCAACGAGAGCGAGCCAACACCCATCTATTCCAGCGACCTTCCAATGAAAGGCTGCACGGAAGGAGCCTTTTACTTAATAACCGGCTTAATTTACAGCCAACTTAACGCGAACAATGCGTGCGTATATGGTTATTATTGTGCTAAGTGTACTGAAGTTACTGATAGCAACAATTGTGCCGCCGCCGCTCCTAAGGGACCTGGTGCGATGTCTTATATAGAGCGCCCCGGCGCAACGGAGGCTATCGAAGGCATACTCTGATAGAGAACAATTCTTAGTGACAAGACTTTGCAGATGATTGTTTTGCGGTAAGTAAAAAGCCGGCGCATTATGCGCCGGCTTTTTATATGTTAAACAAACCTGCTGTGCAGGAGGATATTTTTTGCGTATAAAAACCCTCGGCAAAACCGA
>NZ_JBJEGE010000018.1:0-12991 GCF_051874775.1 Candidatus Avelusimicrobium sp.
CATTAATAGCTAAATGCTGGTACGGTGCAGCCGTATCAAAAAACCACGCGTCGTTGGTAATGTTTACAAAAAGCTTGGCTCCCTGACGGCTTTGGGACACCCACAACTGTGGGAAAATGGATTCATAACAAATCGTAAGACCAAGCCTTACTCCTCCTACATTAAGAGGCTGCTGATCCCGCGCTCCGGGCGTAAAAGACCCCAAATCTCCCAGCACATCCACATCTGAAAACAATGTACGGACCCCTTTTTCAAGCGGAATATATTCACCAAACGGCACCAACTTTATTTTGCGGTAACTTTGCAGCGCGCCCATATTCGGCGGTACCAAATAGGCTCCCACGTACTGTTTACCGCCTTCCGACACATTTGAACCTACCAGCTGATAAGCCCCAGAAGAAGCAGCAAACATTTCAAAAAGCCGCTGGTACTTTTCGTCTTGCAAAGAAGTCGGAACAGCGCTCTCCGGCCAAACGGAAAGCATTACGTCCGTGTTAGACAAAGATAATCCCATATCCGTCAGCGTATTTTCGATTTCCGTTTCAAAAGTGTTATCCCATTTTTTATATTGGTCAATATTCGGCTGTATCACAGATGCACTTAAACTCAACAGAGGCTGCCCGTGCCGCAAAGATGTTTTGGGTAAACGGTAATGGCCAAAAGTAAATAAACCTAAAAACACAAGGGCCGCCACACTCATATAGCCTACCCCGTGCTTGACGCTCGTTACCGCAAACGCCCAACCGAGGCTGGCGCCCGTAAAGGCCAAAACGAAGCTTACCCCGTATACGCCCGTATACGCAGCAAGCTGTAAGATTTCCGGTGCATTCCATTGTGTATACCCCAGCATCAGCCACGGGAAGCCAAGACCGTAAAACGCCAGCGTTTGAT
Organism: Candidatus Avelusimicrobium sp.; assembly: GCF_051874775.1. GTDB lineage: Bacteria > Elusimicrobiota > Elusimicrobia > Elusimicrobiales > Elusimicrobiaceae > Avelusimicrobium. Next base: position 892 of record NZ_JBJEGE010000018.1, read on the forward strand.
GCACCCATTCTAATGCCACAAAACCGCACGCAGCTAAAAGTGGAAAAAACATTCCCGTCTTTTTTAAATAAAAACAGCTGCCGCCAAAGACCGCAAATTGTACAGATAACAACCCGCTAAGCCCCAGCCACGCGGCCATAGACAATCCCTGCGAAAGACCGCCGCCGTGCAAACACGTATAATAAATCCAATAGAAAATTCCCGCGTGAAACAACAGCGCCGTAAACCACGCATAAAAAAAAGAAGACCAAAACCCGCGGGTTTTGGTGATTGCCCAAATAAACGGGGCAAGCGCAAACCACGCCAGTTCCGAACGGGACGCGCGAGGAAAACTTTCATACATCAGCCAAGCCGTCGCCAACGCACACACGAGCAGGAACAACACCTGCCCCACTCCCGCAAAAAAACATTTTAGACGCGCGCCGAACGAAATTCGCTGGCGCGCGTCTTGATCGGCAATTCTTTCCCTAAAACCTCTCATACGTTAATACGCAATCTGACAAACATTTTCGCGGCACACGGGCACGGCGAACGGACTACATTCTTTTTCTTGTGAAAGAGCTCTGTCCGGACAGGCTTTTGTAACTGCTTTCGACTGCATTTTATTAAAATCCAACGTGTATGAAGCGTTAATGGCGGTTACGCCCTCAGGCCCGATTAAACAACCGCACGGATCTTTGTCCACAATAATACAATCTTCATCCGCCTGACAGTGAAATACGCGGCGCACTCTGGCTTTTTGCGCGGTAGCCTGCGCAGCTTTTTGCTGCGTTTCCTGTTGCGCAGTAAATTCTTTTTCCGTTAAGGTAGACAAAGTTACCTCTATCGGTTTGTCTTGGACAAAAAATACCGGAATCAGGACAAGTACACACCCCGCACTCATAAGCAATAACAAATTTTTGAATTTATTTTTCATAAATTGGCTCCACAACATTTTTTATATTTTTTTCCGCTCCCGCACGGACATGGATCATTGCGCCCAATATGCTTGGAAACAGGTTTTCCGTTTTCAGCATTTTGTGCGGAAGCTTCCTGCGCGCGCTGCGCCGGTGTACGGCGCGGAGGCAATTGCAGGCGGAAGATATATCCTACCATCATATCGCGTACGCGGTTAAGCATAGCGCAATACAGTTTATAGGATTCTTTTTGGTACTCGATCAGCGGGTCTTTTTGGGCGTAACCGCGCAGGCTGACACTGCTTTGAAGCTGGTCAAGTTCATACAGATTTTGTTTCCACGCACTATCCAACAACTGCAATAACAGCATACGTTCTATTTCAGAGAAATTGATTCCCTGTTCGGTAAAATACAGCACGCGCGCATTATACAATTCCTTCACGCGGGCAATAATTTCGTCTGCAAACGATTCACGCGATTTGCGACCTACATTTTCCGCCGTGTAAGCAAAATCCGCAGGGAAAAAATTGCGCAAACTGACATTTAATGTTTCAAAATCCGAATGCTGCGGATGGGACGGATGATAATACTGTTCCACCAGTTCGTCTATGATTTCTTCCATCATCTGCAGCGATTTTTCCGTCATATTTTCCCCGTCTAAAATCGCGTTGCGCAGGCCGTAAATGGCAGTACGCTGCTGGTTCATCACTTTGTCGTAATCCAAAAGCTGTTTACGGATATCAAAGTTGCGCCCTTCCACCATACGCTGTGCACCTTCAATTTGGCGCGTCATCAAGCGTGATTCAATCGCCTCACCTTCTTTCATTCCCATTGCGTTTAAGATGGAAGAAATTTTAGCTGTATTGGCAAATAAACGCATCAGTTCGTCCTCAAGCGAAATATAGAAACGGGAACATCCCGGGTCCCCCTGACGCGCACAGCGGCCGCGCAACTGGTTGTCAATACGACGCGATTCGTGACGTTCGCTGCCGATTACGTGCAACCCTCCCAACGCCACCACTTCCTGTTGCTCCTTGGGATCTGCAGGATTGCCGCCCAACACGATATCCGTACCGCGGCCCGCCATATTAGTAGCAATGGTTACTGCACCCTTGCGGCCGGCCTGACTGATAATTTGAGCTTCCATTTCGTGATATTTGGCATTTAACACTTTATGCGGAATCCCTTTCGCCCGCAGCATATAACTTAATTTTTCCGACTTTTCAATCGAACGTGTCCCCACCAGTACAGGGGCGCCTTTCTTCCATAATGCCTCTACTTCTTCCACAATGGCATTGAATTTTTCACGTTCGGTCAAGTACACCAAATCCGGAAAATCGCGCCGTTTGGAAGGACGGTTAGGGCGGATTTCCACTACGTCCAGTTTATAAATCTGCCAAAACTCATTGGCTTCTGTCATGGCGGTACCCGTCATACCGGAAAGTTTTTTATACAGTTTAAAGAAATTCTGAAACGTAATGGTAGCCAGCGTCTGGTTTTCTTCTTTAATTTGTAAACCTTCTTTGGCTTCAACGGCTTGATGGAGCCCGTCGCTCCAGCGGCGGCCGGGCATCAGGCGCCCCGTAAATTCGTCCACAATAATTACTTCGCCGTCTTTAATCACATAGTCCACGTCGCGTTCGTATAAGTGATGCGCGCGAAGCGCTTGGTTGATGTGATGAACCCATTCGGATTCTACATCGTTATATAAGTTTTGTACGTTTAAAAATTTTTCAGCCTTGGCAATACCCGTATCCGTCAACGTGGCGGTATGGGCCTTTTCATCGATAACAGCATCCACACCTTCGTCCAGCTTAATGCCTTCGTATTTGGCTTTTACTTCGTCTTTTTCTGTAATCAAACGAACTTTTAATGACGGAATTAAACGGTTTACAATATAGTATTTATCCGTACTTTGGTCGGACGGCCCCGAAATAATAAGCGGGGTACGGGCTTCATCGATTAAAATAGAGTCTACTTCATCTACAATACAATAGTTCAGCGGCCGCAAGACACGGTCCTCGCGGGAGATGACCATATTGTCACGCAAATAGTCAAACCCCAGCTCGTTATTAGTTACGTACGTAATGTCTTTGGCGTACATTTCGCGGCGTTCGGCACTCGTCATATCGTGGTTGATATAACCGACGGTAAGACCTAAAAATTCGTGAATGGGGCCCATCCATTGGCGGTCTCGGCGGGCGAGATAATCGTTTACCGTTACGACGTGCACGCCTTTGCCCGTCAGCGCGTTTAAGTAGGAAGGAAGCACCGCTACAAGCGTCTTGCCTTCGCCCGTGCCCATCTCGGCGATTTTACCCTGATGCAGCACAATGCCGCCCAACAGCTGCACATCGTACGGACGCAGGCCAATAACGCGCTGCGCCGCCAAACGCGCCACGGCAAAAGCTTCCGGCAGCAAGTCGGCAAGCGTCTGCCCTTGCGCCAAACGGTCTTTAAACTCCTGCGTTTTAGCTTTTAATTCATCGTCAGTAAATTTTTCAAATTCGGCAGTAAAGAGATTAGCTTCATCTACATAATGTTGAATTTTTTTTAAGTCGCGTTCGCTTTTGGTTCCAAAAATTTTATCAATTACACTTCTGATCATACAGTTATTTTCCTCTAAAAAATAAAATGGGTAAAAACAAAGGGAAACGCTCCGGACAAACGGAGCGGGGGATTATTTAGCGACAGGTTTTTTATTTTTGCTTTTAATTTGCAAATTTTCCGTCTCTGAGGAGGAAACTGCACTGGATGCAGCGCGCAAAAGAGGGGTTTGTTCTTCCTGCGTTTGGCGGACGAACGAATCTACGGCGGACATTACCGCCGCACCGCGGTTATGTTTAAGCGATTTAATCTCTGCCTTCAGTACACGGATAAGGTTTTTAAGTTCTTGGGTCTGCGTTTCGCGCGCGTCCGCAGACAGCGTCTTATCTCTCCGCACATCTTTTAAAACGCGCTTGGCTTCGGATAATTCATATTCACGCAAACAGACCGTTACTGCCCATACACGGTTGAAAACGTCCGTCAAATCTGCGCGGAACAAATTTTCTGCGGAATCAGCGCTTTGCCCCATCAAGCTTGAGGTTAGGGCAGCCTGCCGGTAGATGTCCGTCAAAGCCTGCAGACGAATGGAATTGTCAAAATTACGGGCAACGGCGATTAATTCCGTACGCGCCGGCTTTGTATCGGAGGCTTCGTATGCAGACAAAAAACTTTCTAATACGGCATTATAATCCGTATCGGTTTTGGCGCGCTCCAATACAGACGGATTGTATTGCGAAAAAATATCCAGCACTTGTTCGCGTGTGAAATGCGCCGAATCCTCCTGCGCATACAGCGCGGGAGTTAAAACAAGTGCGGCTAAAACAAATAAACTGCGACGCATAAAATATCTCCCTAAAAACCCTTTCTTCTATTGTGCTATTTCTAACCGTATTCCGTCAACCCCTTTGCGATAGCCGGCTATAATGCAGAACTTATCTAAAGCGCTTACGGCTTATCTTTTATCCGTATCGTCAAACAAGCCGTCCATATCATTCAGTGCGCGGATCCGTTCTTCCACCGGCGGGTGAGAACGCCCCATTCCGCTCAAGCGGTCAAAAAAACGGTCCTGTCCCTGCGGGCGTTCAATACACATGATCCCAATTAAACGACACCCGTCTAATGCCTCTATACGGCTGTCCTGACTGATACGCCACAGCGCACGCGCCAAAGCACGCGGGTGGCGGGTAGTTAAAGCAGCCTGTGCGTCGGCCAAGCTCTCCCGCGTGCGAGACAGCGCAAAACGAATCAGCGGTGCCAGCACATATCCATACGCCATCAACAAAAAACCCGGGTAAACAAACAACGGACAGTGCGAATGAAAATAAACTCTGTTCGCCACGCTCTCCCAAGAATGATCAGCATTCTCCCGATCCGTACCGTAAATCAACATTTCACCCGCAAATGCAAAAAAGGCCGTACAGGTAATCACAATCGCCATCAGCCGCGTATCGTAATGACGGATATGGGCCAGCTCGTGCGCAAAAACCGCCTCCAACTGCACTCTGTCCAAGCGTTTTAAAAGTCCGCGGGAAACGACTATTCCCGCCTGCGCGGGATGCATTCCCACCGCGAAGGCGTTTAAGGAGTCGTCCTCCAACACATACAGCTGCGGCATCGGCATTCCGACGGTCAAACAAATGTTTTCAAGCGCCGTATAGGCGTCAAACTCATCCCAACGCGATACGCTGCGCACGCCCGCTACGGAATCCAAAACGATCCGGTCCCCCTGACGGTACGCCATCCACGCCCAAAAACAAGAAACGGCAAAACAAAAAGGTAACAGCCACACGCACATTTCGTGCGCCGAAATAAAAGACTGGTTCCACACGCTTGCAAACGAAAAAACATTGGTGTAATGCGCGTATTTAAGCAGTCCCCACAAAATATAAAATCCCAATACCGCCGCATACGCAAACAAAACGGAAGAAACGGGAAACAAGGCAAGTAATATCAAACTGCGCCGTTTATTGCGCTCGATATATTCATACGCGGTCGCCATTATATTCTGCCGTCCATTTCCCGCAGCGCGGCCACGCGCGCTTCAATCGGAGGATGCGTGGACAATAATCCCGATAGCGAAGAAAATAACCCTGCTTTTTTCAGCGGATTTTCAATACACATTGCGGCCATACTCTCGCGCTTGTCAAGCGCTTCAACGCGGCTGTCGCCTGAAATTTTCAGCAAGGCGTTTGCCAGCGCGCCGGGGTTGCGCGTGGTCAGCGCGGCGGTGGCGTCGGCCTGAAACTCGCGCCGTCTAGAAAGAGCCAAACGAATAAGCGGCGCAATAACATACCCGTAAATCATACAGATAAAGCCCATTACCAAAAAGAGCAAAGCCGCATTGCCGTTATTTTTATTACTGCGCCGGCTGGAAGAGGCTGCCGCGCGGAAACAAATCTCGGCTAACATCGTAAAAAAAGAAATACCCGCCACCGTAATCAGCATTAACCGGATGTCGCGGTTTTCCACGTGCGCCAGTTCGTGCGCGGCTACGCCTTCCAATTCCGCACGGTCTAGTTTTTGCACGATGCCTTTGGTAAACGCAATGGACGCGTGTTGCGGATCCCGTCCGGTGGCAAAGGCGTTTAGGGAGTTATCGTCCATAATATAAATTCGGGGAACAGGCAGACCGCGCGTAATGCACAGATTTTCCACCAAACGGTAAATTTCCGGTTGGTCCTCTTGGTGAATTTCAATCGCGCCCGCGCTGCGAAGCAGCATTTTATCGCCCGAATAGTAGGCGATTAAAATCCAAATCATCGCCCCCAGCCAGCACAGCGGGCCGATATACATCATCCATTCGCTTGCCGTCTGCAAACCGCTTTTGGCGGGAACGGAAGAGGACGTTTGAATATGGCGCACGCTGCCGTCCGCCATACGCACCGCGCGCGTTTGAGGACGCGTTTGAACGGCAGTGTCTCCGTGCGCAAGCCCGAAAAAACCCCACAACACCAGCCACGTAAACAGCGCAAAAGTGATTGGAAATAACAAAACAAGCAGCACGGTGCGCCGCTTGTTTTGGGCAATATGTTCGTAAGTGGTGGCCATAAACTAGAATTTCACTTTGACCGCCTGACGGGCTTCTTGTTCGTTGTCAGCCAGTTGGAACATCTCGCGTTTTGTAAACTGGAACATAGAAGCAAAAATGTTGCTGGGAAAAAGCTCAATCTTCGTATTCAACGCCAATACATTGCCGTTATAAAACCGGCGGGCGGCTTGAATTTTGTCCTCCGTATCGCGCAATTCGCGTTGGAGTTCTATAAAATTAGCATTGGCTTTTAAATCGGGATAATTTTCCGTCAGCGCGAACAACGATTTGAGCGTGCCCGTTAAAATATTTTCCGATTCAGCCGTTTCTTTCACCCCTCCGTGCGCAGCCATAGCCATATTGCGGGCCTGAATCACTTTTTCCAGCGTACTGCTTTCGTGCGCGGCGTACCCTTTAACCGTTTCCACTAAATTAGGAATTAAATCATAGCGTCGTTTCATCTGCACTTCAATATCGCTCCACGCTTCATCCACGCGGTTTTTCAGCACGACCAACCCGTTGTATACGCTTACCGCATACACGGCCAGCACAATTAAAATAACCACTACAATCCATAATCCGTTCATTTTTATCTCCTAATTATCGCTTTCGTTTTTCTTTTGGTTGTGATAAAACTGGTAACGTGACGTTTCATACAACCCCTGCGCCAACTTTTTCATATGCTCAAAACGCTCCGGTTCTTTTTGAGACATATCCTCATTGTAATTTTTGTCCTTATATTTGTAAAGCCCTTCCTTTCCGCCTTGGCTGTGGTAGTAGTAATCTCCTTGCACAAACCCCAATACAAACGGAGAAACCGCCCACGCGTAAATCAGGGCGCCTTCTTCGGATCTGGTCGGGGAAAATACATCGCGTCCGACGGACCGCGTCATATACGAGCGCCCCAGCATTCCCATCATCGTGGGCAAAATATCCACTTGACTGGCCACCGTATCCACCACCCGCGCTTCTTTAATCGGGCCGCCCGTAATGATTAACGGAATTTGGTGGTTAATCAAGTTCCACTCCACATAACCGCGCGGCATATTTTCGGACTGCGGAGCCGACAGCCCGTGATCGCCAAAAATAAAGAAGAGCGTATTTTCATACCACTCCTGCTTCTCCACCAATTTGAAAAATTCGCGCAGGGCGTGGTCCGAAAACCGCAGCGAATTATATTCGTCTACACTGACAAAGCTACGTTTATGCGCCAACTCTGCGCCAATGTCTTTGGACTCGAATCCGGCGTTGTCTTTGGGAATGGTATACGGACGGTGGTATCCCGACGTTTGAATGAATGCTAAGAATGGTTTTTTAAGCGTTTGTTGTTCTTCGGTTAGCACGCGGTCCGCTTCGCGGAATAAGTCCAGATCCGAAATTCCCCATACGTCATTACGGTGTTCATTTTTAAACGCTCCTTCTTCGTACATATTTACGCCCGTCAGGTTATGTTCTAAAATGCCGCGGATATTTCCCCAGCTTGCGCTGCCGCCAATGAAATAGTATTTTTCATAATCCGTAAGCGCATTGATAATTAAATGCTGATCTACGACAAGCGGATTGCGCGAACTGGTTTTAAAAGATGTTACATCCGGTATACCCGTTACAGTAGCAAACACCGCGCGAGCCGTAGCCGAAGTCGGCGAAAAGAATTGTGTAAACAAAATAGAACGGTCCGACAGTTCTTTAACAAACGGAGTGGGATCGATGTCCGGATTGTTGTGTGACAATTTGTTCCACGCTAAAGATTCCATAAAAATCAACACGACGTTGTACTGTTTTTCCGCACCTTTTTTGGCAGCAATCACACGCTCGAAATTTAACGTTTCCGGATCCGGATGCTGCACACCGAGGTATTTGGAAACCGTATCGTAATAAGCAACGGTTTTTTCTTTATCAAAACTGTCAGCTTTTACAAAACGGGCCGTATCATAAATGTTAAGAGCGGGGTTGAGCGTTAAATTGCAAATAAAATTGTTTGTAGAATGATAAGCATTGCTCCAACGCAACGGATACTGGCTGATTTGTCCAAACATCAGCGCACCCGTAGCCAATACACCAAACACCAGCCACGCCGTGCGGCCTTTCCAATAATACGCATCACGGCTTTTGAGGGCTTTACACTGTAAACGATTGACAAACCAGCCCCACAACACACCCCAAACGATTAAACCAAATACCGCCCATAACAACGGGTACGTCTGCCACGCCATCTGCAAAGAAATAAGTGCGTTTTCGGAATATTTAAAAATAGAATAGTTAATACGCATTGAAATATATGCATAATGGGCGAAATCGGCAAAATAAACCAGCAGCACGGCCGCTTCCAACACGCCGTAAAACACCGCTGTCAGTTTGCGAATTTTGTACAAGGCGCGCCAAAAAATCCCCACCGAGAAAAACAGCCCCAGCGGAATCGCCAGCGCACACGCCACACGCATATCAAACTTGGCCCCTATGTAAAAAGTTTCCCATAATTCGTGGTAATGGGACGGTAACAGGGCAGCCCGAAATACAAATAAAAAGATTACACGAAAGGCTGTAAATACCAGCCAGTTCGCCAAAATAAACTTAAAATAAGATTTAATCCACTCCGGAATGAGTGCTCTTTTTTGCATATCTTTCTCCTGCATTAAGTTACGTATATGATATCAAATTTTGCACGGTGCCGGCCGCCCTTTTACTTTCGCACAAAGGGGCTTCTCTTTTCTGTGGCAAAATGATAGGCTAAAGGCATCAGGCGGTATCTGCAAAAAGGAGGACGCACCAATGAGAATGATTGACTTAATTATTAAAAAACGCGAAGGTAAAACTTTATCGCAGGAAGAATTTACGTTTGTCGCCAACAGCGCAGCTAAAGGCACCGTGCCGGATTACCAGCTTTCCGCTTTCTTGATGGCCTGTTTCTTAAATCCGCTTTCTGATAAAGAAACCGCCCTCTTTACGAAAGCGATGGCACACTCCGGCGGACGGTTAGATTTTTCCGCCACCAAACTACCTAAAGTAGACAAACACTCCACCGGCGGAGTAGGGGACGGCGTTTCCATTGCGCTTGCTCCCTTAGTGGCGTGTGCGGGCGTGGCGGTACCAATGATGTCCGGCCGCGGCCTTGGACACACAGGCGGGACGCTTGATAAATTGGAATCAATGAAAAATTTTGAAGTGCGCGTGCCCGCCAAACTGATTTACCGCCAAATTCAAAAACTGGGCGTATGTATGTTCGGCCAGACCAAGGACCTTGCTCCCGCCGATAAAAAACTCTACTCTCTGCGCGACGCCACCGGTACCGTGGAAAGCCGTCCGCTGATTGTTTCCAGTATTCTTTCCAAAAAATACGCAGAAGGCGTAGACAGCTTGCTGATGGACGTAAAATACGGTTCCGGTGCGTTTATGCAGAAACTGGACGACAGCCGCAAGCTGGCCCGCGCGCTCGTTAACACGGCTAAACTGCTCGGGCTCAAATGCCGCGCACTAATTACCTATATGGACCAACCGCTTGGCCGTGCTATCGGCAACGCTAACGAAATGCTGCAAACCGTATTGATTTTAAAAGGGGATAAAACCCTCGCGCCTGATTTCTACGAACTGTTAATGCGCGAAGCCGTCGAAATGCTAATGCTCAGCGGCAAATTTAAAGACGCTAAAAAAGCACGCGCCTTATTGGAAGAAAAAATCAACAACGGTGAAGCCGCCGCCAAACTGCGCGAAATGATTAAATGGCAGGGCGCCAGCCCCGACGCCGTTGACCATCCCCAGCAATATTTCAAACCCGCTAAATTGAAATTAGAATACAAAGCGGAAAAAGCCGGTTACGTAGCGCATATTGATGCCAAGACTGCCGGTATGGCAGGCGTACTGTTGGGAGCCGGACGTAATACAATGGAAGATACTATTGACTACGGAGCCGGCATCTGGCTGGACAAAAAAGCCGGCGACGCGGTAAAAAAAGGCGACGTCATCGCCACGCTGTACGCATCGGACAAAAAACGCTTGGAGGACGGGATTGCATTATTTAAGCAAGCGGTAAAAATTTCCGCCAAAAAACCCGCACCGTATAAAATTGTAAAAGAAGTAATCAAATAAAAATCCTTGCTTTAAAAGGAACGAAAAACGGTCTTCTGATAAAGAAGACCGTTTTTTATATGGCACAAAGAGGAATACAAAATAAAAATTAATCAGGGCAGCACTCCACATTACGCATCCTCGCCGGACATTTTGTAACCGGACCCTCACAATACAACGCCCTAACTCTATAGAGAGGAGGATGCCCCTCACTTGTCTCTGTAGGATTCGTCCTCCACCAAAAAGCGCAGAACCCCGGAGATTCTAAAGATCCGTGCATAGGTAATAGTGGGCAAACATCTTTAACCTCTGTGTAATATTGCTGCGCACAAACGGAAAGTATTTCTTGCGGACATTTATCTATTTTTGTTAACCTTATCTTTTTTGCTTGATACACCTGATTCAATATATAGTCCATAACATCGGTTTCAGTAGGAGCCGCAATGTCTTGAGCCGGCCATACAACCCACTCCCCCGGATATTCTTTTTCACACCCCTCATTTGATGTAGCGGCGAAATAGTCTACGCATACTTTTTTATTATTGAAATCTTCCGTTGAGCACGAAAACTGACCATAAGTAATTTTTCCGTCACAAGTGTCTTGTGCGAAATCAACCCCGCTAAAAGAATAGGAATATTCAAATTTCTCGGAACTCAAAGAAACCTGTCCATATTTCGGGTTACAGGTGCGCTTCTGGCCTTTTGATTTTAACAAATACTGTTGCGCGCAATTTGTGCCGCACGCCTTATCAGCCTGATACTCGTTGCTCCATACCATATCCGCCGCCTCGTGCTGTGCAGTAATTTGCGATGCTCCGTTATTTACATTCAGCGTTGTTGCTTTCGCACCCGCTACCGTCAGCGTTGTACCGTACAAATTGTTAGACTTCCCAACCCCTTGCCCTGATACATTCACGACTTTAGACAATAAACGGCTTCCTTCTAATTCTCCGGCCGAGTTTAACGTGATTTTCTGCAAAACGTAATCACCCGCGTTTGAACGGCCTAATGTGGTGTTTGGGGATAAATTCGTATTTTCGATATCGACATTATTATTCCCCTTTAACTGTACTTTCCCTCCCGTACCAATTTTCGTACAGAAATTAACCGTTGTACCTTGGGCAGGAGCAGAATAGTCCACCGCTTCCAGCCGGTTAAATGAGCCTACAGGACTAGACAATACAGTAATAAACTGCATTTCTTCAGCGCATACACAACTGGACAATAATATAAATACAGCGAAATAAAGTTTCTTCATAAAATCTCCTTAAATGGCCCCAAAATCCTTTTTAACAAACAGAAAACAACACCCCAGTCAGGGGATATAGGGGCGGCCTATTTCCCACTGTATCAAAAAAAAAAAAAACGAGTCAAGGCCAGCGGAGAAACTCCCACTTCTCCACCCCCGTTTGATTACTGAATCCACACTGTTTTGGAAATGTCACAAACAAAGAAACGGCAAGCCAAAAAAAGAAAATTCCTATGCCCAAAACTCCCGGGTCCTATACTTATACTGTACATTCCTCCACTGCTCGTATATTAACAGACTGCTCTTCCCTTTCAAGTA
>NZ_JBJEGE010000019.1:0-52814 GCF_051874775.1 Candidatus Avelusimicrobium sp.
GTGGCGCAAAAGTACGATTCTCTTCATAAATCTCCTCCTTTATATTGGGGAGTATAACGGTCTTTTTTGTTTTGTATTGCGTATAAAAAAGGTTAGTTGCGTATTTTTTGGAATTTTACTATACTAACTTTATGAGCTTTATTCTATCCGTCAAACGTGTAAGCAAACAGGACAAGAGCAAAAAACGCTCTTGCGCCTCGGCTTACAATTTTGCGGAAAAATAGCGCTTTACTTAATATAACCGGTTTGCAACGCTCCCGCTTAATTGTAAGCGGGAGCTTTTTTGTGCGTTGCAGCCAAGGAGAGAAAACTATGTGCTTTCATTATCAAAACGGCGAAATGTATGCGGAAGGTGTAGACGTAAAACGGATTGCGCGGGAGGTGGGAACCCCCTTTTATTGCTATTCGTCTGACAAACTGACGCAAAACTATCAGGCGTACCGCGAAGCATTGGCGGAATTTAACGCTACGGTCTGTTATTCCGTGAAAGCCAATACAAACTTGGCAATAGTATCCGCTTTGGCGCGTATGGGTAGCGGTGCGGATGTGGTGTCTGCCGGCGAAATGTACGTGGCGATGAAAGCCGGTATCCCTGCGGATAAAATCGTATTTTCCGGCGTAGGTAAAACGGCGGCGGAACTGGAAGCGGCCATTAAAAACCAAATTTTGCAAATTAACGCGGAATCAGCCGCCGAGGTCCGCGCTATCAACGAAATCGCGCTGCGCTTGGGGATAAAAGCCAATGTGGCGCTGCGCGTCAATCCGGACGTGGACGCCTTGACGCACGTCAAAATTACCACCGGCAAGAAAGAAAACAAATTCGGCGTAGACTGGGATGACGCGCTCCCCCTATACCGTGAAGCGTCCAAAATGGAAGGCGTCCGTTTGGCGGGGATTGCGGTGCATATTGGGTCGCAGCTGTTGGACGCGGAACCGTTCCGGCTGGCGTTTGCCAAAGTGGCGGCAATGGTGAGGGAACTGGAAGCGGAAGGCATCGTGTTGGATAATATTGATTTGGGCGGCGGTTTGGGCATTAACTATAATGCGGAGCTGCCCCTTACCTGCACGGCGTATGCAGAGGTGGTGCGCGAGACGCTGGGCAGTTTGCACAAACATATTATCGTGGAGCCCGGCCGCTCGGTAGTGGGCAACGCGGGTATTTTGGTAACCGAAGTGGTTTGTACGAAAAAAATGGGGAGCAAAAACTTTATTGTAGTGGACGCCGGTTTTAATGATTTGGTCCGCCCCGCTATGTACGACGCGTGGCATACCATTCAGCCCATTTCCAAAAAGGGCGTTGCGCCGTTAATTGCCGATATCGTTGGGCCGATTTGCGAGTCGGGCGACGTTTTCGCCAAAGACCGCATTATCGAGCCTGTGCAAGCAGGGCGGCTACTTGCTATAATGTGTGCTGGGGCATACGGCGCATCAATGTCGTCTATTTATAATTTCCGCCCGCTGGTGCCGGAAGTGATGGTGCGCGGCGGGGAATTTTGCGTCGTACGCAAACGGACTTCTTACGAAGAAATGCTGGCAGGACACAGCCTGCCCGCGTGGTTATAGGACTGGCTATGAGACAAATTTGCATTATGAAATTCGGCGGCAATACGCTGGCCAATAAACAAAAACTTTTGATGGCGGCCGATTTAATCAAATCCCGCTATGACAACGGTTTTATCCCCGTAATTGTGGCTTCGGCCAATGGTAATTTAACCGACGTCTTGCTGGATCACGCCTACAGCATTACCGCCAGCCCCGACAAGCGCGAACTGGATATGCTGATTACTACCGGCGAGCGCGTCAGCGTGGCGCTTTTGTCTATTGCGCTGCGGGCCATTGGTGTTCCCGCCGTATCGCTGACGGGGTCGCAAATCGGCCTTATTACCACTTGTACGCATACGGGGGCAGATATTTTATCTCTGAAAGGAGACCGCTTGGTGCGGGAGATTGAGTCCGGACACGTCCCCGTGGTGGCCGGTTTTCAGGGAATCGGCGAAAACAAGGAAATTACCACGTTAAAACGCGGCGGGTCGGACGTGTCGGCCGTATTTCTGGCCTGCCAGCTGGGGGGAAAGCACGTGGAGATGATTAAAGACGTGGACGGCGTTTATTCCGCCGACCCCAACAAAGACGAAAAAGCCCAAAAATACGAAGTGTTGGATTTTGACGAAATGTATAAGCTCGCCTTAAACGGTGCGAGCGTGCTTCATCCGGACGCCGTGCGCCTGGCCAAAGAAAAGGGCGTGGAAATCCGTATCGTGCACTACCAAACGGGGCAAACGGGAACGGTAATCCGTTAGGAGGTTTTTTTATGGCTTTTAAATTCAGCTTAATAAATGTGGCTGCGTTTTTATTGTTGGGTGGGGCCGTATATGCGTGGGGCCCCGGCTGGGGCGGGTTGTGGCGCGCCGCGGTAAGTGCGTTATTGTACGCTGCCGTATTCGGGGCGTGCTTTGTAGTTGTCAAAAGACGGTAGTTTGACGGAGGACAAAATAGATGAACCCATTTTTCTTATTACAGTTCTTGCCGGTAATTATGGTGCCATGGCGGCCAAGCGGGCAGCCTGTTATACGGAATGCTTCTTTGTCCGGATTAAAAATGTGCGGTTTTGTGATTATAGCGCTGGGGCTGATCATTTATTTTTGGTTTCTAAAGTGGTATCAGGCCCACTCTGTGTGGGGTAAAATTATTGTATGGACGGCTGCAGTATGGTGCGTTTTACGGCTGATAGGAATTATCCGTTCTTTTTGCGATGATCCCTATACCCGCGTAAAATCCGATACATACAAATAAAAATATGCCTAAAATATGATATGATATTTTTAATATGGAAAACATCGTCATTTTACAGTTAATCGGGTTTACCGTTTGCTTTATTTTACTGTTTGTTTTTACGGCTAAGTACCGTGCTGCGCTGGCGCGCGAGACGGATTTTGAACCGGCGGTAGAAAATTTGACCGTCGTTACCGTAGCTCAACAGCCTGCGTATAAACCGCGTGCGGCGGTGTTGCAGTCTTTACAAGGTTCCGCAGCCTTGGAAACGGCTGATTTAAAAGAAAGAGTAAGAGATTTGCACTACCGTTTGGAGGAACTTAAAATCGCGCAGGAAAAAGCAAACAGCGATTTAGCCAAACAGTTGGCCCGTATGGAACAGCGCATCAGCACGTTTGAACAGGAATATATGACCAAACTGCAGCCCACGTTACTGAGTTTGATTGGTGAGCTGGAAAATATAAAAGTGTCTGAAAGGAAAGACGAAAAATAATTTTAATACGTTTAAAAAGTGTAAAGCCGCCGCCCAAAAAGCGGCGGTTTGCTTATTAAAGGAGAGACCCGTTACTATAACGGTAGCATATGTGAGTGTTGGCACGTGGGGCGGCCGCATATGCGGGATAACTTGTTTTTGAAGAAAAGAATTGTATACTATTTATATCTTTTCAACGAAATTATTTTAGGAAGATTCTTATGCGTATCTTTTTTATATTATCTTGTTTGTTATCATCGGTTTTATTGTGGGCCGCTCCGTGGGGTGCCTTGTCGGATTATGATTCGCCTTCCCAGTCGGAAAACAGCGGGTCTTCGCTGGGGGACTCTTCCGATAATGTGGGGAGACGGTATTTGCTCCGTTCCGTATTAGAGGGACGTCCTGTTAAGGTGTATGTTGAATTTAGAAATGAGCCGGAGGAAAACCTGTCGTTGTGGCGCGAAAGAGTTCAAGATGCATATAACGAGTGGTTTTTTAATACGGCGAAACATATCCGCAGTGCCAAACGCGAACGTGAATTTGGCGATATTCTGCCGCTGCTGGAAAGAGGAATTCCAGTGGAATTTGTAGAAGAAGGGGAAGATATTACTATTGAGTTTGTGGACTGGCAGGATGTTGTGTCGTTATGCGGGGATACAGCGAGTGCGTGTTATTTATTTGACGGTCCCAAAATTTATGTGCCGAAAAATCCGCGCCGACAGAGAGTCACTAAATCGCCTTTTCGTGCGAGTTCGGAAAAAATAATGTTTGCAAATCTACTGCACGAGATAGGTCATTCTTTGGGTTTTAGTGATCAGTACTCACTTGCCCGTGACAGCAATACGCACCCTCTCTACAGGGGGGAAAATCCCGATAATACAGTGATGAACAGCCGCACGCTGTCCCTGACGTGTGATGATGCTGATGGTGTGGTTAATTTGATTGATATTACGCACAAAAATCAGCGCGGCGGAAATAACGGCTGGCGCAGCTTGTGTAAAAGCTCTACGGCATATTATGTGAACGGAATGCAGTTGGGAACAGGTCCGTATGCAATTCGCTCTAAAGAAGATGATGTGTGGAATGTAAAAACCTATCAAAACGGAGTATTGAAAGAGGATCAAGATTTTGCACCCTGCACGGACAGTTCTCTTTCACCGTTTATGTCTTTTCCGGAAACAGTGATTCATCGGGACAAGTTAAACCGTCCCTTATTGGCACAAGGCCCGAACGGCGAGAAAATCTATTATATGCATCTGTACGATTCCTCCTTTCGGTTGGTCACGAAAGACGGGAAAAATCTGTTGGCGGAAGAACGGAAAAAACTAGCGGAAAAGGGAAAAACGCTTACCCGCCGTTCCGTTTGGTTTTACGCAAACAATCGGGAATCTTTGCTCCGCTCTGTCAAATACGGTTCAAAAGGTGTTGTACATTATGTTGAAGGAAAAAATGGTGAATTTGTATATTTAGAAATGCATTTTAACAAGAAAAACCATTTTGAGGTTTGGGGCGGATCTGATGTGGCGTCCGCAGGGGCCCCTAAGTTCACAAGACCGGTTGTGCCTGCTTCGGCGTCAGCATCCTCTGGGGCTGGCAGATTATCCGGAAAACTTACACAACAAGTGGAGAAAAAACTAAATTCTGCCCAACAACATCAATTGATGCAAGAAGTAGAACGGTGGTATTTCAATAACTAACAAGCGAATGCTTGTTTTACTGTGATACAAAAACGCCCCGAAGTAAGTTCGGGGCGTTTTTGTAAAGTTCCAACCTGTTGCGGCAGGGTCGTGCAGCAAACTATTCCTGGTAATCTTTCAACATCTTGGTACGGCTGGGGTGGCGTAATTTGCGAATGGCTTTAGCCTCAATTTGGCGTACGCGTTCGCGTGTTACGTTAAACATTTTTCCCACTTCTTCTAAGGTGCGGGGGTAGCCAGAATCAATTCCAAAGCGCAGGCTGATGATTTTGGCTTCGCGTTCAGACAGCGTGGCCAACACATCGGCCACTTCCTGTTTGCGCAGGAAATCCACAGCTGCACTCGTAGGATTCGGCCCATTCTTATCTTCGATAAAGTCTTCCAGATTAGAATCTTCATCCTCACCGATAGGCGTGGACAGAGAAATCGGGTCCTGCATGATTTTGAGTACGCTTTTCACCTTTTCCACGGACAGGCGCAGCGTTTTGGAATAATCTTCCAACGTGGGCTCGCGGCCGTGTTCCTGGCGGAACTTGTTGGTAACTTTTGTCAGTTTGGAAACGAGCTCCTTCATATGCACCGGAATACGGATGGTGTTGGCTTGGTCCGCAATGGCGCGGTTGATGCTTTGGCGAATCCACCACGTGGCGTAGGTGGAGAATTTAAAACCGCGTTTGTATTCGAATTTTTCCACGGCTTTCATCAGCCCAAGGCCGCCTTCCTGAATCAGATCGGACAGTTCCAAATTGGAATTGATGTGTTTCTTGGCGATGGATACCACCAAGCGCAGGTTGGCTTTGATCAGTTTTAATTTATCTTGCAAAATCATATCTTCAAAGAATACAATGCGGTCGTTAAACGCGATGAATTCTTTTTCCGTCATCGGCAGCATATCTACCATTTGGTCGTGGCGTCGGCGGATGTCCTCAATGTTACTAATGGCGCGGTCCAGTTCCTCGATGGTAAATTTGGTTTGCTTCTTAAAATCTTTTTCGCTGATTTTGCCTGCGTGAAACCGCGTGACGAGTTTTTTGACAGACTCGTAAGGCCCAAAGTATTCGTCAAAGCGTTTCATATCGTTGGAAGTTTCGCTTAAACGGTCTGCCAGATTTTTAATTTTATTCGTCAAGCGTTTGATTTTGTTTTGGTTTAAGTTCAGCTTGGTAATGCTGGCTACCACTTCTTTCTGTTTAGCTTCCAGTTTTTCGATGTAGTTGTTGCGTTTTTTATCGGGAAGATTCCCTTCGCGCAGTTCTTTCATCAGTTTGGTAATTTCCTGTTCACGTTTTCCGATAAAAGTGGCTGCGTCTTTAAGTTTGCGGCGCATATTGTTAAGCTCTCGCGTCGTACGTTTTCCGCGGGGCATAAGCTCTTTGGTGGTCATTTCTTCTTGATCGACCAGCTCTTCCCAATTGCAGATTTCGCGCATTGTGATGGGGGATTCCAAAACGAGTTTGCGCAATTCTTTTTCGCGTTCGCGGATATTGCGCGCGAGCGTAATTTCTTCGTCGCGCGATAAAAGCGGCACTTTTCCCATTTCGGACAAGTACATACGGATGGAGTTGGAAATGTCGGAACTTGCGGACCAATCCTCGCTTAACATTTCTTTTTCCTGCGCGGCGACAGCTTTAAATTTTTTCTGGTCTACTACTTGAATACCGAGGTCGTCAAGTGTGCCCATTACGCCGTCGATATCCTCGGCGCTCATATCCGCTGCGGCGATGGAACGGTTCAGTTCTTCAAGCGACAGAAATCCGCTCTCTTTTCCTTCTTCTAATAAATCTTTTAGCTCTTTGTTTCCGGATGCCATAAGTTTCCTCAACTGCTTATTTTTTTAATTTGGTTTGCAACTGCATATATTCTTGAAAAATCTCTTGCGGTACATTGCCCGCGCCCAGACGCTTCATCTGGCGTTTTATTTCTTCTAGTCTCTTATGCAGGCCCGCGTGCGCGAGTTTGGCTGCACAGGCGGCGATGTCGTGTGCCGGTTCCGCTTCCTGAGGCGGTTGAAACAACGCCAGCCGGACGATATCATTTTTTCTCTCCGGTGCATAGGCGGCCGCTTTTTGCGCGGCGGTTTGCGCGTCCAAAGTTTCCGAGGCCGCTTTACGTACGGCTTCAAATAATTTCCAAGCCTGCACTGTGGAAAAATCGTTTTGCGTAAGTCCGGCGCAAAGTTCCGCGTGCTGCGGTGCTCTTAGCAGCCACGCCGTCAGTTCTTCTTCCGCCGGGTTGGCGGGCATTTGCACGGCGGGACGCGCTTCCTGTCTGCGCGCAAACGGCGTTTGCATCGCCGGGCGGCGCAGCCTTTCAAGTACCAGAGCTTCGTCCACGCCTACGTGTTCGGCCACATATTTAGCCCATTCGCGCCGGACGATTTCATCCGGTTGTTTGCCGATAGTGTCCGCCAGTTCCGTTATGATGCGTGTTTTATCCTGTGCACCGAGAGGCTGGGGATACATTTGTAGCTGAAGGGCCGTATGGAAGACAATTAAATCTTGCCCTTGGTTTAAAATATTTTCAAAAGCTTCTTTGCCGTATTTGGCGATATATTCGTCGGGATCCAACCCTTCCGGCAAAGACGCCACTCTGACGAACAGTCCGTGTTCAATCAAAATAAGTGCACCGCGCAAAGCGGCTTTGATGCCTGCTGCGTCCGGATCGAACAGTACGGTTACATTATCTGTATAGCGTTTCAAAAGCCGTGCGTGTTCTTCGGTTAAACTGGTACCAAGCGGTGCCACCGTATATTCTGCGCCAGCTTGATGACAGGCAATTACATCCATATAGCCTTCAAGCAGTACGGCTTTACCCGCTTTACGGATGGCGGGTCCTGCAAAATTCAGTCCGTACAACACGTGGCTTTTTGTAAATAAAACCGTTTCGGGCGAATTTAAATACTTGGGTTCGCCTTCTCCCAAAATGCGTCCGCCAAATCCCACAGTGTCGCCTCGTTGGTTGATAATCGGGAACATCAGGCGGTTGCGGTAGTAATCCCGCGCTCCGTAAGCGGTAATCACGCACAGCCCTGCGTCTTTTAAATCTTTTTCCGTGTATCCGGCGGCCTTTGCTTCACGCGCAAAAGCGGTGGCGTCGTTCTTGGCGAAACCCAGTTCAAACTTTTGGCAGATTTCTTTTGTCAAATTGCGCTGTTTTACGTACGCGCGCGCGAACTCGCCTCCGGCTGACATTAAGTTTTTGTGGTAGAACGATTTGGCTCTGTCAAGCAGGCGGCGCACGTTGGCGCGGCGCTGTTCTTCGCCCGTTACCGGCCGCGCGGGTTTGTATTGCACTCCCGCTATGCCGGCCAGTTTTTCAAGTGCCTCGTTAAACGACAGACCTTCCATTTTCATCAGGAAAGCGATAATATCGCCCCCTTCTTGACAGCCGAAACAATAGTAAAGCCCCTTTTCGCTGCTACAAGTGAAAGAGGGGGTTTTTTCTTTATGAAAAGGACAACAGGCCTTGTAGGTTTTACCCGCGCGTTTAAGGTTCGGTACATACTGCCGGATAAATTCCACAATGTCCAACTTGTCCTTGATAATTTCTACGATATTATTGTTCACAACGCACTGTCCGCTTAGTTGGGATTAAAGGCAAATAAGGCAATAGCCCGATACTTGCGTAAAGGACTATTGCCTGTGGTGCTGCTTTAATTAAAAACGTCTGCGTTTGGTGCGTCTAGCGCGGCGTTGAGCTTCCTGCGATTTGATTTTGCGTTTTACGCTCGGAGGCATATACGTTTCGCGTCTTTTGATTTCTTTCAAGATACCGTTTTTTTCGCATTCTCTTTTGAAGCGTTTGAGGGCTTCTTCGAGGTGTTCGGCGTCTCTTACTTTCACGAAAACCATTACGTTTTTCACCACCTTCTACGGCTAGTAGATAAAGATAAGAAAGCTTTTATTTCCTTATACATTATAGCTTATTTTGGCGCATTTTGTACAGGTTTAACCTGCCGGCCACAAAAAACGCCTGCCAGCCATCAAATGGAAGTGCAAATGGTCCACACTTTGACCCGCACCTTTGCCATTATTAGTTACCAGGCGGAAATCTCTTATATTAAATTGCTTGGCAAGTTTTTGCGCTGCCAGCAAAATTTTGCCCAAAAGAAGCGCGTCCGACTCCTCTGCTTCGGACAAACGCGCAATATGCTTGCGCGGAATAATTAAAAGGTGTGTAGGCGCTTGCGGGTTTAAATCCTTAAACGCCACCACGTCGTCATCTTCATAAATGAGTTGGCTTTTGACGGAGCCGTCGGCTATGCCGCAAAAAATACAGTTCATAGAGTTATTATACCTCTTTTATTTGCGGCATAGCTACACTTAACGGAACATCTCATATTCTTTTACGGGGGTTTTCGGCAGCAACACATCTAATAATTTGACAATGGGTTGGCCAGGCGTATACCTGCTGAAATAGTAGTCGTAATAAGCGGCGATTCCTTTTGCATTGGAATCGTTTAAACAAGGCGAATCAGCCGCTCCTTTGGCAAGCAATAGCTTTAACAACTCTTTTATTGACGGCATATACGGCGTTAAGTTTTCTCTGCTTTGGGACAAGCGGGCAACCGTTTCGCAGAAAACGGTATTGGCTCCACTTTGGTTATACGAGTCGTAAAAAGGTGTGTGTAAAAAAAGTTTTAAGATGTTCGGATCGGCTTGGGCCACTTCGTTTAAACCCTGCTTGATTTTGTTGAGAGAAGCAGGAATGTGTTTCTCCCTGATTTTTGTGACCGCATATGCTGTTTCGGCTAACGGTACCAGCGCATTTTGTTCTTTCGACGACAATTTAAACAGCACAACAGCTTTTTCTGCAGGTTCTTCAAGTAATGCCAATAATTCGCCGGCAGTCATTCCGTCGCGACCGCCCATGCGGAAAGTTCCTTGGGTTCGGCTGGTAATAGCGTTGCGCGTATCTATAATAAGGAAAGTTTCCATAGTTCGGGACGAATCTCCTTCACCATTGGAAGTAAGATTCCAGCCTTGACATACTGCAAATGTTGCAACGGAGCTGTTTTGTCCGTAGCTATTGGTAAAATGAAGTTCCTGCTGCACAGAGTTACACGCAATCGGCAACATATTGGCACCAAAAAGAGCCGCATTCACGGTGCTTTGCGCGTTTTTCGGGTCAGAAACAAATAAGAGGACAGTTGTTTCCAAAATGTCTTTATTTATAGAAGTAAGTGGAGTTTTCTCCGGCAGACTTTCCTCTGTTGCTTTTTGCACGCTCTGATTGATTTTGGCGCTTAAGTCTGGCATTGCGAAAACAGGCATACTAACAGCCAAGCATAAGAAGTTTAAAAGAAAATTTTTCATAAAGATTCTCCATAGGTTTATCTATTATCTAAATTATAGCAAGATTTTTTGAAAAGACAAGGGAAGCTCATTTTCCGGGGCTTTTTATGCCCTTGCAGTGCGCATAAGCCCAAAAAATAGTATCATATATCTATATTGTATTTTGGAGACTCCCAAACATGGCAAAAAACGACCTGACAACCAGAAACCTGATGTTAGACAGTTTGAAGCAATATGCTAAAAACCGGATTTCCTTTAACCTCATCCGGGAGCATGACGCCAAGAACGAAATTCCCTTGGATATTTTGAAAGAAATGTACGACCACAATGTGCTGGGCGTACATCTTTTGTTAATCCCCGAAGAATACGGCGGCCTCGGCGGTCAAACCACCGAAATTTACCGCGTGTGCGAACAGCTTGCCCGCATCGATTTGGGTATTGCCACCGGCGTATTCGCCACTTTCTTGGGAAGCGACCCGATTAACGTGGGCGGGACCCCCGAACAGAAAGCCAAATGGTTCCAAAAAATCGCGCACGAAAATAAACTCGTCGCCTACGGTGCGACGGAAGCCGACGCCGGATCCGATCTTGTTTCTTTGCGCACCCGCGCCGAACACGTCATTAAAGACGGAAAAGTGGTAGGATACAAAATTACCGGCAGCAAAATGTGGATTTCCAACGGCGGCGTGGCCGATATTTACACCGTGCTCGCGCTGGCTCCCGGCGGCCCGAGCTGGTTCATTGTTGAAAAAGGCACCCCCGGGTTTACGCAGGACGTGCACGAAGACAAACACGGGATCCGTCTGTCCAACACCGCGGGTCTTGCGTTTGACGATGTTTATGTTCCCGCCGAAAATTTGATCGGTCTCAAAGAAGGCCAAGGTTTCTTACAGGCGCAGGCCGTATTCGGTTACACCCGTTTGATGGTGGCCGCGTTCGGTTTGGGCGGCGGCGAAGAAGCGGTGGAAACCGCTTTGCAGTATGCCCAGCAGCGCATCCAGGCCGGCGGCCCGCTCGCTGAAAAACAGGGGTTTATGTTGAAACTTATTACCCCGCATTACGTCCGCTTTGAAGCGGCCCGCGCTTATATCGACTGGACAGCTAAACAGCTGGAAGTCAACAATCACGGTCTCGCCACCGAAGGCGCCATCGCCAAATTGTACGCTACGGAATCGGGCAATAAAGCCGCTGAAGACTCCATTCAGGCGATGGGCGGTTTCGGTTACACCAAAGAATTCTCCGTGGAAAAAATCAAACGCGACGTTAAAATTACCTGCATTTACGAAGGTACCAGCGAAGTGTTGGAAATGACGATTTTCCGCGGCCGCTGGCAGGAACATTTGAAATCGCGCGGCCAATACTATTTGAACCAAGCCGCCGAGTTTGACGCTATCCACGCGCAGAACCCCAATGTGGGCGCCGACAGCGTGGCCTTAGGTTTTAGAGCCTTGGCCCGCGTGCTTGACGAATGCCGCTTGAGCAAGCTGACCCGCCACCAGTACGTAACTTTTATGTTGGGCGACCTGATCAGCGAAATGGAAGTGGCGGCCGTATTCTCCCGCCAATGTGCCAACAAAGTGGTTACCGAAGGCAGCCGCTTTGATATCAATACCTTATGCACGATGGCCCGCGTCAATGCGCGCCAGAGCGCGTTTAAAACCGCGTCCGACGGGCTGCGTTTAATTTTAGGCACCTGCCCGACGATTAATACCGCTGAACTCAGCCAAGGCGTAAATTTGGTGGGTATTGAAGATAAAATGCGCGGCCTTATCGACGATATGGACGTTGTTTCGGCCAAACTCAGAGAAATCTTTA
The DNA here is from genome assembly GCF_051874775.1 of Candidatus Avelusimicrobium sp. Lineage (GTDB taxonomy): Bacteria > Elusimicrobiota > Elusimicrobia > Elusimicrobiales > Elusimicrobiaceae > Avelusimicrobium. The sequence goes on from NZ_JBJEGE010000019.1 coordinate 12,051, forward strand.
AGAAATAGGATCTGATATGAATATCATTGTATGTATTAAACAAGTTCCCGATTCCACCCAAGTAAAAGTGGATCCGAAAACCGGTACGCTGATCCGTGCGGGCGTGCCTAGCATTTTGAATCCTTACGACCATTTTGCTTTGGAAAAAGCACTTGAAATTAAAGCCAAAACCGGTGCGAAAGTGACGGTTCTGTCTATGGGGCCCGCGCAGGCTACTGCTGTGCTGCGCTTGGCCTTGGCGTTAGGTGCTGATGAAGGCGTGCTGCTGTCCGACCGCGCGTTTGCCGGTTCCGATACGTGGGCCACTTCTTACGCGCTTGCTACGGCTGTTAAAAAAATCGGCCAGTACGATTTAATTCTTTGCGGCCAAATGGCCATTGACGGTGATACCGCCCAAACCGGCCCCGGGATTGCGTTCCACTTGGGTATTCCGCAGATTACGTTCTGCGAAAGCATTGATGCGAACGGCAACCAAGTGGTTGTAAAAAAATTAATTGAAGGCGGCCACCAAATTTTGGAAGCCGATTTACCGGTTCTCGTTACGATGACGATGCCGCACGATTACGTTGCCAAATATCCGTCTTTTATGGCCGCGCACAAAGCGCAGGATAAAGCCACTTATACTTGGACGGCTGCCGACATCGGCGCGGATCCGCACAAACTGGGCTTGGAAGGCTCGCCCACGCGCGTGGACCGCATCTTCCCGCCGCCGGCCCGCCAAAAAGGCGAAATGTTCTCCGGATCTGCTGTGGAACTAGCCGATAAATTTGTTGAAATTTTGAAAAAGGAGAGTGTCATTAAATGATTCAGATTTCTGCTAACTGCGTAGGATGCGGCAAATGCGTATCCACCTGTCCGTTTGGGGCGCTCTCTTTGGTCAACCGCAAAGCGGTTGCGTCCAATGCGTGCACGATGTGCGGCGCGTGCGTGAGCGGGTGTCCCGTTAAGGCTTTGTCTTTACCCGCCACCGGCGCGGCCAAAAAAGACCTGTCCGCTTATAAAGGCGTATGGGTATTTGTTGAAATTTCCGACGACGGCAAAACTCAAAAAGTACGCCCCGTGGGCTTTGAACTTTTGTCCAAAGGCCGCGAGTTGGCGGACCAGCTGGGCGAAGAACTCTGCGCAGTCGTCATCGGCAACAACATTCAACCGTATTTTGCGGAACTTTCCCAATACGGCACCGATAAAATTTATGCCGTGGAAGGACCCGCCTACGCGCGTTATAACACCACTGCGTATGCCAATGCGATGGTTACTTTAATTAAAAAGTACAATCCCAGCGTGGTGCTGTATCCTTCTACGTACATCGGCCGCGATTTGTCTCCGCGTATTTCCTCCGAACTGTTTGTGGGCCTCACCGCCGACTGCACGGGCCTTTCCGTTAAAGAAGGCAATTTAATTCAAACCCGCCCTGCCTTTGGCGGCAACATTATGGCCGACATCAAATGTCCGGATTACCGTCCGCAGATGTCCACCGTACGCCCCAATGTGTTTAAAAAGGTGGTTACGACGCCCAACAGAATGGCCCAGATTGTAAATGAAACCATTTCCGTTCCGGCGGAAGCCTCCCGTGTGCGTATTATTAATACGCATATTGATCCGCCTGCGGCTGGGATGAAACTAGACGAAGCCGAAGTGGTTATCGCCGGCGGACGCGGTATGAAAAATCAAGAAGGTTTTAACCTCTTGGAAAGCTTGGCGGGCGAACTCGGCGGTACCGTGGGTGCTTCGCGCGCGGCTATCGACCTTGGACTCAAACCAAAAGAACAGCAAATCGGTCAGAGTGGCGTAACCGTATCTGCCAAATTGTATGTAGCCTGCGCTATTTCCGGTGCGGTGCAACACGTGGTAGGGATGGAACACAGCGATGTGATTATCGGTATCAATAAAGATGCAAACGCGCCGATTTTCAACGTTTGCAAATACGGCTTGGTGGGTGATGTGCATCAGATTTTGCCGCGCATTATTGAGCAAGTCAAAAACGCCAAGAAATAGTTGAATAACAACTGTTGGTAAGTTGCGATTTACGCATAAGGAACGGAAAAATTTTTCCGTTCCTTATGTTTTTTAAGGGGTCACCATCTGCTAAATTCTGTTATCTTATGCGTGCCTTGCCTTTGACGTGGCTACGGCTGCGCCTAGGCAGGCAATTTACGTGCACAATCTAAAGTGAATTTGACAAAAAGGTTTCCATAAAACAGGGTGGACCTAAGGGTAGGTAGGTCCAATGACCCTGTTCTTTTGTACATTTTTTTGGCATAGTATGAATATGAAATTCCGTTATGCTTTAATTTTTATTTTCGTATTTGCCTTGTCCGTATGCGTCCGTGCCCAGGGAAAAGCTGTGGCCGTATGTGTAAAACAATCTGTTCGGGGAACGGCAGAACGCGTGGTCGCCCGAAAACTGTTAGAGCCCCGCCTTCCGGCGGCACAAGCGGCCTATTGGAAAAGTTTACAGCGCGCGGGCGATTTTTCGGGCGTGGAACGGATGCTGGGAGAGTATTTTGTGTTGGATCCGGCTCGTGCTCCGTCCGCCGAATGGATTCGCAGAAGTACCGCTTTGCAGGAAAAGTCGGTCTTGAATTATTTGGAACGCCAGCTGGCTTTGTCTAAGCTGCAACCGGCCCCCGTGCTGGATGCTGTAGCTGGTTCCATACACTACTTAAATTACATTCCCGTTACGGCACGGGTAGTAATGTTGGGGGAAGTACACGAAATAGATTGGATGGTGAACGAAACGGAACGTGCGGTATATCAATATCAAAAAGCTTATCCTGAACGTAATGTTTATTACGCTTCCGAATTTGCGGATGCTTCTGTTGGAGAAATTATTCCGCTGCATTCCAAAGCCGATGTAGAACTCAGGGTACGCAAACGCCCGTATTACCGTGCTGTAACAGAACGCCTTATTCGGGCGGGGGTAAACGTGGTGGGATTGGAAAATCCCACATTATCTGATGAACTGGTTAAACGCGGCTACGGAACGGGATTTGCCGATACGGAATTGGCGTGGCGGTCAGTTTCGCCCATGGGGATGGAAACGCGCAACCTGTATTGGGCGGAAATCATCCGCCGGATTTTGCTTGAGGATCCCTCCGCGGTGGTATTCGTACACGCGGGATTAGGACATACCGATTATAATCAGCCGTCGGCTTTGCCGTGGCTGTTAAAGGAGTTCCGTCCGTATGTCGTGGAGTTTACCGAGCCGGGCATAGGGGATTTTAATACGCTGCTGGAAGATTCCTCTCCGATATTTCCTATTGCCCAAAAAGCGCGGAAACTGGCGGCGGAAAATCCGGGAAAAACAGTACGCATTATCCGGCATTTTCCATTTAAAAAAACGGCGGTGGCGGTTGGTTGCGATTTAAACGTTAGGCGTTTGTCCCTGACGAAGGAATATTGAATACAGAGTTATTTTAGAGGACATTTCCCCAGTCATCTGGCTGGGGATTTTGTTTGAAACCGCATTCTGGCGGCGGATTTTTTTGTGATTGTTACAGCAAATTCATAAAAAAGCCACTTCGTATTTGCGGAACGGCGCAGAAAATTAATTTTAATTACATATATACCGCGTAAGCAATTTTTCCCGGCACGGGCGGCGGGGGAATGCCCAAGCGGTGTCTTCGTACGTTTTCCGCCTTCTGCCAGCGCAGCAGTTGGCAGGTTTGACGTTCTATAAAAGCAGCTTCTTCTTGGTTCAGTCCAATCGTCCGCTCGGAAAGCGCCGTGGCGGTTTGTTTTTTCACATTTCGTTTCGCGCAGCGGATAAAAGCGTTTTTTGCGTAATGGACAAAGAGAATCGAGTATTTGATCATATTCATACTATAGGCTTTGGTACCGCCGGATACCAGAGTCTTTAGACCTGACGGACTTTGTAGAAAAGGCCTAAAGAGATTTAGGCCTTTTGGCACTGCGGATTTTTCCCGCCCGTTTTGTCACGAATTGATATAATGATACAAAGGGGAAATATGTCTTTATTTTCTAAACTTTTTAAATTGTTTCTGGCCGTAGTGTTAATGCCGTTTGTCCCTATGGTGCTGTTGCTGGCGTATTATCAGGAACATTTAAAAGATAATATCTTGGAAACCCACGCCAATTTGGCGCAAATCGTTTCTTCTTCTATGAACCAGCATATCGAGGATTTGGGCTGGCGTCTTTCGTTTGCGCCGCACGTTACCGACGCGCTGAACGCTAAAAAAAGCCCCGTTCCCGTCTTGCGTGACGCGCTTTCGGCTAATCCCGATTTTATAATGCTGGCCGTTTTATCCGCCCAAGGAAAAGAACTCTACCGTGCCGGAGACAAGCAGATTTTACGTGATGTGCCTCCGCTCGATTTATCGGGAGATCCGGTGTTGGAGGAGTTGTCTAAACAAAATAAGTTATCCGTGAGCAGTTTTGATGTGGTGGACGGACGTCCCATCAGCGAATTTATTTATCCGCTTCCCAACGGCGATTTTTTGTACGGCATTATGAGTTTTTTCGCTTTTTTGTCGCGCGTGCAGGAGCAGCGTATCGGCACAACGGGCCGCATTTATTTGGTGGATCAAAACGGGTTCGTTTATGCGGGCGAATACCAATACCGCCCCGAGTTTGACGCGGAGGAACTGCGCCGTGCTTTTACGTCCGGCGAGCGGCTGATTAAAGAATTGAAAACGAAACAAGACGGTTACGTGGGGGCGTATGCGTCGACACCTATTTTGGGGGCGTACGTGGCGGTACTCCAGCTAAAAAGCGAAGCGTACCGCAGCATTTATTACACCAATATCATTTTGGCTTTATTTCTGCTGACTATTGCTACGCTGGCGTATTTCGGGGCTCTCACGTTTGCCGAGCGGCTGGGAGAACCGATCAGCGCACTGTCCGAAGCGGCCAAAGAAGTCAGTAAAGGCAATTTGGAAGGTAAAATAGATGAAGATATCGGCTGGGGAGAATTTAAACAGTTAATTTCCCAGTTTAATAAAATGACTGCCGATTTAAAAGATTATCAGCTCCTTCAGCTTCAGGCACAAGTAAGCGAAATGAAAGAACACGTTTTCCGCGCCGTCGCGCACGATTTGCGCGCGCCGCTTTTGGGCCTTCAAGGCTACTTATATATTTTGCAAAGCGGCAAAGCCTCCAAAGAGGAAGAAAAAGAATATTTGGAACAGATGAGCCGCGCCGCGCGCGATTTGTCGTCTCTGTTGGAGGATGTTCTGGATGTGTCGCGCGTGCAGGCCGGTATGCTTTCCCCGCGTAAAGAGCAGGTGGATGCGGCCGCATTAGCCAAGAGCGTAACGGATGCGCTGGCGCCTACTGCGGCGGAAAAAGGGCTTTTGCTTGAGACGGATGTCCCGCCGCTTACGCTTAAGGCCGATCCGAAACTGTTGCGCCGCGTACTGATGAATTTGGTTTCCAACGCTGTTAAATTTACCGATAAAGGCTATGTCCGCGTGTGCGGCGGGCAAGATGCTTCTAGTGATTGGCTGGCTGTAGAGGACAGCGGTATCGGAATGAACGAACAGGAAATGAAAGGAATTTTTCAAAAATATTATCAAATTAATTCCGACAAGGCCGGATATGGTTTAGGGCTGTTTATCAGCCGCCAAATTGTAACGGCGCACGGCGGCGAATTAAACGTAACCAGCCGAAAGGGAAAAGGGAGCCGTTTTACTGTGACGTTTCCCAAGGAGAAAAAATGATTGTATTTTGGCGTTTGTTTTTGGCGTACTTTTTGACGGATTTTGTACTTTTTAATCACGCGGGCGAAAAAGCATTTGTCCGTTCCCGCGCGGCCGGTTTTTTGCTGCACGGCGGAGTATTCTTACTGCTTGGTTTGGGTCTTTGCTATGGGTATTTAACAATGTCTTGGCCGTTTTTGGAGCTGGTGCATCTGCCCGGGTGGGTGTGTATTTCGCTGTTTACCGTTTTCCACGTATTTTCGGATGAATTTTTTCAATTTGGCGGCAAATTCCGCCACGGTTATGCCGTGACGTTTTTGGTAAAAAATCTTGTTAATTTGTTATTTTTGTTCTTGTGCGTGCCTTTTCGCGTATTGTATGAAACGGGCAATTTTTTTGCTGAACCGTGGGTTATTTTTTTGGTTGGGCTCGTTCTGTCTACCCGTGTGCTGGGTTGGTTTATTTTTGCCGTGGAGCAGGACCGTTACGGACGCGAATATCCCACATTTGACGCACGCTGGCTTTTAATGATGGTCCGCGCGATTTTCTTTTTAATTATGTTGCTTCCCGGGTGGCGTTGGGCGGCGGTGCTGTTGGTATGGTTTGCCGCGTGCGCGTATGCGCGCCGTAATCGCTTGTTAGACGTATCCTCTATGGCGTTTTATGTGGGGATTATTGGTGCTGTATTGATAGGATTTTTAGTGCGTATACGCTTTTATTGGATGTAATTTTATGCTCTTAAATGAAATTAAATTTGCTTGTTTAGATACCGAAACAACCGGCCTTTCGCCGGAAAAGGGCGGCAAAATTTGTGAAATCGCCGTCTCCGTTTCCCAAGGCGGCCGCGTGGTGGAAGAGTTTTCCACGCTGCTTAATCCCCAGATACCGATGAGTCCGGAGGTTATCGCCATTCACGGTATTACTAACGAAATGGTAAAAGACGCCCCGACGTTTGCCGATATTATGCCTACACTTTTAGGAGTGTTGGATAACGCCGTTATTGTAGCGCACAACGCCGATTTTGATGTTTCTTTTCTGCGCGCGGAATTTGCCTCCTGCGGGATGCGTTTCCCGCCGTATCCGGTGGTGGATACGCTTAAGCTGGCGCGCAAGAGCGGAAAATTTGAATCCAACCGTCTGGGGTTGATTGCCGAAGAGTTGGGAATCAGCTGCCAAGGGTGGCACCGCGCGATGGCCGATACGAAAATGGCCGAGCAGATTTTCTATTATTTTCTTACAATATTAGGTAAAGAAGGCGTAACGACATTGGAACAGTTAAACCGGTTTCAATGCAAACGCTGGCAAGATTTGATTGGTCACAATTAAGGAGAATTACCGTATGAAAAAAGTGGTTTTAATCATCCGCGACGGCTGGGGCGACGCCAAAGCCGGCCCGCATAATGCCGTAACAAGCGCCAAGACTCCCAACATTACCAAATACTTGGCTGAATATCCCCATACCCAAATCGAAGCCTCCGGCGAACAGGTGGGGCTGCCTGCCGGATATATGGGTTCGTCCGAGGTGGGGCACCTCAATATGGGGGCTGGACGTATCGTTATTCAGGAACTCAAACGCTTGAAAGATACTATTGAGGACGGATCTTTATTTAAATCGGCCGCGTTCTCCGCGTGTATAGATAACTGCGTTAAAAATAATAAACCGCTGCACGTAATGGGGCTTGTACAGGACGAAGGCGTTCACGCCCACCACGACCATTTGCACGCCATTATCAAATACGCCGCCGAAAAAGGCATTAAAGATATTAACGTTCATTTCTTTGCCGACGGCCGCGATACGCCGCCGCAGAGCTCTATCGGCTATATCCGCACGCTGGAAGAAAAGATGAAAGAATACGGTGCAGGCAAAATCGCCACTATTCAAGGCCGCTACTACGCTATGGACCGCGGCGAGGACTGGAGCCTGACCGATAAAGCGTATGATTTGATTGTTCACGCCAAAGGCTTGCACGGTACGACCGCCGAAGCAGTAGTGTCCGAAGATTATAAAACGATGAAAACGCCCGACGGAGGACCGATGGTGGACGAATATATCCCGCCGACCGTATTGGGCGATTACAAAGGAATGGAAGCGGGTTCCAGCGTGATTTTCTTCAACTTCCGTCAAGACCGCGCCATTCAGCTCACCCGCGCATTTATTGATGACACTTACCCGGGCAGCCGCGGCGAACGCGTGCCCTGCGTGTATTGCGGTTTAACCAAGTATTACGATTCTTTCCCCTATAACGCGTTGCCTTCTATGACGGACGGCGGCGGAATGAATAACCTCTTGGGGGAGGTTATTTCCAAAGCCGGCCTGAAACAGCTGCGCTTGGCGGAAACGCAAAAATTCAAACACGTTACATCGTTCTTCAACGGCAAACTGTTAAAACCGTACCCGGGCGAGGACCGTATTGAAAAGAAAGGACGCTTTGACCCCGCCACGTTTGCCGAACATCCGGAAATGGAAGCGTATATCGTCAAGGACGAAGCGATTACCCAGATTAATTCCGGCAAGTACGATTTTATCGTTATCAACTTTGCCAACTGCGATATGGTGGGCCATACAGGCAATTTCAACTCTGTTGTTAAAGCCGTGGAAGTGGTGGACGAGTGCACGGGTGCGGTGACAGAAGCCGCTTTGGCGAAAGATTACGCCGTGTTTATTACCGCCGACCACGGAAACGCCGAAGAAATGTGGGACGACAAAATTAATATGCCCAAAACCGCCCATACCACGAATTTGGTGGACTTTATCTACTTAAATAACGATGATAAATCTGCCCAAATGCAGCCCACGGGCAACTTGGGCGACATTGCGGTGACGGTGCTGGATGTGATGGGGATTGAGAAACCGGCGGATATGACGGCCAAGAGCTTGATTAAGAAGTAACAGCTGTTGGTAACTGACGTTTTACGCATAAGGAACGGAAAATATTTTCCGTTCCTTATGTCTTTTTCGGGCCAACAATTTGCCAAATTCTGTTATCTTGTGCGTGCCTTACCCTTGACGTGGCTACAGCCACGCCTATACGGGCAACTAGCCCGCACAATCTAAAGCGAATTTGACAAATCAGGCAAACATCTATAATGTTATTCTGCACGGCACGGCATACATAACTTTCGTACTTGTTGTATTCGCCCCTTGGCCACCTTATGCTTCTTGTCGGTGTTTTGCAGGCCCATGCCCTGTCTATAAAAACCGTTCCGTACGGGTATCGCATTTTATTTGTTTGAGCGGAGCGAGTTGTAAAATGCGCCGGACGGAATGGGGTTTTATAGGGCCCGGCCTGCGAGTTTTTTGTTACTTTTTGTCGGAACAAAAAGTAAAAGTGTTTTTTGCTTACTTTTTTAATAAAAAAGTAAAATAAACTTATGGAGAGTTATATTAAAGTAAAGGTCCACGCGGGGGAAAAGAAAAACCGGCTGGAACAAAAATCCCCCGATACGTTTGAAGTCTGGGTCAAAGCGCCTGCCGAGCAGGGCCGCGCCAACGAAGCCGTCCGCGCCGCATTGGCGGAACATTTGGGCCTGCCCGAAAACAAACTTTCTCTCATCAAAGGGGCCACGAGCCCTTCTAAAATCTTCCTGAAAAGACAATAGGTTCTTCTCTGTTGTCACCTTGTTTTTAGTCCGCCGAAATTGTACCTCTGCCAAAAGGGGTTGTATTGTTTTTTTTTTTTGATAACATAGGTTATCCTGTAGTATTTCTGTACGGAATCTCCCTTTTATGGCTTATTTGCTTAAAATCGGTAGAAACTGAGCAGAAGCGACTCAGGATGACTTTTTTATGGAGAAAACGAATATGAAAGGTTTTACGCTTTGCTGTCATCCTGAACTGACGCTTTTACCGCTTAGCGTCACTCCGGAAGGCCGTAGTCCGGAGTCTAGTCATAGAATTTCAGGATCCAATAAAACTGGTTTTACGCTTATCGAATTGTTAGTCGTCATTTTAATTATCGGTATATTGGCGGCGGTTGCGCTGCCGCAGTACCAAACGGCAGTGGCGCGGTCTCGCTATCAGCAACTGGTATTAATGGGGACGGCGATTACCGAGGCCGAAGAAGTTTATTATATGGCAAATGGGGCGTATACAACAGATTTTAGCGCACTTGATTTGGATTTCGGTGCGGCTACGCTAGGGGAAAATGATTCTGGGACATATAGTCAAATTAGTGGAAAGTGGGGGCGTTGCGTTTTGCGTGATTACGGAATGGGAACTGTGCAGTGCAGCTCTTGGTATACGGAAGTGCCGGAATTTGAAACGAACTTTTCTTCTGCTGTCCGTTATTGTCACGCATTTTTTTCCAAGGGGGATGTAGCCCAGCGGGTTTGCAAGCTGGAAACGCATACGGAAACTCCCTATTCCACTTCCCAGCGCTACGCCACGTATCGTTTTAAATAGCGGCAGGGATGAAACGGAAGCCTTTTTTCCGTTTTTTTGCTATAATATCTATAGGAAAAAATCCGCCGGGGCCACAGGTGCATCAGCGCCCGAAAGAGATTTGTAAAAAACTTCGCGGGACGGAAAATTCCCGTGGGGATTTTTTGACGAAACAAAACGCAACTAAAATAGAGTATATGAGAACTTACGAAAGCGTAATTATTGTTAAACCCCAACTCTCCGACGGAGAAGTGGGCGAATTCGTGTTGAAGGCGAAAGAACTTATCGCCAAACACGGCGGGGAAGTAACCAGCGAAGAAAAATTGGGCAGAAGAAAATTCACCCACGAAGTAAACCACGTTCGCGACGGTTTCTACCTCTACTTGAAATTTAAAGCCGAACCGAAATTTGTAAAAGTTTTCGAAGACGCTTTGAAACTCAATGAAAAAGTGCTTCGCTCTATGACGATGCTCGCTATGGAAGTGAAAGCCAAACCGGCTCCTGTCGTTGCAAAATAAGGTTAACGTATGCCCGCACAAATCAAATTACCGGAACAGAATCTTGTCCTTCTAGTCGGACGGTTAACACGTGACCCGAATGTGGCGTTTACGCAGAAAGGTCAGGCAGTGTGCCGTTGTGATATTGCGGTGAACCGCAGATATTTGGATGCTACCACGAACGAGTGGAAAGACGACACGGTTTTCGTTCCCGTGGTGGTTTGGGGCGCGGCAGCCGACCGGTGTAAAGACCGGGTGAAAAAAGGGACTCCCATTCAAGTGGAAGGCCGCCTCACCAGCAGCGAATACACCGACAAAACAACCGGGCAAACCCGCAGATCTCTGCAGGTTACGGCCCGACGGATCCAAATTTTGGAATCCGGTGCCGCGGGAGGGGCTTCTTACGAAACCCACGCGGCCGCTAAGGACGACGTTCCTACTTCCGAAGTGATGGAAGATGACGTGCCCTTTTAAACTTTAAGACAAGAGGAATATCCAATGTCCGAAGAAATTAAAACTCAAGCCCCCGCGGCCAACACCGCCGCTCCGGCCGCCCGCCCCGAAAGACCGGCGCGTCCGTTTATGGGCAAAAAGCGCTTTGAAAGCAGAAGAAAAGTCTGCAAAGTCTGCGCGGAAAAAATCGAAAATATCGACTACAAGAACTTTCAGTTTGTAAAGTCCTTCACGATGGAAAGCGGAAAAATCCTTTCCAGAAGAATCACCGGCACCTGCGCCAAACATCAGCGTCAGATTACCAAAGCAATCAAACGCGACCGCAACTTGGCTATCTTGCCGTATTCTTTGCCCAAAAAATAAGCCGGAGGACGAACAATGAAAGTTATTTTGAAACAGAACGTCAAAAATTTGGGTATGGTGGGCAGCATTGTTGAAGTAAAGCCCGGTTACGCCCGCAATTTCTTAGTGCCGCACCGCTTGGCGGAAATCGCCACCGAAGGCGCTATTAAAAATTGGCAGCTTGGCGCCGAACGCCGCGCTAAACGCATTGAAGCGGAACTCGCCGAAGCCCGCGCCATCGCCGAAAAATTGGCCGGTGTCGTGCTTCCGTTCACTAAAACCGTCAACAGCGACGGCGTAGTATTCGGTTCCGTAAACAAAGCCGATATTTTCAAAGCGTTGACCGCTCTCGGCCACAACATCGCCAAAGATTCTATCGAACTCAATATGCCTATTAAAGCTTTGGGCGAAACCGAAGTGGGCATTTATTTGAAACCGACCGTTACCGCCACGATCAAAGTGCAGATTAATCCTTTGACCACGGTGGAAGAAAAAATCGCTGACGCCAAGCCGGAAGCGAAAGCCGAAGAAGCGGCCGAAGCCAAATAAATACTGAAAATTGCGTTTTGTATAACCCCCCGCGCAAGCGGGGGTTTTCTTTTTTATATAAGAAAGAAAAGTAGAGAAAGAAAAATTATTTTTACTTTTTGTATCGCCAAAAAGTAAGCAAAAAACTTGCAGGCCGGATCCTATAAAACGCACTCTCGGCGGACGTTTTTACAACTTGCTCCGCTCGGACAAATAAAAACGTTTTCCGCCTTGAGGCGTTTTATAAACAGGATAAAGGCCTGCATAAACGGAAACGGTAACGACAGACGCTTTTTATAAGCAGGACGAAGCCCGGGTATTAAAATAAGGAAATGGATTTTATGGGGTATGGGTTATTATTTATTCGCGCACGCCATTCCTAAAACAGTGTAACTTCATAGTCAAAAGAGGGTGGACAAACTCCGCGGCCTGGAAGGCCTTGACCCGTTTTTTTTTTTTGATACGATACAGTTATCCCAAGAGGTTTCTGCGCGGGGTTTCCCAACTGCGGTTTATTTGCTTAAAATCGGTGGTTTCTGCGGCGGAAACCCAACAGGATAACTTTTTATAAGTTTGGCGGCTTACTATGCTTGCGTCATTCCCGAATGTTTCTATCGGGAATCTGTTGTTTAGTAACTACGAGATTCCGTAGTATCTGCCGTCCGCAGGACCGGAATGACGCCATGAAGCCATAAAGCCGGCAAACCATAATATAGGGGCCTTTATGAAAGGATTTACGCTTTGCTGTCATCCTGAACTTGTTTCAGGATCTAATAAAACTGGTTTTACCTTAATTGAATTGTTAGTCGTCGTGCTTATCATTGGTATTTTGGCGGCGGTGGCGTTGCCGCAATATGAAAAAGCGGTTATGCGGTCGCGTTTTACCCAAATGGTAACGGCGGCCCGTTCTATTGTTCAAGCCCAACAGGCGTTTTCTATGGCGAATGGAGGGTATGCCGATAATTTATCGGATTTGGATGTGACGTTTCCTAACACCAACGGCAATGAGGTCTCCTTGGCCGACGGCTTGTGTCGTTCTAACAACGTGGGCCGCGTGGAGTGTTATTTGCTAAAGAAAGGAATCGTCTACAAGCCGCGTACGGTGGCTGCTTTGCTTTGGTTTTACGACAATAACAATCGTATTTGTTGTGCTTATGAAGACACAGATTTCGCGGGAGATTCCCTTTGCAGCGCGGAAATGAAAAATGACGATTGGTACGACGGCTGCGGGGGCCGCGGCTCTTGCCATTGTTATACGGAAAAGTAGTCCTTATCCCCTTTTCTGCTCTAAATTGATACAATAAAAAGGATGGTATTTTACCGAAAGGTAAATGCCGTCCCGATTTTTATTTTAAGGATTTTTTATGGCGAACAAATTACTGGAAGAACGCATCCCCCCGCAGGCAATAGACGCGGAAATGGCTGTATTGGGCTCTATGCTGCTGGATGCGGAAGCGGTGGAAACCGCGTTTGAAATTTTAAAACCCGAACATTTTTATAAAGAAGCGCACCAGAAAATCTTCGCCGCGATGAAAAATTTGGTGGATCGCAGTCAGGCGATTGATATCGTTACGCTTTGCGAAGAGTTAAAACGAAATAATTTACTTGCTCAACTGGGCGGGGAAATTTACCTCACGCAGCTTGTGGACAAAGTGGCCACTGCGGCGCACGTAAAGCACTATGCGGAAATCGTGTACAAAAAATTCGTCGTGCGCGATTTAATCCGTACCGCTACGGGCCTTGTCCAACGCTGCTATAAAGAGGAAGACGACGATCCGCAGACGTTAATTGACTCCGCCGCCGACCAAATTTATAAACTCAGCCAAAAACAAAAACTATCCGGCTTTGTGGCCTCAAAAGACCTCGCGCCGGAAGTAATGGAAATTTTGGAAAATGCAATTAAAAATAAAAACGCTATTCAGGGTGTGCCTACCGGATTATCTAAATTTGACGAAAAAACGGGCGGATTTCGTAAATCGGATTTAATTATTCTGGGCGCGCGCCCCAGTCAGGGGAAAACAGCCTTAGCTTTAAATATGGCCCATTATGCCTGTGTCCGGTGCGGTATACCGGTGGCTTTTTTCTCGCTGGAAATGAACCGGCACAGTATTTTTGAACGTATGTTGGGGGCCGCCGCGCAGGTTGAAATTCATCAATTGCGAAGAGGATATTTGGAACGTGGTAAATGGCCGGATCTAATGCGGGCAATGGGAGAGTTGGCTTCCGCACCTTTCTTTATTGACGATACGTCCGGCATTTCCATTACTGAATTGCGTATGCGTTCTCGCCGGTTGGCCTCGGAACTGAAAAAGCAGGGAAAAGAATTGGGACTTATCGTTATCGACTATTTGCAATTAATCCGCGGCGGAGAACGCCGCGTGGAAAGCCGCCAACAGGAAGTGTCCGAAATTTCCCGTATGCTTAAAGATTTGGCGCGTACGCTTAATGTGCCGGTGCTTGCGCTTTCGCAGCTGAGCCGTAAAAACGAGGATAAGGGACGGGCTGGAAACCGCCCGCAGTTATCGGATTTGCGCGAATCCGGCTCCATCGAACAAGACGCCGATGTGGTGGCGTTAATTCACAGGGAAGCTTATTATAAACCGGAAGGTCCCGAACGGAAGGCCATAGAGCGTCAGGCCACATTGATTATCGCCAAACAACGCAACGGGCCGGTAGGCGACGTGGATCTTGCCTTTTTCAGCGAATTTGCGTTGTTCACTAACCCTGCGCCGGAAAATATGGAAGTCGCTCAGAATATGGGCGGTGATACTCAAATGATTCCGGAGTAATTATGCAAATACCGATTTTACGCCCCACTATTGCCGAAGTGGATTTAAAAAAGATGGCCCGCAACCTGCACAACGTGCGCGAGCGGGTGGGGAATGTCAAGATTTTAACGCTCTTAAAAGCCAACGCTTACGGTCACGGCGCCGTTCCCGTGGGGCTTTTTTTGCAAAAAAATAACTTGTGCGATTTTTTTGGTGTGGCATCGGTAGAAGAGGGCCTTACACTGCGCGAAGCAGGGGTTACACTGCCTATACTGGTGCTGGGAAGCATTTATCCGTTTGAGGCGTTTGAATACGCCATTAAAAATGATTTGGCGATAACTATCGCCAGCCAGGCCGCGGCGGACGCAGTGTGCAACATCTCCGCCAAGGTGGGTAAAAAAGCGCTCTGTCACGTTAAACAGGATACGGGAATGGGCCGTATCGGCACCCGCCGCGCCAACGTATTTGGCATCATTGAAACGCTTGCCAAAAACCCGCACGTCATTTTGGACGGTTTGTATTCCCACCTCTCCAGTGCGGATACGGATCCGGCGTTTACCGAAGAACAGATAGGCTATTTCCGCGATACGCTGACCAATGTCCGACTCCACGGGATTCACATTAACCACATACACCTTGCGGCTTCCCCCGCCATTGCGGCACGGACGGATATCTTTTACGATATGGTACGCCCGGGCCACGCGGCGTTTGGATTGGAAGCGGGGTACGAACCCGTAATGTCTTTCAAAACGCGGGTCGTGTACGTAAAAGACGTTCCCGCCGGCAGCAGTATCAGTTACGGGCGCAGTTTTATTACCCAAAAACCGATGAAGGTGGCTACGCTGCCCGTCGGGTACGGAGACGGATATTTGCGCGCGCTTTCCAACAAAGCCGACGTGCTGATTAAAGGTAAACGGCGCCGCGTGCTGGGCAACGTGACGATGGATATGATGATGGTGGATATCACGGACGGGCCGGAGGTGTCCGTCGGTGATGAAGCGGTGTTAGCTGGCCGTCAGGGGGATGAAGAAATCTCTTGGGCGGAACTTGCGGAGAAGGCCGGAACGATTGATTACGAACTGTGTACGCTTCTTATGCAGCGCGTACCGAGGATTTATAAAGAATAATGTTTACTGCGATCGGAACATTTATGACCCGTATGTTTGACCAAGTGGGCGGCGCGGCCGATATGGTGCGTTCGTCCGTATTCTGGTTTACCCATTCGCGTTTTGAATTTCATCAGGCGGCGCAGCAGAGCGTAACTATCGGTGTGGAATCTTTGGGCGTAACGGCGCTGACGAGTTTGTTTACGGGAATGGTGCTTGCGCTTCAGGCGGGTAATACGATTGGAAATATTTTTGGCGAACCGATTTTTGTAGGCACGATTGTTACGTTTTCGCTGATCCGCGAGTTGGGCCCCGTGCTGACGGCGGTGGTGGTTTCCGGCCGTGCGGGGGCGGCGGTCACGGCACAAATCGGTACGATGGCCGTTACGGAACAGATTGACGCGCTTTATACGTTAGGCACTAACCCTATCCGCTATTTGGTACTTCCGCGTATGTTTGGGTTTCTTTTGACGATGCCCGTTCTCACGCTGTTTTCCAATTTATTCGGCGTACTGGGCGGGTATTTGGTAGCTGCGTATGCGCTGGGCGTCCCGGGGGAAGTGTATATAACGGACATCACGTCTTTTATGGATGTGAACGATTTTCTGCACGGATTTATCAAATCGTTTATTTTTGCATTTATGGTGGCGGTGGTATGCTGCTATAAAGGAGTCAGTACGCGCGGCGGCGCAGAAGGGGTGGGAAAGTCCACTACCGGCGCTGTTGTAACAACGATTGTACTTATTTTAGTGCTGGACTATTTTTTAACCGCCATTTTGACGGCGTTTGGGATTTAATATGATTAAAATCGTGGATCTTAAAAAGAGTTTCGGCCCCAAAGAAGTGCTGCGCGGGGTAAACTTGACGATTGAAGAAGGAAAAACCACCTGTATTTTGGGCGGCTCCGGTTCCGGCAAAAGTACGCTTATCAAGTGCTTAATCCGGCTGGAGGACGCCACGAGCGGGGAAATCCTTGTAGACGGAAAAGACATCACGAAAATCCGCAGCGAAATCAAACTCGCCGCCATACGCCGCCATTTCGGCTATTTGTTTCAGGAAGGGGCGCTTTTTGACTCGATGAGCGTGGGGGAAAACGTCGCGTTTGGGCTGAAATACTTAACCGATACGCCGCTAAGCGAATATCCCAAAATCATTAAAGAGAAACTGGCGCTCGTCGGATTAAAAGATGTGGAAAATTTAAACCCCAGCGAACTTTCCGGCGGTATGAAAAAGCGCGTTTCACTCGCGCGCGTGCTGGCCGTAAACCCCAAAGTGATTTTATACGATGAGCCTACTACCGGCTTGGACCCGATTATGTCCGACATTATCAGCGATTTGATTATTGATTTAAAATCCAAGCTCGGCGTGACGTCGGTGGTTATCACGCACGATATGCACTCCGCCTTTAAAATTTCGGATTACATCGCTTTTTTGTACGAAGGAAAAATTTTACTTTACGGTACACCCGAAGAATTCAGAAAAACGGACAACCCGTATGTAAAGCAGTTTGTGGAGGGCAGCAGTCACGGGCCTATCCAAATGAAATTAAAAAAAGATTGATTTTTAAGCGTTTTTGGGCTCTTTTTCATTTTTTTGCTTGCTCGCGTATTTTTAATACGCTTCTCCGCAAAGAAAATGCAAAAACCGCCACAAAAACATTAAAAATCAGAGCGCAGTCTGACGTTATTGGTGGAAACTTGTTTTTATTTACTTGCGTATTTTTAAATACGCTTCATCGTAAAGAAAATCTAAACTTTCCACAAAAATATCGGGAAATACCGTTGTAGAGTGGCGTAAAAATCAAGGCGGTTCTAAGGGCTGCGGCAAAGGAAAGATTTTTTATTTTAACATAAGGGATACTATTATGAAACCAGAAACCAAATTGGGTATTTTTACTGTATTGGGACTTATTGTATTCGGCTTCTCGTTGTATTTTTTAGGCGGATTTTCCGTCACGCGTTCGTACGATTTGAACATTAAATTCGCCGACGTTTCCGGTCTGCCCGTCCGCGCGCCTGTTAAACTGTCGGGCGTGGAAGTAGGAAAAGTAAAACAGATCAAAATTGAAAACGGGGACGTTATCGTTGTTGCCCAAATCAACGAAGGCGTCGCTATTTACACCGGTGCGCGGTTTTCCGTAGTGATGACCGGTATTATCGGATCCAAATATTTAAAAGTGGAACAGGGCAATACGATGCTTGCTGCCTATAAATCCGGCGCATACATTGACGGCGTAAACGAACTGCCTATGGATGCGATGATTACCCAAACGATGTCGAGCATTAAAGAATTTGTGGACAGCGTCAATAATCAGGGTGCGTTTGGCGACCGGCTGAACCAAACGATGACCGAAGTCCGCCAGCTTTCCGCCAATTTGAACCAGCTTGTGGCCGCTATGAAACCGTACTTAACCCGATCTGCGCGGAACTTGGATGACTTAACCGAACGCTTGGACGCGCTGTTGGCCGGCATTGAACAGGGGCAGGGCGTTATCGGCGGGCTGATGAAAGACGAACAGATGAAACAAGACGTAAAAGAAAGCGTGACCAGTTTAAAAGAAACGATGAGCGAAGTCAAAACCTTTGTGGGTAAAATGAGCCGTTTCCACGTGTATTGGGATTACGATTTTTTCTATATGCCGGATTCCGGTCTTGCTGTCAGCGATCTCGCGCTTGAAATTTTCCCGTCTAGCGGCTACACGTTCTACCGCGCGGGGATTTCCAACATCGGCAACGAGGACGACAAGTTGGATTCCAAAGATTATTTGGAAAAAAACAAGTTCGACGTCCGCTTCGGTCTCTATAACAAATGGGCAGCCGTTTCCGCCGGTTTAATCCGCGGTGCCGGCGGCGTGGCGCTGGAACTTAAACCGTTTTACAATAAAGAGTTTTTAGACCGCTTTACGTTTACTGGAGAATTTTCCGACTGGGGGCGCGACCGCGTCATTAACGGACGTCTGTTTGATAAGCCCAATTTGTCGTACGGGGTGGATTTCCGCTTTAACCGCTTCTTCTCCGTAGGTGCGTGGGGCCGCGACGTGTTGGAAACCAACGATTTTGCCGTTAAGGCCAACATCTCGTTTAACGATCAGGACATTGCGTCCTTCTTCGGTTTGGCAGCCGTGGCGGGAACCAAATAGGTATGAAATTTAAAACGGTTTTTGTCTGTCAGAAATGCGGTTACGAAGCCCCCAAATGGGCGGGCAAATGCCCCGACTGCGGGGAGTGGAACTCGCTTGTGGAAGAAGTTAAACAGCAGGAGAGTAAAAAAGCTCCCGCACGCACGCGCAGTTTTACGGACTTTTCGTCCGAAATCGTTAAACTTTCCGAAAGCAAAGCCGTCAAAGAGCCCCGCATTGAAACTCATATCTCCGAGTTTGACCGTCTGCTCGGCGGAGGGCTTGTTAAGGGACAACTCTCCTTATTGGCGGGCGCCCCTGGGATTGGCAAATCGACTTTAATGCTGCAGGTGGCGGCGGAACTTTCCAAAAATTTAAAAGTATTATATATCTCCGGCGAAGAAAGCATTAGCCAGATTTCCGGCCGCGCTGCTCGGTTGGGCGTAAAAGGCGACAATATCTTTTTACATTGCGAAACGGACGTGCAAAAAATCGTGGAGTCTGTGCAAAACGTAAATCCCGATGTGCTGATTTTGGATTCCATTCAAACCGTCTACCATCCGGAGTTTACGTCCTCTGCCGGAACCGTGGCGCAGGTGCGCGAATGTACCAGCGAACTCGTCCGTCTGTGCAAACCTAAGGGGATCATTACGTTTGTGCTCGGGCACGTAACGAAAGACGGCGAACTGGCTGGCCCGAAAATTTTGGAACATATGGTGGACTGCGTGCTATATTTCGATACGGAAAAGGACAACGTGCTGCGCCTCTTGCGTCCGCATAAAAACCGTTTCGGATCCACGGGGGAAATTGGTCTGTTTAAAATGACGGGCCACGGCCTTGAGTCGGTGGAAAACGCCAGCGAATACTTTGCGCAAACCTCGCGTGACCGCGCGTTAAAAGGCCGCGCGTATTCTTTGGCGTTGGAAGGCTCCCGTCCGATTCTAACGGAAGTGCAGGCGCTAGTTTCTCCCACGCGCTATCCGTTCCCGCGCCGTGTATCAACCGGTGTGGATTTAAACCGTTGTTTAATGCTGTTTGCCGCGCTTGAAAAACATACGGGGCTGCCGCTTGATAATAAAGATATTTTCGTTAGTTTGGCCGGTGGTGTCAAACTAAAAGATCCCGCATTAGATTTGGCCGTGTGCGCGGCGGTAATCAGTTCGTGCAAAGAAATTCCGCTCGCGCCCGACAGCGTGTTTATGGCTGAAGTTGGTATCTTGGGGCAGGCCGCCAAAGTGCCGCTTATCGACCGCAGACTGGAGGAAGCCCAACGGCTCGGCTTTAAAAAGGCCTACTCCGCCGCTGTTACTAAACCGGAAAAAGAAAAACTTTCCAAAATGACGCTTGTAGAGCTTGCGGATTTGAGCGATTTGACGCTTAAACTGCGCTGAAAAATGCGCCGCGCGCAACGCGCGGCCCTAAGCTGCGCTCTTCAAACGGACGTATCCAGACTTTTCCGCCGAAACAAAACCTGCAAAAACCCTCGTAAAGTGGTAAAATATAACGAGTCTTAATCGGGGGAATTTTCCCTATATTTTTGGAGGATTTATGCCTATTTGGCTTTTTCGTATTTCCACGTTAGTGGCGTTTCCTTTTCTTACCTATACTTATATCAGACAAGATTGGATGACTATTTTAGGCGGGCTGCTGTGCGGCGCGCTGTTGGTGGCGGGCGAAGTATTGTTTAAACGTCTGCGCCTGATTAAACTGATGATTGCGTGTTCCGGCGTACTGTTGGGATATCTATTATTTGTGCTGTTTGACTATGGAATGGCTCATTTGGCTACGCGCGATATGATGAACTTTTGGACGTTGCACGCGCATAAAATTCAAATCGGTTTGATTGTTTTTGGCGTACTGGCCAGTTTGTTTAAATCGCGCGATTTGGAAGGACTTTCCTATACGGGCAGCCATTTAAAAGTAGCCGACGTTACCGCTCTTATGGACGGACGCATCGTCGACTTGTGCGAAATTAATTTTCTCTCCGGCGTTATTGTACTGCCTGTATTTGTGCTTGAAGAATTAAACAAAATGGCTGATTCCAAAGATCCGTTGGTTCGTGCCAAGGGCCGCCGAGGGTTGGATGTGGCCTCGCGCTTGCAGGAGCTTACCGAAGTGGCTGTCCGCATTACCAATAAAGCGCCCAAGGCCGACACGATGGAAGAGCGCGTGGTAAAACTGGCCAAAAGCTTGGATGCGGAAGTAGTAACGCTTGATTTTAACGTAAATAAAGTTGCTGCTTTGTATAATGTGGTAGCATTGAATGTAGCCGATTTGGCTACGGCTTTAAAACCTGTGGTACTGCCTGGGGAAACGATGTCGCTGTTTATTATGAAAGACGGAAAAGAAAAAGAGCAGGGAATCGGTTACCTGGATGACGGGACGATGGTTGTTGTGGAAGATGGACGCAAGTATATTGGCAAACGGGCGGAGGTATCCGTATATTCTATTTTACAAACGCCGTCCGGCCGGATGATTTTTGCGCAGATTAAATAAAATTTTTATGAAACAAAAGACGGGTTTTTCGTCAGTGGTAATCGTTGCGGGCGGAAGCGGCACGCGTATGGGCCGGCCTAAGCAAATGTTGCCTTTGGGCGGAAAGCCCGTTCTTGTCCGTACGGTAGAAGCATTTAAAAATGCGCCGTCTGTGCGCCAAATTGTGGTGGTGACTCCGGAAGAAAACCGCGCTGTTCTAAACGCGTATTTTCCGGATTTAGTTTATGCGGATGCGGGGGACACCCGATTGGAATCTGTCAAAAACGGGTTTGCGCTGACGGATCCGTCCGCCCGAACCGTAGCTGTGCACGACGGAGCAAGACCGCTTGTATCGCCCGTACATATAGAAGCGTGTTTGACCGAAGCGGCCGAGCACGGGGCGGCGGTGCTTGCCGTGCCTGTTAAGGATACCATAAAAATTTGTAAAGACGGCGCGGTGGAAAAAACCTTGGACCGTTCCGTTTTGCAGGCGGCACAAACGCCGCAGTGTTACCGTCGGGAAGTATTGGCGGAGGCCCTAGCTAAATTCGGTGATGAGAAAGACGCCACCGATGAATCTCAACTGGTGGAAAAAACGGGCGTGAAAGTGCGCGTGGTGCCGTCCGACTATAAAAACAATAAAATTACCACGCCGGAAGATTTAACTTTTGCGGAGGCTTTGGTGAGCGAAAACGTACAATACCGCACGGGATTTGGTTTTGATCTGCACCGCTTGGAAGCGGGGCGGAAACTGTATTTGGGCGGAACGGAAATTCCGCATACGAAAGGCTTCTTGGGCCATAGCGACGGGGACCTTGTCCTCCACGCCCTGTGCGACGCCGTTTTGGGCGCGCTTTGTGCAGGGGAAATCGGCATTTTGTTCCCGCCGACGGACGAATCCATTAAAGGAATTTCCAGCGTGACGATTGCCAAAAAAGTGTTGGAGATCGTCCGCGCGCACAAGGCCGAAATCGTGCATATCGACGCGACGGTCATCACGCAGGAACCCAAAATCAAACCGCATTACGACGCGGTGCGCCAGTCGCTTGCGGCAGTATTTGAAATGCCTGTGGAAAGCGTCAGCTTTAAATCGAAAAGCCACGAACACGTGGGCGAAATAGGCCGCGGGGAAGCGGCAATGTGCCACGCCGTGGCGACCGTAAAAATTATGCAATAGGAGTGTGTATGAAAATTCGTATCATCGTTTCTTTATTTCTGGCCATTTTGGTGTGTGCTTGTAGCAGCACGGACTTCCGTTCCCGCAAACGCGTAACGCAGGGGATTGATTATTCGCGTTACCGCGGAAATGAAGCGTATTACGAGTTTTCGTCTCCCTTTCCGACGGAACAGCCTTCTGTGTCGGAAGAACAGACGGAGCCGCCCGTTTCCGGCGAAGAAACCCCGCTTGGGGAGGATGAAGATTTTACGTCTGAAAATATGGCCGGCACTTACGGCAATTACGGCGACGTAGTGGTGCCCGTGGCCGCGCGTAAATTTAAACTGGGGCCGTCCGCGTCGCGCAAGGAAATGGCTGTTTTCCAAAAAGCGATGGAACGGGGATATGCCAAAGCGCTGCGTACCTACCGCCCTTCCGGTTTTACGTACGCGATGAGCGGGGTGGGGGCCGTCAATCCGCTGTCCGATGTAGAAGTAAGCTGTAAGTTAAGCGAACGCTCTGCTAACGATGTAGGGCAGGCCACCTGCACGCTGTTTTTTAACGAAATCCGTACCCAATATCTGGAACTGAGCAAAGAGGCTAACTGATATGTATTTGTATAATACCGCCACCCGAAAAAAAGACGAATTTATTCCGCAAAATCCGCAAAACGTAACGATGTACTGCTGCGGACCGACGGTGTACAATTTTGCGCACATCGGTAATTTGCGCACGTATATTTTTGAAGATTTGCTGTCCCGCACGATCCGCCTGCGTCATCCGCTGACGCACGTGATGAACGTGACCGACGTGGGGCACTTGGTCTCCGACGCCGATGACGGCGAAGACAAAATGGAACTCGGCGCGGCGCGCGAAGGCAAAAGCGCGTGGGATATCGCCAAATTCTACGAAGAAAAATTTTGGGCCGATTATGACGCGCTCCACTGCACGCGCCCGACGGTCGTCAGCCGCGCGACGCAGCATATTAAAGAAATGATTGCGCTGGTCAAAACCTTGGAGGACAAAGGTTACACCTACCGCACTTCCGACGGCATTTATTACGATACGTCCAAATTCGACCGTTACGACGCGCTTGTCGGCCACGCCCGCATCAGCGGTTTGCAGGGCGGTGCGCGCGTAGAAATGAGCGACGAAAAACGCAACCCGACCGATTTCGCGCTGTGGAAATTTTCGCCCAAAGACAAAAAACGCCAAATGGAATGGGACAGCCCGTGGGGCGTCGGTTTCCCCGGGTGGCACGTTGAATGTTCCGCAATGGCGATGAAGTATTTGGGTAGTACGCTTGACATCCACTGCGGCGGGATTGACCACGTTACCATTCACCATACTAACGAAATCGCCCAGAGCGAAGCCGCCACCGGTAATAAATATGTCAATTACTGGGTGCACGGCGAATTTTTGATTTTGCGTTCGGGTAAAATGTCTAAGTCCGGCGGTACGTTTGTAACCCTGGACGTGCTGAAAGAAAAAGGGTACGAGCCGCTCGCTTACCGCTATTTGTGCTTGGGCGCGCACTACCGCACGCAGCTCGAGTTTTCGTACGAAAGTATGGATTCGGCGGCCAAGAGCCTTAAAAATTTGCGCGCGCTGTGCGTGCAGGTCAAAAAGGATGCCGCTGCTCCCGCGGAAACGGAAAAAAGCAAAACGTGGAAAGACAAATTTACCGCCGCGATGGAGGACGATTTAAACGCTCCTAAAGCGCTTGCTTTAACGTGGGAAGCGGTACGCAGCGCGGAACTGTCCGCCGATGAAAAACTGGATTTTTTGACGTTTGCCGATTCTATTTTGGCACTTGATTTGTTTCGGGAAGAAGAAGCGCCCAAGGCCGATATTCCGGCGGACATACAATCGCTTTTGGACGCCCGCGCCGCCGCGCGCAAAGCCAAAGACTGGAAAAAATCCGATGAACTGCGCGACGCGCTCGCCCAAGCCGGATATCTTGTAAAAGATACGCCGCAAGGCCAGCAAGTGGAGAAAAAATAAATGATGAAAATACCCGCCGAATTTTTACGCCGTATCCCGAAAGCCGATTTGCACGTCCATTTGGACGGCTCTTTGCGGCTTTCCACGCTGATTGAGCTGGCTAAAAAAGAAGGCGTGGATCTTCCCGCGTATACCGAAAAAGGCCTTCGTCAAAAAGTGTTTAAAGACAAATACTCCTCTTTGGTGGAGTATTTAAAAGGGTTTTCTTATACCGGCGCGGTAATGCAAAACGCGGAAAATATTGAACGGGTGGCGTATGAGCTGGGGCAGGATGCCATCGCCGAAGGCGTGCGGTATATGGAAGTGCGCTTTGCGCCGCAGCTGCACGCGAACGAAAAACTCTCCGCGCAGGAAGCCGTGCGTGCCGTAGTGCGCGGGCTTGAACGCGCACAGCACGAACACAACGCTTCCGCCGCCGTAAAAAAAGGGGAAGATTTGGAATTTTACTTCGGCATTATTGCGTGTGCGATGCGCAATTTCAACAAATTTATGTCGCCGTATTATGCGACGCTGATTAACGCGCTTTCGCAGTCGGACCGGAGCGAAATTTTCGGCATCGGCTCGCTGGAACTGGCGCGCATGGTGGTAAAACTGGCGAAAGAGGAAAAACTGCCCGTCGTAGGGTTTGACCTCGCCGGTGAAGAGGCGGGCTATCCCGCTGCCGACCATCTGGACGCGTACCGCTACGTGCATAAACATTTTATCCGCAAAACCGTCCACTCCGGCGAAGCGTACGGGCCGGAATCCATTTTTCAGGCGATTACCGACTGCTACGCTAACCGTATCGGCCACGGCACGCACCTGTTTGCGGCGGATATGATTAAAGATAAAAAAGTAAAAGACAAACAGGGGTATGTGGAGTCGCTCGCTAATTATATTGCCAGCGAGCGCATTGGTATTGAGGTTTGTCTGACGAGCAATTTGCAGACGCTGCCGGAAATTAAGTCCGTTAAAGACCATCCGATTAAAGAGATGATCCGCTTTGGGCTGCCCGTCAGCATTAACACAGATAACCGCCTTGTTTCCAATACCACCGTTACGAAAGAAATGGAACTGCTAGTTAAAAACATCAAACTTTCGCCTAAAGAACTAAAGAATATTGTAATTGCCGGTTTTAAGAGCGGTTTCTTTCCTGGCAGCTATATTGAGAAACGGAAGTTTGTCCGGAAAGTGATTGACCGGTATAACCAACTAGCCAAAGAGTACAACATTCCGCTTTATTAACGTCTGTACTTAACTTCTATCATTGGCAGAACGGGCAGAAATGATTTGTCTGCCCGTTCTTGCTTTATTTCTTTTCGTCAAAATTTTTGGCGTTGGGGATGAGGTGGCGCGTCATTTCTTTAAACGCTTTTTTGAGGAGAGTCTTGCGCGCGCGGATTTTGCTCTGCCGGTCCGAGGCTCGGCGGCCGAATTTGGCGGACTCGGCCCGCGGCGCACTTTCCAAATCTTTGCCGCTGTCCCACGAGATTCGCTGGCTGGGATACACGCTCTGCTGTCCCGTTACCAAAAAGCTGATCACGCACGCCACCGTAGCATACGGCGCAATGGCGGGGCCGAAGAGTTCTATCGCCATAATGCTGGCGGCCAGCGGCGTGTTGGCAGCTCCGGCCAATACGGCTACAAGCCCCAGCGCAGCCAGCGTTGCCGGATCCACATTCATAAAATCGGCCAGCATCGCCCCCGCCTGCGCACCTACAAAGAAAATCGGTGTTACAATTCCGCCGATTCCGCCCGCGGCAAAGGTAACGGCAGTGGTAATCATCTTATACAGAAATCCGAAAGGGGAATCCAGCGGCTGGCCGCTTAGCGGCCCGTCAATTCCCGCAGCGCCGAGACCCAAGTATAAGGGCGAAATAAAATGTCCGACCGCGATCAGCACCAGCCCCCCGATAAAGCACGCCCAAAACATTCGCGTGCGCAGTGCAATATAGCGGAAAACCACGCGCATAAATTTGATGATTTCAATAAATAACAGTGCGACGAGCCCAAAGAACATTCCGGAAATAATCATCTTTAAAAAAAACTGTTCCGAAAATACGGGTACGAAATGAATGGGATGATAGATATAATTTACGCCTAAATAAGACGTTACCTGAAACGCCGTAATGCCGGCCACCAAGGCGGGGAACATTACCTCATAGAAAATATGCCCCACCCACAATACTTCCAACCCAAAGAGCGCGCCCGATATCGGCACGCCGAACACACCCGCAAACCCCGCGCTTACGCCGCAGATCATCATTTTCCGGCGGTCGGCGGGATTCATACACAGTATTTTGGCGAGTACGGCCGACACTCCCGCCCCCGTATCGGCGCAAGGGGCTTCTTTACCGGCGGAACCGCCCGTGGCCATTGTAACGATGGACAGCACAAACCCTTTGATTACGGATACGAGGGAAATACTCTCGTAAGCGTTTATTTTGTGGAGGACGGCGTCGGTGGAGAAATCCTTGTCTTTCTTGGCGATTTGGCGCGACAATACTGCCACCAAATACAGCGCAAACGGCAGCCCCAAATAGAAAAGCGGCACTTGGTTGCGCAGCGCAATAGACGCGTCCAACGCTTTTAAAAATGCGGCGTCAAAAACGCCGATGACGCACCCCACGCCCGTGGCTAAAAAAAACCATTTAATAATGTTTAAAACATTGTTTCTGTGTTCGCTCAACATAGTATATATCTTACTAAAAAAACGGACTATATTTACGCTTCTTGCGGAATTTTGGGTCCGCGCGCGGCGGGCGGGCCGTAAGGCTCATTATTTGCTATACTATAAAAAGGAAATCCCTCGTTTTTTCGTATTACGCGCCCTGCTGGCGCGTTTCCAAGGAGTTTATGGTATGGATTCGTTTATTTCTTCCGTTATCACGCTGGCGCTTGTTATGGACGGGTTTGGAAATATCCCGTTGTTTATCGCCGCACTGAAAAAGGTGTCTCCCGAACGCCGTAAAGTGGTGCTGTTCCGCGAACTGGCGATTGCGCTTGTGATTATGGTGGCATTCTTGTTTTTGGGAAAGTGGTTCTTAAAAGCGTTTGGTATTCAGGAGTATTCGCTGAGTATTGCGGGCGGGATTATTTTGTTTATTATTTCTATTAAACTCGTGTTCGGCGGGGAAGAAGAAACCAAGAGTGATCCGAAAGAGGACGAGCCGTTCGTCGTGCCGCTGGCCATTCCGCTGGTGGCGGGGCCGGCCGCGCTTTCTATGGTGATGATTACGGCCGCGCAGCAGTCCAATAAATTTATTACGCTGGGCGCGGTGGTGGTGGCGTCGCTTATTAACTCGGTAATTTTGATGTCCTCTTTCCCTATCAGCAATCTCTTGGGCAAGCGCGGGTTGACGGCTATTGAACGCTTGACGGGTATGATTTTGGTGTTAATGTCTGTGGATATGGTAATGGGCGGTATTTCCAAATTTATGAGCTTATAAGGAATTTTAGAAAATGAAAAAATGGTTTGCTTTAATATCTTTCTTTTTGTTTTCGGCGGCCGGATTTGCGCAAAACGCGCCGAAAGTGGAATTTGCGCTGTTTGTCAGCCCGAGCTGTGTGCATTGTAACAAATTAAAACGCGAATACTGGCCGCAGCTAAAAGAAAAATATAAAGACTCCGTTCATTTTACGGAGTACGATTTATCTGCGGACGGCAACCACCTGATTTTTATGGAAACCGCCAAAGCGTACGGTTTTACGGAAGGCCTAGGCTATCCGGCTGCTGCGGTGGGGAAAACTTTCTTAATGGGGTATCCCAGCGAAATCGGCACCTATGCCGAGGCTGCTATTGAACGCGCCCTTGCGCTGGGAGAAAAGACGGACGTCCGTACCGGGGCGTGCGCGGCGGGAGAGCCTGAAAAAGCGTTTCAAAAAATCACGTTTTGGGCGATTATCGGCGGGGGACTTGTGGACGGAATTAATCCGTGCGCGTTTGCGGTAATCGTGTTCTTTATTTCTTTCTTAACCGTTTATAAGTACAACCGCCGTGAAATTATTTTGGTAGGGTCGGCCTATTGCGCGGCTGTTTTCTGCGCGTATTTATTGTTGGGCCTTGGCGTATTTAAATTCTTATACGCTTTGCGCGGGTTTTCGTACGTGATTAAAGGCTTCTATATGTTGACGGCGGGCCTGTGTTTGTTGTTTTTTCTACTTAGCGTGTATGATTTTTTGGTATACTATAAAACAAAAAAATCGGACGGGATGCTCTTGCAGCTGCCGCTTAGCTTAAAAACGCGTATCCATAAAATTATGGGGTTTTTCCTGCGCGACAAAAACAAAAGCGCCCTGCGCTTGACGTTGGCGGCCTTGGCGGTAGGGTTTGGCGTGTCTTTGGTGGAAGCGGTATGTACAGGGCAGGTGTATGTGCCTACCTGTGTGCTGATTATGCAGGATCCGGCTTTCCGTGTGCGGGCCGTATCTTATTTGGTACTTTATAATTTGATGTTTATTGTGCCGCTTGTAGCGGTGTTTGTGCTGGCATTGTTGGGATACGAATCACAAGGATTCAACACTTTCCTGAAAAAACACTTGGGTATAACGAAACTGCTGCTGTGCGCCGTATTTTTGGGATTGTTCGTATTGTTGCTGGGCAATCTGTAATATAGGGGTTTGCATGATGAAGAACAGAGGTTTTACGCTTATAGAAACATTGGTGGTAGTCCTCATTGTTGCTATTTTAGCTGCGGTGGGATGGCCGTCTTACCAACGGTTTATAGAACGTATGCGGATGGCTGATGCTTTAGTGTTGATCGGCACGGAACGTGCGGCGCAGGAACGGTATAAACTAAGCAAACATCAATACACCAAATACTGGCCTAAATTGGATGCCGTACCGGTGGAGGTTCATTCTCCGATAAATACGGACGGTTCCGGCAAAGGCTTTTTAAGTTCCGACGGGACGGTTTTCTATACGCGCGGCGGCGCAGAGTTAGATGATGCGGACCGCAAACCCGGGTTTGCCGTCAAGTTTGAAGAATTAGACGGCGGCAACTGGTTTATTACGGCGGACCGTGTGGGTGGCGCTTGGGGCAAATACAAATATACGTTGGTCCGTCCGTTTGAAGATACCCGCACGTTTTGTATTCCGGATTTAACCCACGAGGACAGCGTGCTGATGTGTACGGATTTTATGGGAGTAGACACGCCGGAAGAGCTGCCTGCCGATCCGCGCCCGTAGACGGCAGACGGGCGCAGGTTTGAATAAATAGCATTAAAAAAGGGCTTGATTTTTTTTTCTTTTAGTTATAAACTGTAAGGGTAGTCCCGTGGGGACTGCATACCTAACTTATATATAAAACTGTAGGAGGTTTTATGAATAATAAAGGGTTCACCCTTATTGAATTGCTGGTGGTCGTATTGATCCTCGGCATTTTGGCCGCTATGGCTATGCCGCAGTATTTTAAAGCGGTCGAACGCTCCCGCATGAGCGAAGCGGTGCAGTTGTTGGCTAACATTGCTCAGTCCGAGCAGCGCAAATATATGCAGATCAACAACTATACGGCTAATTTCAGAGCCTTGGACGTGACTCCGAAAAATGCTAATTCGGTTAATGCGTACTGTACCAAAGGCACCCAGCCTACGGCTGATGAAGCGGCTGCTATTGGCCCCGCTAACAACGTAAATAAATGCGGCAACGGAAACGGTTTTATCGTCAGATTAGACGGGACCGCTCTTAATACCGGTATTGCTACCGCTACCCGTACCGGTGCCAATGCCTTGCAGTATGCGTACTCTTTGTCACGCTATTATGGCGGACAGGGCACGTTGTGCACCTCTGGTAACGATAATGGTAAAGAGTTGTGCGCTGATTTCTGTGGTATTGATGCCTTGGCTAGTGGTAAGGCCGGTTGTTGCAGCGACGGCACCTATAGCGGCCTCGACGATACTACTGCGGGAGAATGTAAAGCTCCAGCTGCGCTTAACTAATCTTATTTCATAAGATTAAACCCCGCTTCGTTTGAGGCGGGGTTTTTGTTGTGTTAAAAGTCGGGGGGCGTAGCGTTTATCGCATGTCGGCCTGTTTATTGTATGGCGGGAATTGTTTGTCCTTCCGGAGTGTTGCCTTGCGGCGTTATTCCGGAGTGTTGTCCTGCGGCGTTATTCCCGCGTGTTGTCCTGCCGCGTCATTCCGGAGAGTCGTAATCCGGAATCCGTCGTATCGCTTGTCGTCATTCCGGAGTGTCGTAATCCGGAATCCGTCGTTTGTTTGTTGTTTTTTTCTGTCATCCTGAACTTGTTTCAGGATCCAGTCTGTGTAACAAGTCATCCCGAGGTGTTTCTGCTCGGGATCTACTTTATTTTTTAAAATCGGTAGATCCCGTATAAAAACACTACAGGATGACCCTTATTGATATGGTTCTTCTGTATTGTTTTCGCTTTCTTCCTTTTGCGGCTGGGTTTCCGTGTCGTCAGCCTGTTTTATAGGCGCTGTTTCTAAAGAGGGGGTTTCCGGCGCTGCTGTTCGCAAAGGTTGTTCGCTGTCACTCTCCTGCATTTCGCCCTTCTCGGCGGGCTCCGTCCGTGCGGGTTTAACAGGCTCGGGGTCCGGAGGTAAGATAAAAGCGGGTTCTTCCTCATCGTATACAATCCCTTTTGACGGTGCAGGCGCGTTTTCTTGGGTGGCGGTCGGGCGTGGAGTAAAGCTCATCGTTTTGGGTTGCAAGGCAGGGTGGCGGGCTTCCACCTCTTGGGGTTGTTCGCTATAAAATAATTTCCCCGATTTCCACGATTCGTACAGCTGTTTATAGGGCGGATCCGAACGGAAAAAATCTCTGTCGCGGGTGCGGTCTGCCACGGCAAACGCAATTAAATGAAGTACGGCAATAGGCTTGCCCGTCAGATTTTTGCGCGTTTCGTAATTGGCCACGCGCGCCAATACTTTTACGTCGCTTCCTTTTTGGATTCCCGTCATCTGCAGCATACCTTTTTTATCAAACGAAATCAGCAAAAGTTCGTAGGAAAGGGTATCTTTTCCGGTAGCGTAATAATAAAAGGGAACGTCTATTTTAATAATCAGGCGCATTCGGCGCGCGTCTTCGGTAATTCCCTTTACCTCGCCGCCGAACGAAACCACTTTGCCGCGGTAGGCGTCCGGATTTTCCTCAATGCCGTGCAAATAGTCCAGATTTTGGTTTTTATATGGAATCATTGCACTGCACGCACTCAGCCAGACGGTTAAAAATAAAAGCAAAAAAGGTTTCATAATGTCTATATTATAACTTTTCGGCACGTGTTTTTCTAACCAGTTTTTCCGCTTGACCATTTCTGCGTCAAACGGGTAAACTGAAACCAAAGGAGTACGATATGAAACCACTTAACGAAGAAGAACAACGCGTTATTTTGCATAAAGGAACCGAAGCCCCTTTCAGCGGGAAATACTACCGCCATAAAGCGGCGGGTACGTATTTGTGCCGCCGTTGCGGCGCGCCGCTTTTTGACAGTAAGGATAAATTTAATTCCGGCTGCGGCTGGCCCAGTTTTGATGCGGAAATTGCAGGCGCCGTGCGCCGCGTGCCCGATGCGGACGGCGAACGGACCGAAATCGTTTGCGCCAAGTGCGGCGGACATTTGGGGCACGTTTTTGAAGGCGAACGCCTGACGCCTAAGAATACGCGCTATTGCGTTAATTCCGTTTCGTTGGCATTTAAACCGTCGGGCGGATCGAAGGAAAAATTAGAGACGGCCATTTTTGCCGGAGGTTGTTTTTGGGGAGTGGAATATTTAATGAAAGATGTGGCAGGAGTCGTCAGTACAGAGGCCGGATATACCGGCGGGTACCGGCCCAATCCCACCTACGAGGAGGTTTGTTCCGATTTAACGGGCCACGCCGAAGCAGTGCGTATTGTATTTAATCCGAAACAGGTGTCGTTTCAAACGCTTGCCAAACGGTTTTTTGAAATCCACGATCCCACGCAGTTCTGCGGGCAGGGGCCTGAT
The DNA here is from genome assembly GCF_051874775.1 of Candidatus Avelusimicrobium sp. Classification (GTDB taxonomy): domain Bacteria; phylum Elusimicrobiota; class Elusimicrobia; order Elusimicrobiales; family Elusimicrobiaceae; genus Avelusimicrobium. Next base: position 44,462 of record NZ_JBJEGE010000019.1, read on the forward strand.
TGGGGCGAACAATACCGTTCGGAAATTTTTTATACGAATCCCAATCAAAAACAAATTGCCGAACAACTGGTGGAAGAACTGCGCCAAAAGGGCTTTCCTGTGGCAACGCGTATCACGCGGGCGGGGGATTTCTGGCCGGCGGAAGCGTATCATCAGCATTATTACCAACGCACGGGCAAAAAGCCTTATTGCCACCACCGCGTAAAACGCTTTTAGGGGGCGAAGCCGCCCCGTGCATATCTGAGGAATGGCTTTCAACTCCGTCAGCCACACTGCCGGTGCAAAGTTGTTTTATTTTGCAAAACAGCCTTGAGGGGAAATCATAAAGAGGGCTGTGCTAGTTTGTATAGGTAAAAACCTCCGGCAAAACCGGAGGTTTTTATCATAACAAAAAAAGGAAGAGCGGTTCTCTCTTCCTTGTAAATGCCTATAATTGCAAATAAAAAACGCCCTCTGGGAGAATCGAACTCCCCTTTTCGGATTGAAAATCCGACGTCCTAACCGATAGACGAAGAGGGCATTAAAATGCGCCCGGTGAGACTTGAACTCACGGCCCCCCGCTTAAAAGGCGGATGCTCTACCACTGAGCTACGAGCGCTAAAAGCTGTTCAAATATCTTGGGCCTAAACGCATTACATCTAAACCCGACCTATTTATTATATCAAAAAAATAATTTTGTGCGCAACTTTTTTATTTGATTTGGACACGTCTGATTTCTTTGATAATTTATTATAGCAGTTTTTGTCGGGAGAGGTCAAAAACTTATTTTTTATCTCGTGTAAAAGAGTTTGACATCTTGCTTACGCCCTTGCTACCATATAAAAAACGGGCTGCGCCCGAACTTAATTTGAGAGGTTTAATTTATGAAAAAAATTATCAATTCCGCCAGCGCTCCCAAAGCCATCGGGCCTTATTCGCAAGCGGTGGAATCCGGCGGGTTTGTGTTTACGTCCGGTATGCTGCCTATAGAGCCCGTCACCGGCGAAATTTATAATGGGGACGTTCGCGTACAAACTGAGTTGATTTTAAAAAATTTGGAAAATATCCTAAAAGAAGCTGGATGCGGTTTAAAAAACGTTGTCAAAACTACCGTCTATATGACCGATTTGACGCAGTTTGCCGAAATGAATGACGTGTACGGTTCTTTCTTTAAAGAAAATCCGCCCGCCCGCGTGACGCTTCAGGTGGTAGGGCTGCCCAAAGGCAGCGCAATTTTAATTGAAGCTATTGCAAAGAAATAATATGACGATACAGGATCAGCTGTTGGCGGGACGTTCAAACGGAATTTTGATGCCGCTGTCTGCGATGAAAACGGAAAAAGACTGGGGCGTGGGAGATTTTTCCTCTTTAATGGAATGGACGGAATTTTTTGCCGCGCAAGGGACAAAAATCCTTCAAATCCTGCCGCTTCAGGAAACGGCTCCGCTGGAAACTTGTCCGTATTCCGCGCTCAGCGCGTTTGCCACGGATCCGGTTTATGCCGATATTGCCGCCGTGGAAGATGTTTGGGCCAGCAAAAGCGGACGGGCATATGTAGAATCGCTGAAAGAGGATATCGCTGTATGGCACAATGCCCCTAAAGCGCCATTTTTTAAAGTAAAGCAAGCCAAATTGAAAGCCTTATGGTACGGTTACCAACGGTTTTTAACCGACGAGGCTTCCGTCCGCTCCGCGCGTTTTTTCGCATTTGAGGCGTACTGTTCCGCGCAATCCGGCTGGCTGCGCAATTATTCCGTTTTCCGCGCCGTAAAAGAATTTTATAAGTGGCAGACGTGGACCCAGTGGCCGGAAGGACTGCGCGACTTTAAAAAAGAGGCCGTAGACGCGTTTGAAGCCCAGTATAGCGAATACGTCCGTTTCTTTTCGTACGTACAGTGGATTTTGGACCAACAGCTCCGCCGCGCCAAAGTGTTTGCGCGCGAAAAAGGCGTGCTGATTTTTGGGGATATCCCGTTCGGTACGAATTTGGACAGCGCGGAAGTGTGGTCCGAGCGGGAAAACTATTTGCTCGGTTGGGAAACAGGCGCGCCCGCGGACCAATTTTCCGAAGGCGGCCAGCGCTGGGGGCTTCCGGCGTATAACTGGCCGTACCAACACCGGCATAATTTGGATTTGTGGCGGCGCAAAATCCGCCGCGTAACGGAACTGTATGATATTTTCCGGCTGGATCATTTGGTCGGGTTCTTCCGTACGTACATTTTTGCGCCGGAAGATACAAAAGGCGCGTTTGATTTGGAAGGAGAACAAAACCAAATTGACCGTGGATATAATTTCCTGCGTATGGTGCTTGATGAGGCCCGCGGCAAACTGCCCATAGGCGAGGATCTGGGCGTTATTCCCAATTATGTACGCCGTATGTTGGCGGATTTGCGTATTCCCGGGTATAAAGTGCTGCGTTGGGAGCGGGAGGATAACGGTTACTACCGCGAACCGCGCAACTATCCCACTGTATCGCTGGCCACTACGTCTACGCACGATACGGAAACCGTCCGCGGCTGGTGGGAAACAATGGACCAACGCGAACGCGCCAATATCTGGGAAATGATTTCCGCCCAAAAAACGGACGGAAACATTCCGTTTGATTCAGCTTCGCAGCGCGCCATTCTGCGCCGCGTACTGGATTCCAATTCCGCCATCACGTTATTTTCGTGGCAGGACATTATCGGTACGCTGGAGCGCGTGAATACGCCCGGCACCGTAGGTGAGGAAAACTGGACGTACCGCAGCGCCTATACGCCCGCGCAGGCGGCGGAAATTTACGCGCCGCAGTTGGCCCAGTACCGCGAACTTTTAAAGGAGACGGGCCGTGCCTGTCAAGCCCTTTGACGATGAGTAAATTTACCGCAATTATCCCTGCCGCCGGAAGAGGCGTGCGTTTACTGCCCTATACGGAGTATGTTCCCAAAACGATGCTCAGTGTGGCGGGCAAACCCATTTTGGGCCATATTCTGGATCAGGTGGAGAGCTGCGGTATCCAAAAAGTCGTGTTTATTGTGGGATATAAGCAAGAAGCGATTGTGGAATTCGTGCGCGATCGGTATCCCCATCTGGACGCAGCGTTTGTACAGCAGCCCGAACCCAAAGGCTTAGGGCACGCCATATATTTGGCAAAAGACGAGGTGTCCGGCCCGTGTTTTATTTTGTTGGGAGATACGATTGTGGACGGGGATTTGCGTCCGCTCGTCCACGGCGGAAAAAATGCGGTGGGCATTAAACCGGTAGGGGATCCGTCGCGTTTCGGAATCGTGGAAATTAAGGACGGCAAAATTATTTCATTTGAAGAAAAGCCGGAACGTCCCAAGTCCGACTTGGCGATTATCGGGGCGTATTCGTTTTTGGATTCCGCTAAACTTTTTGGCGCGCTGGAAGAGGTTATCCGTTCCGGAAGGACGGTAAAGAACGAAATCCAACTGACGGACGCATTATCCGTTTTGCTTGAGCGGGGGGAGGAGATTGTTCCCGTATATATGAATGACTGGTTTGACTGCGGAACGGTAGAAGTAATGCTGCAAACCAACCGCCTGCTGCTGACGCGGCACCAGCATATTCCGCAGGAGTTGGAACAAAACAATACCATTATTCCGCCCTGCTGGATTGAGGACGGTGTAAAAGCTGAAAATTGCGTGTTGGGGCCGTATGTTTCCGTAGCGTACGGAGCCGATTTAAGAGATTGTAAGTTGGAGGATTGCATCGTCTGCCCGCACACGGCCGTTGAGCAGAAAACCGCGTGTCATACGGTTTTGGATAAATATAACCATTAACAAAATTATTGTTTGGCGGCCTCCGCGTTTTCGGGCGCGGGGGCTTTTTTGTCATCTGTGGTGTCAGTAACGGCGGCGGGTTCTTCGGCGGGCAGGGGGAATAATTCGTCCGCCAGTTTTTCGGCTGCGGCGCGCGCTTGATTGTAGTCGACCGCGGCCTGCGTAAGCGCGGAGGTCGGGCGGTTAGATTCTTTGTTTTTAGACAGTTCCAGCTCCAGTTTCATTTTCTTTTGTTCAAAGTCATCAAGCGCTAGCTGCAGCCGGAGCTGGTTAATCAAACGGTCTTTTTCCTCGTTTACCACCACGGGGCACGAGGAAAGCGCACTGCTGAGCGCCGCCAAATTACGCTGTGCGTTTTCGCGGGAGGCGTGTTGCAGGGCGGGATTTGTTTTGTTCAGTTCGGGTGCGGATACCGCCGCCGATAAAGACGCGGCGCGGTCCGGCAGGTACATATTGCCTACCATCATACCGCCCACGAACAACAGCCCCATCGTAAAAAGATACAGAATGTAACGCATTACAGACCTCTTGTTATATTTTATCAAAAAGGAACGGAAAGAAAAGGCAGATTTACTATAATAGAAAGATGAAACGCTTCTTGATTTGTTTGATACTTTGTGTTTGTACCGCCGTTTTTGCGGGGGCTTGGGCTACGGAGGAAATCGAACAACTTTCTTCTTCCGCCGTAGTCAAAGAGGATGCTTCTGTGTTAGTTACAGAAACGATTGCCGTGCGGGCCAACGGTGATAAAATCCGGCGCGGGATTTTCCGCACGCTTCCCTATAAAGGGGTGTCGGATTATGAGATCGTTTCCGTGTCGCGCGACGGAAAAGAGGAACCGTATACGGTTAAAAAATCTTCTTCCGAAAAAACCGTTTATATAGGGGATGCCGGCCGGATTCTTCCTCCCGGCAGATACGTTTATGAATTATCTTATACCGTAAAAGGCGCGGTGCGTTTTCAAAAAGATTTTGACGAGTTTTATTGGAACGTAACAGGGAACGATTGGCAATTTCCCATTCAGTCCGCGTCTTTCCGTTTGTCTTTGCCGCAGGGGGCGGCGGTGGTGCCGGGCGGGGTTTCGCTCTATACGGGCGCTGCCGGCGAAAAAGGCCGCCACGCGCGGCAGGTGCGGGAACTCTTTTTTGAAACGACCCGCCCGCTGTTGGCCTATGAGGGGTTTACCGTTTCCGTTGCGTGGAATAAAGGCGTCATAAAAGAACTTTCTTTCTTTGACAAACACAGATGGGAAATCCTTTGGGGGATCCTTGCATGGGGGCTTGTGGCGGCCTATTATATTTATATTGGCCGGCGGGTGGGTAAAGAACCCAAGTCCCGCGTTTTGCGGCGTTTTGAACCGCCGGAAGGACTTTCCCCTGCGCAGGTGCACTATTTTTGTTGCAGAACTTGGTCCAATTCAACGCTTTCCGTCGTTTTTATGTCTCTGGTGCAAAAAGGTTTTGTGCGTGTTGTTAAGACCAAAAATGGGCACTTTCAGTTGGAGCGGACAGCGGCAGAAACGAGCGGGTTCCTCTCCCCGGAGGAATGCGCGTGTTTGAACGCATTATTTGAAAAGCGCCAAAAGGTGCCCGTGATCAACAGCGAATCCGCCGTGTTCCAGGCCGCTAGTTCGGCCGTAGGTTCTGCGTTGAAAAAATGGAGCGGAGAACGTTTCTTCGTACGCGGCGTTCGGCTGCGTCATTTGCCGTCGTTTTTTGTTCTGTTGGTATTGTTTTGGATATTGGCAAATTCCCCTGTCGTATTTTTCGTTGCGATAGTTTTTGGAATGTTTGCCTGTGCCCTTTTAAACTGTATTTTTAAATCGTCTTTATCGGCTTTAATAGGCTTTGGGGGCGTTATGCTTTGGTTGTTGGGGGCGTTAAAAACCGTTTTGATTTTAGGGACGCTTGTCCCGGGGGAATGGTTGGGGCGCCGGCTGGCTGTACATACGCCCTTAGGCAGGCAAAAAATGGATGAAATTGAAGGATTTAAAGAGTATTTGGAAGTAGCCGAAACAAACCGCGTATTCGCTTCCAACCCGACGGACTCCGCTCGGATTTATTGTAATTATTTGCCCTATGCCGTGGCGCTGGGCGTGCAAAATAAATGGTGGAACGCATTTGAAAGCGCATTGGGGGAGGCCGCCGCCAAACAGGTGCTTGAATTACAGGGGTATTCCGTGATGGCGGCGGGTGAACTTTCGGCATTGGCGTCTGCAATCAGTTTGGCGTCGGTTCCGCCGTCTTCCAACTCGTCATCTTCCAACTCGTCATTTTCCAGATCCGGTTTTGGCGGAGGCGGCTGTTCCGGCGGTGGGTCGGGCGGCGGTGGCGGCGGAGGTTGGTAAGGCAAATCAATTTTATTATTTTAAAGGAGTTTGGATTATGGCAAAAATCAAATTTAGCAAACACGGACATCTGGAACTGGAAATTTCTCCGCTTACCATTTGGTCCAATCCGGGCAGCGAAGGGGAATTTATGGAGTATCAAATCGCGCTTTACTGCGAGGGCGAGCCTGTTTTCAACCCCGCTTTGGCGGATAAACTGGTGGCCGTAAAGGACGAAGAAAGCATTTATTTGTCCGACTTTATCGCCGAAACGCTGGCCGAACGGAAAGAGAACAACTGGATAATGCCGGAGCCGAAAGCGTCGTTCTATATGCATCCGCTGCAAGCCGCCGGCTGCTGCTCTTCGTATAACCGTCCGGATGATTTCCAGATGCAAATTACGCTTGAGCAGAACATCTTGGCCGGCGAAGATAAAGTGTTCGGGCCGTATTCCAATACGGGGTTAAATATCAATTTTGAAGCTCCCGCTAAAGCGTGGGCGCAGTTCGCGGCGGACATACGTGCCGAAGAAGAAGATTTTGACGAAGAAGAGGACGATTGCGCCGCAGACGGCGGCGAAAATTAAAATTTCCTTTTTGGGAATTTGCTTCGTACAGTATTTTGTGTTTGCCCCGTATCGTGTGTTTCGGGTGCTGGGTGATTTTGTCCGTTTGTTCCAATAAACTATTATTTGTTTTTGAGATAAGCGGCTAGTTGGTCCGTCAGCAATTTTTCCAATTCCGACGGGCCGACGACCCGAATATGCGGCAGCCACCGCTGGATTTGCGGCAGAACCTGCATAAAATTGGCCGTACGGCAGGAAATCAAGAGAGAGCCGTCTTTATTTTCTTTTTCTATCTTTTGATAGGGAAAAAATTCCACTTCTTTAAAGTAGCCGGCCGCCGGTTTCGCAACCTTTAATCGGATGTTGATTTTCTGCTCCGTATCAAACCAGATGTTGGGCGAAGCGGCCAATTTGTCGCTGATATCCACGGGAACAAAGGTTTTGGAACGCATATTTACTTTTTCAATGCGGTCCAAGGAAAATTTCATAAACGTGTTCCAGTTGTTTAGCGCAATTAAATACCAAAAACCGTCAAACAGCGCGATTTTTAAAGGACGCAGTTCGCAGCTCCACGCCCGTTTGGTTTGGGAGGTGTAATACACATCTATGTACCGGTGTTTTAAAACAGCCTGTTCCAAGGTTCCCAAAATGGCGGGCGAAACGCTGTGCCGCATTCGCGGCATTTTAAGGAAATAAACCTCCTGCAGTGCAGGGCGTACAAGCTGGCCGGTCAGCCGTTTAAAACTGGCTTGCCAGTTGGGGCCGAGAGATTGCGCCAACTGCCCAACAAGGCTTAACAGCGCCTTATCCCGCGCGGACAACGGCATTTTGCTTAGAGAAAACCCTTCCGCAAAACCGTAACGGCCGGCCGCCGCTTCACACAGCGGAAATCCGGCGCGTTCTATTTCGCGCAAATCGCGCTGTAAGGTGCGCGTGGAAAAACCGAGTTCTTTCGCTTCCTGCGTAAGCGTAACGGTGCCTTTATCCAACTTGTTCAGCAGATATAAGATGCGGGTAAATTTATGTAAAGTGGCGGATTTAATCATAGGTTTATTATATGCTATTTTCCCCGTAGATGCCAAATATAATGTTATAATTTGTGAAGGGAGAAATCCCTGTACAATTTATTATTTTAGGAAGTTTGGCTAGAGGCCAAGCAGAGCTGACGGATTTGCCGGCGGCACTTTGGAATCCTCAAAATAATCGTTTGAGTCCGTTCCTATGGGACGGACAGGCGGCGGTTATGTGGGTTATTCCAAAGGCTCAACGTAACGCGCCGCCTTTTTTGTGTCCGTCACCTATAGCATAACAAATTAGCCCGACAAATGAGTTGTCGCACAGATTTGGTAGGATGATAATCTGAGGGAGGATATTTCTAGTGAAGAAACAAACTGTAACAAAAGTAGTTGAGAAGTCACTTGTAGTGTTGAGCTTTTTAATTGAAGTTTTAAAATTATTTCAGGAGAAAAAGAAATGAGCCAAATAATTGCAGTAGGGAAAGAAATGTTGCGTATTAGTCCCAAAAACGCGTGCCATATTGAGTATTCGTACAACGGGGGCCGCAGCTGGCTATTGCGCTATATAGGTACGACGGCCGGGCAATTTAAAGATTTGCAAGTCGTCGGGAATGAAATTATTGCCTTAACTAGCAAGGGGACGTTCTATTCCAAAAACCAAGGCCGATCGTGGCTGTTTAGGAGT
>NZ_JBJEGE010000020.1:0-11487 GCF_051874775.1 Candidatus Avelusimicrobium sp.
ATGGAATTGTTCGGATGAAAAGAAACCCCGGGCGTGAGCCCGGGGAGTTTCATTTTTTTATTATACCGTTTTTAATGCTACAATAGGTATAATCAAAACGCCGTATGGCGAAAGGGGGGTATATGAAAAACATTGTAGTGATTGGAGGAGGCCCTGCGGGTTATCCGGCGGCTTTAAAAGCTGCGTCGCTGGGTGCAAAAGTTACGTTAATTGAAAAAAATAAACTGGGTGGCGTATGTCTAAATTGCGGGTGCATACCGTCCAAATCGTTGTTGGATGCAGCGCACCGTTTTCAAACCGCGCGCGGGATAAGTGCGTTATGTACGGAGGAGAGCCCTGCGTTTGCCGGTGTGCCGGATTGGCAAAAAATCAAAGCCCGAGAGCAAGCCGCCGCGCGCAGGCTGACGCAAGGTGTCGGAATGCTGCTCAAAAAAGCAGGAGTGGAAGTTATTCAAGGGACGGCGTCGTTTAAAAATGAACATACGGTTGCCGTACAAACCGCAGACGGCGAACGCGACCTCGCGTGTGACGGCGTGATTTTAGCCGCCGGTTCGGAATCATTTTATCCGCCGCCGTTTGACGCGCTGAAGGGTCAAATTTACGATAATTCCAATATCTTTGATATGCCTTTGCTCCCTAAAACAATGGTCATTGTAGGCGGCGGCGTTATTGGGTGTGAATTTGCCGATTTATTAAGCGCGCTTGGCGTGGAAGTTTCTGTGGTGGAAATGCAGCCGCGTATTTTGCCTTCAGAAGAAGAAAGCGCGTCGCGCGCGCTCTTTCAAGCGCTTAGCAAACGCGGCGTAAAATTTTATTTGGGGCTTAGCGCGTCTGCTGCCGTTCATACGGACGGCGGATTTCAAATCACGCTTTCGGACAGACAGGTTTTAACGGCTGAAACTGTACTCGCAGCTATCGGGCGTGCGGTGGATTTAAGTGCACTTAAACTGGAAAATATCGGCGTAGAATGGACGCGCAAGGGCGTAAGCGTCAATCCGCAAACGCTGCAGCTGAAAAACAATATTTATGCCGTGGGCGACATAAACGGACTTTTTCAGCTGGCCCACGCCGCCACGCGGCAAGGGGAAACGGCAGCTTCCAATTTGTGTGGTGTTCCCGTTGTTTACGACAACAATTCCGTTCCGCGTGCCGTGTATACGTCGCCGGAGATTGCTTCAGCGGGGCTTACCAAATCCGCCGCGGAATCAAAAGGTATTCCCATAAAAACGCACAGGGCTTTTCTGCTTGCCAACGGGCGCGCCGTGGCGCAGGAGCAAACGGAAGGATTTTTTGAAATCGTTGAGGACGCTTCTTCCGGTCTTATTTTGGGTGGAACGCTGGTCGGGTCGTGTGCGTCTGAATTGGTACACGTGTTAAGCGTGGCGCTTGCGGCCAAGATGACGGTTTCCCAGCTTAAAGAAGTGATTTTTGCCCACCCGACGTTTGCCGAATCCATCGGGGAGGCAATGTCCAGATGATGCGGTTTTGCATTATACTTGTCCGCCCGCGCGACCCCAACAACATCGGGGCCGCGGCGCGGGCAATGGGAAATTTCGGTCTTTCCGATCTGCGCGTAGTAGAACCCTATGCGCCCGTCTGGCGCGAAGCCGTCAGCGCGGTGGGCGTAAGTGATATTTTGCAAAACGCCCGTACGTTTGACACGTTAGACGAAGCCTTAGCCGATACGCATTTTTCGCTGGCTTCTACGGCGATAAGGAACCGCCGGATGGATCAAGAGGTGGTGCCTCTGCCGCATTTAAACGAACGGCTGCAAACGGTCCCGCAAGGGCTTGCTGCCTTGGTGTTCGGAAACGAAAAAAGCGGGCTTTCGGGCGAAGATATTGCACGGTGCGACGCAGTTTTGAATATTCCTACCTCGGCCAAACAGCCGTCGGTTAATTTGGCGCAGGCGGTTATTTTGTGTTGTTACGAGCTTTCCCGCCGTCCGGATTTTAAGCCGCTTCGCAGTGCGGGCGGAGAAGAAGCTCCCGCCACGGACGCACAACGGGAAATTTTTATCGCCGCGGCCGAAGCATTATGCCAAAAAGCGGCCTTGCGTGCGGATTTGACGGTTTCCCAGCGCAAAGCTTTTTTGCGCGGCGCGCTTTCACGCCATCCGCTTACGCGCGATCAGTTGTTTTTTCTTAAAAAACTGGCGGATAAACTTAACGCGCTTTTACCGGAAATCGGTCAGTCAAAGATTTGATATTTTGTTAAAATATAAATATACGCAAAGGGGGCCGTTATGCGCGCGGACTACAATATTCTCGTCATCAATCCGGGTTCCACCTCGGATGATATTGGCTATTATCGGGGCGAAAAGCCCGTGTTTGAAGTTACCGTGCGCTATTCCTTAACCGATCTGGAGCCTTACGAGGGCAAAAACGTTACCGAGCAGCTTCCGCTGCGCCGCAAACTGATTTTGGATTATCTGTTGGACCATAAAGTTCCGCTGAAAGAAATTGACGCGGTCATCGGCCGCGGCGGATTTATCCGTTCCGTGGAAGGCGGCGTATACGCCGTCAACGATAAAATGATTCGGGATTTGGAATCCGGCCGCTACGGCGGTATCCACCCCAGTAATTTGGGGGGGATTTTGGCGCGGGAAATCGCCCAGTATGCCGGATGCCCCAGTTTTATTGCCAACCCTGTGGTCATTGACGAACTGCAGCCTGTGGCCCGCTATTCGGGTATGCCGGAAAATCCGCGCATTTCCATTTTCCACGCGTTAAGCCAAAAACGCGTGGCGCGTTTAATTGCAGATAAGCTGGGAAAGCCGTATGAAGAAGTGGACTGCATTGTCTGCCACGGCGGCGGCGGAATTACAGTAGGCGCGCACCGAAAGGGTAAGGTGGTGGACGTCAATAACGGCTATGAGGGGGACGGCCCAATGACTCCTCAGCGAAGCGGCGGAGTGCCGTCTTCGGGTTTGGTGCAGATGTGTTTTTCGGGCAAGTATTCGCTGCGCGATATGCGGTTAAAACTGCGCGGCAAAGGAGGCCTTGTAGCCTATACGGGTACGTCCGACGTGAAAGATTTGGAAGAATTTATCCGTACCGGAGAAAAACGCCCGGGGTCGCTGATTACTTGTACGCGGCAGGAAGCCAAACTGGCCGAGGATGCGATGATTTATCAAATTTCCAAATATATCGGCTCTATGGCTGTGGTGTTGGAAGGTAAAGTTGATTTTATCGCGCTTACCGGCGGGCTGATGCACAGTAAATATATCCCGCAGGAAATTGGCCGTTATGTGGGGTGGATTGCACCGATGTATGTGTTCCCGGGCAGTGAAGAAAAAGACGCCCTTCGCGTAGCGGCGCGCCGTGCGCTTATGAACCCGAAAATTGTGCAGGAATACGTATAAAATTTATTTTATCATTAGCAGTAAGGAGAAAGAAAAATGAAATTCACAAGTTTTGCGGATTTGATTAACCAAGTAAAAGGCAAATCCAACCGCGTCGTCGTTCCGGGCGCCAATAACAAAGAAGCTTTGGAAGCCATTAAAATGGCCGATGAGAACGGGCTTATTTCCCACGGAATTTTAATTGGGCCTGTTGCTGCCGTGAAAGAAATGGTGGCCGCAGCCGGACTTGACGAATGTAAATTCGAATTTATCGATTGCGACGACGTTCCCACAATGTGCAAACTGGCCGTAGACCAAATTTTAGCCGGAAAAGGCGACTTTTTGATTAAAGGCCTCGTTGACACCAAATACTATATGAAAGCGATTCTGAACAAAGAAGCCCATCTGGTGCCGGAAGGTGCGCTTTTGTCACACTTTGTTTTATTCAGCACGCCCAAATATAAAAAACCGTTTGCCGTAACCGATTCTGCCGTTGTCATCGCGCCGACCTTGGAGCAGAAAGCCAAAATTATTCAAAACGCGGTCAATACGATGCACAAACTCGGTCTTGAAAATCCGAAAGTGGCCTGCGTATGCCCCGTGGAAAAAGTAAACGAGAAAATTCCCTCCACCGTGGACGCCGCCGCCCTCGCGCAAATGAACGCCGAAGGCAAAATCACTGGATGTACTGTGGAAGGTCCATACGATTTATACATTTCCCTTTCCGCTGAAAAAGCGGCCGAAAAAGGCATTAAAGGCAAAACTGTAGCTGGCGACGCCGATATTTTAATGCTGCCGGATTTGGACGCGGCTAACCCGCTCTATAAAGCTTTGGCTTTTTTTGGGGACAGTATGGAAGCCGCAGCCGTTTTGGTGGGACCGAAAATTCCGGTTATTTTACCGTCCCGCGCCGATGACCCGAAAGTAAAGCTTAACGCCATCGCGCTCTGTTCGTATTTAAAAGATCAAAAATAGTTATTGTCGGGGCGGGTAAAACCGCCCCGAATTTTGTGTATGAAAAACCGGATTTTAACGTTTGTAAACCAACATTACCGCCGTTACCACGATATCCTGTTTTACGTGCTGACGCTTGCCGTCATCGCCGTAGCAACCGTGGTGGCACTTCAAATTACGCACCATAAAAATGAGTTGGAGCGTGAAAACCAGCGCACACGTGAAATTCCGGTACAGGAATATACCGTTGGGCAGAAACCCGTCTATGTAGCGTTGCAGGAAGCGGGGCTTTCCAATCAGAATATTGCCCAGATTGTCGCCAAATTATCCTCCGTGGTGGATACGCGCAAGCTTCAAAAAAACGATGTATATTCGCTATCTGTGGAAGGCGGGCAGTTTGTGCTTTTGGTGCTGACGCAAGGTTTCAAACGGTATTATGTAGCGAATGTGGAAGGCTCGCTGGTGGCGGGCGTGAGTGACGTGGAAATCAAAACGCGCATAAAAACTGCCGCGGGAACCATTGAAAGCTCGCTGTTTAATGCGATGCTGTCGGACGGACTGCAAGTTCCGCTTATTTTGGATTTTACGGATGCTTTTTCTTGGACGATTGATTTTAATACCGATACCCGCACCGGTGACGAATACGCTGCTCTATGGGAAGAAAATTATACCGCATCAGGTGAGATTACCAGTCAGGATCTGTTAGCCGCCAGTTATAAAGGAATGTACGGTACTACGTACGCGTTTTACTTCGAGGATGATTTTTACGATGAAACGGGTAAAATGAGCAAAAAAATGTTCTTAAAGTCGCCTATTAGTTTTCGCAATTATCGTATTTCGTCGCGTTTTTCATACGGGCGCTTGCATCCGATTTTAAAAATTCGCCGCCCGCATTTGGGTATCGATTACGCTGCTCCGATGGGGACCCCCGTGCAGGCGGTGGCGGACGGTACTGTCAAATTCGCGGGGAAAAAAGGGGGATTCGGCAACTTTGTGGAACTGAAGCACGCCAACGGATACACCACGATGTACGGCCATTTAAAAAGCTACGGCAAAGGTGTAAAGACCGGCGCAAAAATAAAACAGGGGCAGACGGTGGGCTACGTAGGCAGTACGGGGCTTTCCACGGGGCCGCACTTGGATTTCCGCATTAAAGAAAAGAATCAATTTGTAGACTTTTTAAAGATGAAAAACCGTAATTCCGCAGTGCGTGACGTACCCAAAGATAAGCGTGAAGAATTTGAAGAATTAAAAGTGCTATACTTAAAGGAATTGGATGCGGCTAAAAAGTCATCCCAACCAGCCGATCCGGAGGAATCCAATGAAGCATAAAAAAATCGCTCTTACTGGAGGTCCCAACAGCGGTAAGACGACGGCTCTTTCCGTTTTAAAAGAAACATTCGGCCCGCAAGTGGAACTGGTGCGCGAAGCCGCTACGCTGATTTTCAGCGGCGGATTTCCGCGCAAAGACAACAGCCGGCCCCATATTGAAGCGGCCCAGCGCATTATTTTCTTTGCCACGAAACAAATGGAAAGTTTGGCGGAAAAATCGTCCGACGCCCAGCTGATTGTGTGCGACCGCGGCACCGTGGACGCAGCCGTCTATTGGCCCGACGGCGCGGAAGCGTTTTTTGCGCATATGGGCACCACGCTGGACGCGGAACTAGCCCGTTACGATGCGGTACTTCACCTGTCCCCGCCGTCCAATCCGGCTTTTTACCAGTCCACCCACGTGCGTACGGAAAATTTGGACGAAGCCTTTGCCATTGACCGCAGAATTCTAAAAATTTGGGAGAAACATCCCAACCGTATGATTATCGGCGGTACAGAACACTTTTTTGAAAAAGCGGAAGCCATCAAAAATTTTGTAGAAAAAATTATTAGAGGATAACCTATGAAAAAAATCGTTTTAACCGGCGGCCCCAGCGGCGGCAAAACCACGGCTCTTTCCATTTTGAAAGAGACGTTCGGCAACAAAATCGCGCTCGTGCAGGAAGCCGCCACGCTGATTTACAGCGGCGGATTCCCGCGCAAAGACAACAGCCCTGTGCATATTGAACACGCGCAGAACATTATTTTCTATACCGTCCACCAACTGGAAGAACTGGCCGAAAGAACTTCTGATGCCAAAGTAATGGTGTGCGACCGCGGCTCTATTGACGGTGCCGTTTATTGGCCGTACGGACCGGAGAATTTTTTTGAAGCGATGGAAAGCTCTCTGGAAGCGGAACTGGCCCGCTACGACGCGGTCATTCACTTGTCTCCGCCGCCCGAAAAAGATTTCTACCAGGCCACCAACGTCCGCACCGAAAACTTGCAGCAGGCGTTTGAAATAGATGATAAAATCTTAAAAATTTGGGAAAAACACCCCAACCGCTTGGTGGTTCCGCGTGAAAAACATTATTTTGAAAAAGCGGAAATTATCAAAAATTTTGTGGAAAAATTAATTTCCTAATAAGTACAGGAGCTTGAAATGATTTGGAATCCGTTTAAGAAAAAAGACGCCTCCGCTACCCGCGCTGCGTCCGAAAAACCCGCTAAAAAAGAATCTATTGAGCAGCGTATCGAGCGCGAGTTGGATTCTCTTCCGGCTATAATTAAGGGAAAGTTAAAGGACCCCGAAATTAAAAAACGCTTTATCGATATTGCCAAACGCATGGAAAAAGACGGCGTGGACTTTAAAAGCATCCGCCAGATGAAAAAGTGGATGAAAGAGCACGAAGCCGAACTGCGTTCCGAACAGGCCGGTGCGCCCGCCAAAGTGGAAACGGTGGTACACGAAGGGCCGAAAATCGGCCGCAACGACCCGTGCCCGTGCGGGAGCGGAAAGAAGTATAAAAAGTGCTGTGGAGCCGGTAAGTAAGGGCTGGTATTAACTTGCAATTTGCGCATAACGGATAAGAAAGAAATTTCTTATCCGTTGTTGCTTTTACGGGCAACCATTTTCCACATTTGGCTAACTTTGCGTTCCCTTGCCACTCGGCGTACCTAACAGTACTTCCTTGGGCAACTGGCAACGCAAATTTAGCGCAAATCTGATTTAGCAGCCGAAGTAACGTAATGTTATTCCATACTGCACGGCGTTTGAGTAACGGCTGATGTTAACTTTAAATAGCGCACGAACCGCAAAGAAAATCTCTTTGCGGTTCGTTGCTTTTGAACGCTTACACTAGTGTTGCGTCATCCCGTAAGAGCCTGCACCCGGACGCTGCACGCCGCCAGGGGTTGATTCGTTTTTTTTTTTTGATACGATAAGATCATCCCGTAGTATTTGGCGGCCCGCAGGATTACGGGTTCTCCCTTTTATAGTTTAAGCGGTAGATTCTGAGGCCCTGCGGGTTGCCAGACTCAGGATAACTTTTTTAATGGGGAAGATATGAAATGAAAAAATTTAAAGGTGTCATTCTGAACTTGTTTCAGAATCCATATCAAAAGAAAACAACATCTAATCAACAGACTGGATCCCGGAACCGCGTCTGGGATGACGGTAAAATGAAAGGTTTTACGTTAATAGAATTGTTAGTTGTCGTTTTAATCATTGGCATATTGGCGGCGGTAGCGCTGCCGCAATATGAATTGGCGGTGGAAAAAGCGCGGCTGGCGGAAGCGTATGCGCTGGGGCGCAGTATCGGGCAGGCGCAAGAGGTGTATAAACTGGCCAACGGCGTGTATACGAATGATTTTTCCCAGCTGGATTTTAATGCGCCGTGTCGGGTGGAGGATGAGACCAAAAATGATGTAATATACTGTTCTGATTTTCGGTTTTATTTATACAATAGTATGGATTTTCATATGCAAATTTCTTCTCTTCGCGGGGAGTATTGGTTGGATTTAGTATACCCGGACAAGTGGATTTGTGTTCATGTTGAATCGTCGAAAAAAGGCGCTTGTTTATGCCGCAGTTTGGCGGGCAGGTCTGGGGAGAAGTCTCATTCGGAGACTATTCGTTATCCGTTAAATTAAAAAACCCGCTCTTTTTAGGGCGGGTTTTTAGTTCCGTAAACCTGTTATTTCGTCAATTTATTTAATCTGCCCTGCGCACGGGAAGAAAGTTTGTCCGTGGGGTAATTGATAATCAGCTTTTTATACGTTTCCACGGCCTGTACATTCTTGCCGGCCTGTTCATACGCCTGCCCTAAATCAAACATTAATTGGGGGGCATTGGGGCCGGACGGGTGCGCTAACAACGCTTTTTCCAAGGAGTGGATATATTTGGTTTGGTCGCGCAGTTGTTTTTTTGCGATTTTGGCCGCTGCGCGCAAAGACGATGTTGATTTTTCTTCATCCGCGCCAAACAGCGCGGCCGTTTGGTGCAGCGTGTTATACGCGGCTTCAAAATTTTTCGTTTTGGCGTAAACGTCGGCTTTGCCGCGGTAGGCTTCGTACGCGGCGGGCGTGGCGCCCAGCAGTTCGATGGCTTTGTCGTAATTGATAATTGCGCCGTCGTACTGTTTGTTGTTTTCGTCTAAAATAGCCATATGTTTGTAGACGATGCCCGTTTCGGCGGAGCCTTCAAATTCGCGCAGCACGCGGGTATAGGCCTCTGTGGCGGCGGCGGTATCCTTCAAATTATCCGCGTAAATATCGCCGATTAAACGCAAACTTGCCGCTTTGTAGGGCGTGTTCGGGTACAGTTCCGCCGCTTTTTTGTATTGGAAAATGGCGGCCAGATGGTTGCCGTTTTCACGGTGGAGATCGCCGTACCACAGTTCCACTTTATCGTTTTCTTCATAAGCGGGATAGCGGACGAAAAAAGCTTCAAACGCCTGTGCGGCGGGCGCGTAAAATTCGCGTCCGGCAAGTTTGGACAGCGCATACAAGGCTTGCGCTTCGCGCTGGGCCGCGGTTTGTTCTTCGTCAGACAGCGCGGCGGTAAAAAGCTTTTCCGCCTGATCTCTGCGGTTAGATTGAATGGCCTGAACGGCGTCGGCCAGCAGCGGGGTCAGCAAGTTCATATCCGTTTGCGGAAATAAGTGGCGCAGACGGAACAGCGTGACCGCCGCCTGTCCGTTTTCCTGCGCGCGCAAATAAAGCCGCGCCTGCATCAAAAGGGCATCCTTGACGGCGGGCGAAGTTTGGTTTTGGGTCGCCCACGTATTGAGTCCCTCGGCAAGCGACTTGGCGGCCATACGGGTTTCGCGGTTGCTTTCTGCCGTAAAAGAGGAGATTTCTTTCTTATAAAATTCCAAAGCCGCCGCCGCGTCAGCCGCGTGCAAATAAGGCGCGCAAAAAGCGGCCAACGTAAGTAAAAATACGGTTTTTTTCATCTTTGTGTCCTAACGGTAGTTGGTAAATTGGAGCTCCACTCCGTAATCGCCGTTTCTTAAAAGGGCCATCGTGTTTTGCAGTTCATCCTTGGATTTGGAAGATACGCGCAGCTGGTCTCCCTGAATGGAAGCGGAAACTTTCAGTTTGGCGTCTTTAATTGCCTTGGAAATTTCCTTGGCTTTGTCGGACGGGATACCCTGTTGGATTTTTACCGTTTGTTTTGCGGTTCCGCCTAGTGCGGATTCGATTTTCTGCGGCTGCATATTTTTAAGCGGAATACCGCGTTTGGCGATACGGGTAAAAATAATATCGCGCAGGGTGTTTACCTTGTACTCGTCGCTGGAGGAGAGTTTTAACTCGTTGTCTTTCTGGTTGAGTTCAATGGACGAGTTGGTGCCTTTGAAATCGTAGCGGTTGGTAATTTCTTTATTAGCCGCGCTGACGGCTTCGCTGATGACGTTTAAATCCACTTTGGATACGACGTCAAAACTGTAATCTGCCATAATATAAAACCTCCGTTGGCTGGATTTATTTACTATTATTATAGCTTTTTTTGTACAATGGTTTTAGCGGCGCGCGGCGCCGCGCTTGCCGCACCCGCGCGCTTAATTCCACGGAGGATACTTGTATCGTTTCCGCCGGATGACTCTCCGGCGCGCTAAAAATTATGAACATTAAAATTCGCTTGACCGTAATGAACTTCCTCCAGTTTGCCGTGTGGGGTGCGTACCTGACGTCTATGGGTGCGTTTCTGGCCGGAGCTGGACTTGCGGAAAACATCGGCTGGTTTTATGCCGTACAGGGATTTGTTTCCCTCTTTATGCCGGCGGTAATCGGCATTGTGGCGGATCGTTGGATTCCCGCCCAAAAGATGTTGGGTATTTGTCACTTTTTGGCTGCGGCGGGGATGGCGGCTGCGGCGTATTTCGGTTCGTTGCCTGTTATCAGTTTGGCGGCAGTATTCGGATGCTATACGTTTAGCGTGGCTTTTTATATGCCGACGCTGGCTCTTTCCAACTCCGTGGCTTATACGGCGCTGCGCCAATCCGGCTTGGATACGGTTTCCTCGTTCCCACCGATTCGCGTGTTCGGCACGGTAGGTTTTATCTGCGCGATGCTGACCACTAACTTTGCAGGTTTCCAAAATTCCTATGTACAGTGGTATTTTTCCGCCGCGCTGGGTGTAATTTTGGCTGCGTATTCTTTTACGCTGCCCGCCTGCCCCACCTGTCAGACCAAAGCCCAAACCTTGGCCGAAGCAATGGGGCTCAAAGCATTTGCGCTGTTTAAGCAGAAAAAGATGGCGATTTTCTTTATTTTCTCTATGCTTCTCGGTATGTCTTTGCAGATTACCAACGCGTACGCCAACCCGTTTATCAACGGTTTTAACTCGCTGATGGGGTTTGCCGGATCTTGGGGGGCGAACAACGCCAACGCGCTTATTTCTCTTTCCCAAATTTCCGAAACGCTGTGTATTTTGCTGATTCCGTTCTTCTTAAAACGCTTTGGTATTAAGAAAGTCATGCTTATCAGCATGCTGGCTTGGGTGCTGCGCTTTGGGTTCTTTGGCGTGGGCAACCCGTCTACGGGCGTGGGGATTGTGCTTTTGATTCTCTCTATGATTGTGTACGGTGTGGCGTTTGATTTCTTTAACGTGTCCGGTTCGTTGTATGTAGATAAGGAAACCGATCCGTCTATCCGCTCCAGTGCGCAGGGCGTGTTTATGCTGATGACCAACGGCTTTGGTGCAATGATCGGCACCCTGGGCGCCCAGTGGGCGATTAACAAACTCGTCAACGTCCACATCAACGCTTACACTGCCGCGCACGGTTTCCTGCCCGCGGGCGAAGTGTATCCGGCGGACGTATCCAGCGCGATTATGACGGGCTGGAGCGAATCCTGGTTTATTTTTGCGGGATATT
>NZ_JBJEGE010000021.1:0-51024 GCF_051874775.1 Candidatus Avelusimicrobium sp.
ATTGCCAATGTCCCCGCAAACCTTGCCGCCGTGCTTTACAACAAGACCGAGGGCGGCGTGCAGGCCCTGTCCCGGTCCCACTTTGCCAAGATCATCCCCCCGGAAAAATCCGGCGAATATTTCGGCCTGCTGGATATCTGCGGCAAGGGCGCCTCCATGCTGGGCACCTTCACCGTCAGCCTGGTCTCCCAGCTCAGCGGCAGCACCAGCCTGCGCGGAGTGCGCCCTACTATCTTTTTGATAGTAGGCAACCTCTCTGTTCAAAAATTTGCCGCCAAAAAACAGAGAACCAATCATAAATATAAGAATACAAAGAGTTGAAATAATATTGCGCATAAACTATCTCCTCAAAGAAATTTCTTTTATTATAACATAAAAAATTCAGATACATCTTTTCTTTAAATCAGAAATGTATTACAATATAGAAGACAAAAGCGGACACCCGTCCGTGCCGTGCTATTTTACATGGGAGAAACGACTATATATGGTAAAAAAAACCGTCAAAAAAGCGGCTAAAACCGCCGCCAAAAAGACTACAAAAAAAGCCGTTAAAGCCGCCAAATACATTTATTCTTTCGGTGCAGGAAAAGCCGAGGGGAATGGCAAAATGAAAGAATTATTGGGTGGAAAAGGGGCCAACCTCGCCGAAATGTCCGGCCAGTTAAAACTCCCCGTTCCTCCCGGTTTTACCATTACTACTGAAGTGTGTACCTATTATTGGAATAATAAACGCACCTATCCAAAAACCTTAAAATCCGACGTAGAAGCCAACCTCAAAAAAATTGAACGCGAAACAAAAAAAGTGTTCGGTTCCGAAAAGAATCCGCTTTTGGTATCCGTCCGCTCCGGCGCACGTGCTTCTATGCCCGGTATGATGGAAACCATTTTAAATATCGGCCTGACGGAAAAAACGATCCCGGGTATGATTGCCAAAACGGGCGATCCCCGCTTTGTGTATGACGCGTACCGCCGCCTGATTATGATGTATTCCGACGTAGTAATGGAAAAAGCCGCCGGAATTGAACCCAAAGACGGTGAAGGCATCCGCAAAATTTTGGACGGTTTGCTCGGCGATGTAAAAACCAAACTCGGCGTAAAAGACGATACGCAAATCCCCGCGGAAGAACTGATTAAACTCTGCGCGGAATTTAAGAAAACCGTCAAAAAAGTGCTAAAAAAAGACTTTCCGGATAACGCAATGGAACAGCTCTGGGGCGCCATCGGCGCGGTATTTGCTTCTTGGAACGGCAAACGTGCTATCGCCTACCGCAACATTGAGAACATCCCGCACGACTGGGGCACCGCCGTCAACGTACAAACAATGGTATTCGGCAATATGGGCGACACCAGCGCTACGGGTGTGGCGTTTACCCGCAACCCGGGCAACGGAGACAGCCATTTCTACGGTGAATATCTGGTTAACGCCCAAGGCGAAGATGTGGTGGCCGGCATCCGCACCCCCTCTCCGATGAATAAGTGGTCTGCTAACGCACATTCCAAACACCTGCCGACGCTTGAAAAAGTAATGCCCAAAGCCTATAAGGAACTTGACGCTATCCAGAAAAAACTGGAAAAACATTTCCACGATATGCTGGACATTGAGTTTACCATTGAAGACCAAAAACTTTGGATGCTTCAGTGCCGCGTCGGCAAGAGAAATGGCACCGCAGCCGTACAAATGGCGCTTGATATGGTAAAAGAACGTCTTATTACCAAAGAAGAAGCCGTCCTGCGCGTTACTCCGGCACAGCTCGGAGAACTGCTGCTCCCCGCCATTGACCCCAAAGCCGAAGCGGGTGTTACTCCCATAGCTAAAGGCCTCCCTGCCGGCCCGGGAGGCGCGGCCGGAACGATTGTGTTCAGCTCCCTAGACGCCATCAAACTGCAGGAATCGGGCCAAAACGCCATTTTGGTGCGTGAAGAAACCAACCCCGAGGATATTGAAGGTATGCGCGCGGCGGCCGGTATTCTTACCCAACGCGGCGGTATGACCTCGCACGCGGCCCTTGTGGCGCGCGGCTGGGGCAAGTGCTGTATTGTGGGTTGCGGCGAACTGGAAATCAATTTAAACGATAAAACCGTCAAAATGGGCGGTAAAACGTATAAAGAAGGCGACGCGCTGACCTTGAACGGGACGAAAGGTTTTGTCTATGAAGGCGCTTTAAAAATGTTGGCCGCGGGAGAAGGGAACAAAAACTTGGCTGCCTTCCTTTCGCTGTGTGACAAAGTACGCACCTTAAAAGTACGCGCCAATGCCGACACGGAAGAAGATGCCTTAAAAGCCCGCAAATTCGGCGCCGAAGGTATTGGGCTCTTCCGTATTGAACATATGTTCTATGGAAAAAATTCCGAAAAACCGCTCTTCATTCTGCGCAAGATGATTTTAT
Source organism: Candidatus Avelusimicrobium sp. (assembly GCF_051874775.1). Lineage (GTDB taxonomy): Bacteria > Elusimicrobiota > Elusimicrobia > Elusimicrobiales > Elusimicrobiaceae > Avelusimicrobium. Next base: position 2,388 of record NZ_JBJEGE010000021.1, read on the forward strand.
CCGGCTCCGAAGAAGAACGCAAAGCCGCCGTGGAAGAATTGTTCCCCTTTATGAAGCGGGATATTAAAGCTACGATGAAAGCGATGTCCGGCTACAGCGTCACTATCCGCTTAATGGACCCGCCGCTGCACGAATTCGTACCCACCCTGCCTGAGAAACAGCAGGAACTGGCTAAAGAACTCGGCATTACGATGGACGTTTTCAAAGAACGTGCCGCCGCGCTGCACGAAGTCAATCCGATGATGGGTCACCGCGGTATCCGCTTGGGTATAACCTATCCGGAAATTACACTGATGCAGTCCCGCGCGATTTTTGAATCCGCTGCCGAACTGATTAAAGAAGGCCATAAAGCCGTGCCCGAAGTGATGATTCCGCTGACCTGCGATGTAAACGAAATCGTCGCCCAGAAGAAACTTATCCGTGAGGCTTACGACGCAGTAGTGGCAAAAACAAAAGTCAAAAAACTCAACTACTCCGTCGGCACGATGATTGAAATTCCCCGCGCCGCCGTTCTTGCTTACGAAGTGGCGGGCGAAGCGGATTTCTTCTCGTTCGGCACCAACGACCTGACGCAGATGACATTTGGTTTCTCGCGCGATGACATCGGTTCGTTCCTCCCCGAATACTTGAAACAAGGTATTTTGGAAGCTGACCCATTCCAAACGCTCGACCAGCGTGGTGTAGGTATGCTTATCCAACACGCCGTCAATGAAGGGCGCGACCAAAAACCCAACCTGAAAGTAGGTATCTGCGGCGAACACGGAGGAGACCCCGAAAGCGTGGAATTCTGCCACCGCGAAGGGTTTACCTATGTATCCTGCTCGGCGTTCCGCGTGCCAATAGCCCGCTTGGCCGCCGCGCAAGCCGCCGCCAAAGACGTATTGGCTAAAAAACGCAAATAAGTTCTTGCATATCAAAAAGCTCCCCGCGCTTGTTGCTGGCGGGGAGTTTTTTATCTAATTAAAACCGAAGTGAGCCGACTTTCTCAAACCACGGTTGTTATATTTGGGCTACTGTTTGTGGGCTCAGAATAATAGCCGTTTTTATTGCCATAACTGGGCCCTGAGTATAGGAGAAAAAGTGTATGGCAATAAAACATAACGGATTTACGCTTATTGAATTGTGGGTGGTTGTTCTTATTATTGGCATATTGGCGGCGGTTGCCGTGCCGTAATATCAAAAAGCGGGGGAACGTGCAAGGGCCTCTGAAGCGTTGGTTAATGTGAAGGCGTTGGCGGGTTATGTTTGCAGTGCGGAAAATCCGGCCACATACTCTTTGTGCCGCAGTATATGCAACGGGGCGGAACTGTCTCTAATCTTAGTAGAAAGTGAGAGTACAAAAGAGTGTGTCATAAAATAAACTGAAAACTCTTATTTTCGCGTTGAAAAAACGCTACATTTCCCCGCGCCAGACAATGCAGGCAGAACACCTGCGGATTGGGCACGTGCTCACGTCCATAAGGAAACATTATCTTGTTTAGAGAAAACTACTGGAAAACCTGCTCAAAAGGTTGTAAAATAGGGAGTCGTATACTTTGATTAAGGAGTTTTTCCCTATGAAAAAAATGTTCGCTTTGGCGGGTGCCAGCCTGATGTTGGCCGCCTGTGCCACCCCCAGCACCTATGTTGGCGGAGCGTTGTTCAGCCAAACCAAACAGCCGATGTTGGTTACCGCTAATTCCGGTTCCAGAGTCGGCCGCGCTTGCGCTACCAACATTTTGGGCATTTACATTTCCGGCGATATGTCTATTGAAGCCGCCAAGAAAAACGGCAGAATTACCAAAGTAGCTTCTGTAGACAGAGAAATCAAAAGCTATGCTGTGTGGGCAGAAGCCTGTACTGTTGTTAAAGGTAACTAAGCTTTTTTATCAGGCCCCGAATTTCGGGGCCTTTTTTCCTTGACACGCTGCCTTTTTCCCCTTATACTACGATATATGAAAAAAATACTTTTTTGTTTACTCTTCGTTTTTTTATTTTTTCCTCTCTCTGCGCAACCCACAGGGAATATCAGGCAGCGCGTACAAGCCCAGATACACGAGCAAACTCCCCCGCTGTACACATTTGTTCAAACAGAATTGCAGGAATATTATGGACAATCCGATTTTTCTGATCCCCAGCATACTAAAGGTTGGTACCGTGTGGATGATTTTTTAACGTGGCTAAAGAAAAACGCGCGGCAATTGGATTTGGAAGAAATTAATGCCGCAGACAAACATATTACGCTGAAACAAATTTATACTAATCCTGAAGCTATGCAATTTAAACCGCTCCGTTTGTCGTTTTGGGTATATCTTGGTGCGCGCTACATTGCGGACGTGTATCAAGTAAAAGCCGATTTTTCCCGCTTAAAAATTTCTTATTGCGAAAGTGGTGCTTGCGCGTTTGGCGGAATTGGCGTCATTTTCCTTAATCCAGATCAAAAAGACGCTCTCCCCGCAGCCATTAACTTAGGGATGCATGAAACCACGCACCTGCTGACGTATTTAACACACCAAAGCAGCGAACCCTTAACGGAACTGGCCACCTTCTATTCCCAGTACAATTATGGCTTGCCCGTAAAAGCGACCGATGCAACCAATTTTGGAGATGCGGTACGCGACATTCGCCTTACTTATGCGGCGCGGCCGGATTTTGCACTGCATTACGAATATAATTATTTTGTGGCGGGGCTTTTGCTTAATTCCCAAATCAAACCGCAGGATGTGCTGTCTTTTTCAAAAAATCCAAACTTTAACGCCGATATTCCCCTATGGCAAACGGTGTTGTATTTGTTGGCTGCCGAAAACAAGCATTTTTTTGTAAAACCCCAATCCAAACGAACCCGTATGTTTGCAGTACCGCATAACGATGCAATCTTTGTCGTTGAGGGGCTGGGGTTTACGGAAGAAGATATCAACCGGTGGCAGGCCGCACCCGATAAAGAATTTTTTCTGGGGATTATTCCAAAAGAAAAACTTCCTTTCTTTGACACTTACTGGATGCCCAAAAAAACAGCATTGTTCGTTACCAGCCACAACAATTCTTTTTCTTTTCAAGCCGGCTTTGTAGGCTTGAATAAAAACCAATATTTGGAATTGGTTTTCGGCCCGTACGCAAAAAATAAACGCTTGAAGGAATTTTATGCCCGTCTGCTCAAAAATCTTCCGGCAGAAATGGCGGATTCCGCCCGCAACAACTGGCCGGCAGTAACCGCCGAAACATTTCTGTCCGCACCCGCCGCACGGGAGGTGCGTGCAAACTTCGCCAACCCATACGCGAAACCGTTTAAAGAAGCAATTATTCGCTCGCTGTCCGAAGTCAATGCACCGCCTCCTCCGCCGATGCCCAAGGGATATTTGTAAGTTTTCTTCCCCTGTCCCCAAACAGGGGATTTTTTTGCCGTTCTTTCCCTAAAAAACAGGTCCTTTTTCCCCTTCTATCTAGGTCCAAAGACCCTGTTTTTTGTATAAAAAAACAAGCATAGTATAAATATAAACAACTTTACCTCAGGAGATTAGCTTATGCAAACCAACCAAGACAATCTGCTTATTATGAGTATGGAATTTATCGCCATTGCTTCCGTAACGCGCCGCTCTTAATCTTTCTGAAGGTAACTATACAGGTATTTAGAGTGTTTCTATTCCTTTTTCCCTTTACGCAAGAGAGATTATTTACTAAAATATGATTATGAATGCTTTTCCCATTATCGTTTCATCTCCGTCTGGCGCGGGTAAAACAACTATTGTGGACGCAGTATTAAAGCGCGACAAATCCGTTTCGCGTGTGGTTACCGCCACCACCCGTGCGCCGCGCAAAGGCGAAAAAGACGGCAAGGACTACCACTTTCTAACGATTAAACAATTCGAACAAGCCATAAAAAAAGGCCAAATGCTCGAGTGGGCGCAAGTGCATACGCACTATTACGGAATTCCAAAAAAATCCGTGGATACGCTTCTAAAAAAAGGCATTTGTCCCATTTTGGTTATTGACGTACAAGGTGCGCGAACGGTGAAGAGCGAATATCCGCAAGCCGCTACTGTGTTTATCGTTCCGCCCAGTTTAAAAGAGCTTAAAAAGCGCATTTTGGGCAGAAACGACAATACGCAGGATATCGAAATTCGTTTGGAAACCGCCAAAAAAGAAATGCAGGAGTTGGACCGTTACGACTACGCCCTCCTAAATGACGATTTGGAAAAAGCCGTAAACGATATGGCTGGGATTGTGGCAGCCGAACAGTGCCGCGTAAACCGCCAGGATTTAAAAAAGATTAAAAATCTTAAGTAACACGAGGGAGCGAATATGTCCGCAAAAAATGATAAAGAATTTGATGCAAGGTTGATGAATTACGACGGCGACCGTTATGATATTGTCGTGCTTTCATCCACTTGGGCAAAAGAACTTAAAAAGAAACAGGAATACAAAAACCAGCCCCACGCCGTAGTAATTAAAGTGGCGTTGGACGACATTCTCTCCGGCCGCGTAACCAAAGATGAAGTACTGCGCATCAGCAAAGAAAATCTGGAAGCCGAACTGCGCGCGCAGGAAGAAGCCCGCAAAGAAGCGGAACGCAAGGCCAAAGAACCGATGAGATTATAATGACGCAGGATTCGCTTATCCGTTTGGCCTCGGAGTTGAAAAACTTTTTGGCCGCACAGGACGAAGATGAATTTATTGCAACGGCGGCGGCAACTCCCGCCGCCGTTTCTGTTGCATCTGCCCGAGGCGAACAACCTGCAGAGGATGTCTGCCGGCCGCCCGCTCCTATGCCGGAAGGCGAAACCTTAACCGTCGAATTCCCGCGTGCTCAAGCGCGGCAGCAAGTTGCCGCCGCAAGTAAGCCCGCTTTTACACAAGAGCCCGCAGTGAAAGGAGCCTTTTTAGGACGACAGGAGCCCACTCTTATGAATACCGCCCAAAAAACCGCCGCGCTGGCAGCACTAGCCGACACTATTAAAAATTGTTCCCGCTGTCCGTTGGGCTCCACGCGGATTAACGCCGTCCCGGGGGAAGGCAACGTAGATGCGGAGCTGATGTTTATTGGCGAAGGGCCCGGTTTTGACGAAGACCGCCAAGGCCGTCCGTTTGTCGGACGCGCGGGGCAGCTCCTGGACAAAATGATTGCAGCAATGGGCCTTACACGCGAACAAGTGTTTATCGCCAATATTGCCAAATGCCACCCGATGACGGACCCTTTACATCCCGAAAAACACGGTAACGACCGCGCCCCGAATGCGGGAGAGATCGCCTGCTGCCGCAAGTATTTGGAACAGCAAATCGCTGTTATCTGTCCGAAATACATCGTCGCATTGGGCGGTGTATCAGCCAAGGCGCTGATTTCGGACGCCAAGTCGCTGGGTGCGCTGCGGGGACGCTTCTACAATTTAAGTTTGGATAGTATAAAACTCCCCCGCCCCGTTAAAATTTTAGCGACTTTCCACCCAGCCGCGCTGCTGCGTAACCCAAGTTGGAAAAAGGATGCGTGGATTGACCTGCAAATGGTAATGGCTGAACTTGGCCTGAAAGGCGCGTCCAAATAAAAGATTATGTTCTGTAAAGTTGTCTTTGACGTTCCGCTTGACCGCGATTTTGATTACGCCGTTCCTGCCGAATTGGAAGGAAAAATTCTTGCCGGTGCGCGCGTAACAGCTCCGTTCGGCCGCGTGCTGACAGGCGGAATGGTTACACAAGTGACCGAAATTTCCGCCGCGCCGGAAGGAATAGTCTTAAAAGAGATCGCTTCTCTTATAGACAAACGTCCCATTTTCGGTTCAGATCTCTTCCCCCTTGCCCGTTTTATGAAATCCCGCTGGGGAGGCCCGATCGGGCAAATTCTCTTTGCCCTCGTTCCTCCGCAGCCGTATTTTAAATTGGATACGCCGCCTGCGGCCCTGCACATCGATGTCAAAACGCCAAAATTTACGCTTACCCCGTCGCAGGAAAACGCTCTGCAAACCGTACGCGCTTTCCCCGCGTATAAGTTTCATCCCGTGCTGTTAAATGGCCCTGCCTACACGGGCAAAACAGAAACCATACTGCGTTTGGCGGGGGATGTGCTGTCCGGTTACGGACAAGCGTTAATCACGGTGCCGGACGTCGTCGGCGCAAGGCAGCTCATTACCGAAGCCGAAGCCCGATTCGGCGCGGATAACGTGTTCTGCTGGCACAGCAAAATGTTAATATCCAAAAAGAAAAAATACTTTTCCGCCGTATCCAATGGCGTTCCGTGCGTAGTGGTTGCCACCCGTTCGGGTGCGCTTTTACCGTTTAAAAATCTGCGCCTTGCCGCCGTACTGGATGAAGAGGACGACAATTATAAACAGGAAGAAAACAAACCCTACTACCATTTGCGCGACCTACTAATGTTCCGTGCAGAAATGCACGGCGCAGCGCTGCTGTTTGCCTCCGGATCGCCCAGTGCGGAAATGTTAAAACGCGTGCAAACGGGCGAAGTAAAACAACTGGATTTTAAAGAACCCGTACCCGGCCGCGCGTTTACGCCACAGATTAAAATTACCGACAAAAAAGGAGAGAAATCGAAATTTCTGTCTGATTTTTTACTTTCCGAACTGGCGGAAAATCTGCGCCGAAAAGAAACCTCTCTTTTGATTTTAAACCGCCGTGGTTACGCCAACGCATATTATTGTTTAAACTGCGGGGCATACGCCAAATGTAAAAAATGCGGTGCGATTCTGGCGCGCGAAAATACACCGGAGGCGGGAGATATACTCATCTGCAAAAAATGCGGGCACAAAGAAACGCTTGAGCAGAAATGTCCCAAGTGCCAAAATCTGATTTTTAAATCGCGCGGTGGCGGAACGCAAAAAATCGTTACCGAGCTGACCAAAATTTTTCCCAAAGCAAAACTGCTGCGCTTGGAATCGGACACAATGAAAACGAAATCCGGCCAAGGCTTTGAAGCGCTTGACGCCCTCAAAACCGGAAATGCGGATATTATCGTGGGAACGCGTATGGCCTCGGGAGCGCTTCGCGGCGCCAAAGTAACGCTGGCGGCCGTTTTGGACGCAGAATTGGAACTGGACAGCCCCGATTTTCGCGCTTCCGAAAAATTCGGACAAACTCTTTTTTCCCTGCGAGGACATTTAAGCGGCATAAAAGGCGGACGCCTCATCATTCAGGCAGCGGATAAGGAAGCGTACGATTACTCCCCCCTTTTGGCGGGCGATTATACCGCCGCTGCGGAAACGGAAACCCTGCTGCGCGAAAGTTTTTCATATCCGCCGTTTGTTCATTTGTTTAAAGTGGTTATCAAAGCAAAAGACACCGAGGCGCTAAACGCTGAAACTGCGCGCTTGAAACATCTGGGGGCGAAACTCTCCTTGGAAGTGCTCGGCCCCGTGTGGTGTGCAAAAAAGACCGATACACTAAAAAAACAATATCTTTTATTTAAAACGGACGATGCCCGCCGAGCAGAATTACTCGCTGAATTGGACAGTTTTATCCCCGCCAAAAAAGTTATAATAAAATTGTCAGCCGATCCGTATGATTTTTATTAGGAGCAAACTATGAACTGGAAAAATCTCTTTCGTTTTACCCCCCGCGCCGGACGGGAAGAATTTGCCACCGTGGGCCTTATTTGTAACCTGCTGACGTTTGGCAACCTGTTGTTGTCCTTTCTGCCAGTGACTAATAAATTTTCGTCGGGGCAAGTTTTGCTTATTCACTTGTTTTCACTGCCCATATCACTACTGGTGTTTTGGGTAGGACTTGCGTTGTATTCCCGCCGCCTGCACGATCTTAATTTATCGCTATGGTGGTACTTTTTATACATCGTTATTACCAGCGTGTTTGCGTTTAGTTCCCAAACCGCAGCCGCGGCGGTCAGCGTGTTGGGAATAATTGTGTGGGCCTTTTTTGCGTTAAAAAAAGGATCGCCCGAAGCAAATCGCTTTGGTGCAACCCCAGAACCTTTCTTTCCGCACCGTTTTAGATTTTCCACACTCTGCTTAACAGCAGCTCTCGGAATTTTGGTGGCCGCTGCAATGGCGGGATTTTCTAAATATGCTCTAGAACACTCCTCTGTCCAACCGCAGCAGACAACCCAAACTGCGAATTTCTAATCTTTTTTTGCCCCTGATAAAAAAAGCTTTTTGACTTATTCTAAAGAAATAAAAGCCGGTACAAGGGGGTAGTGTATGTTTAGACTGAATGGACGTATGGGGAGGCTGTCCTATTTTTTCACTTCTGTGTTTTGTTGGATTCTGCTCGGCTTTCCCGCTTATTATTTCTGGCGCGCCGAAACGGCAGTAAATTTTTTTGTGCCGTCTGTATTATTTTGGGCGGCCGGTTGGATTATAATGATTTGGGGCATTGCGTGGTTATGGTCCGCCAGTGTACGCAGACTGCACGATTTTAATGCTTCTGGATTTTGGGTCATTTTACTGTACCTGTTTCCCATATCCATAATTGTACTTTGGCTGTGGCCGGGCACGCAGGGAGAAAACCTCTACGGAATGCGTCCGTAATATATTTTCGCTGGAACCGTCCGGACAGGGGAATAAATCCCTGCCGGACGGTTTCCTTTGTCTACGCAACGGTCTTTTGTATATGCTAGAATATAAAAAATACCCGTTTTATTATGGAGAAAACCCAAATGACTGTTGAAGAACAAATCAACTTTTTAACGCGCGGCTGCGTGGATGTTGTATCCAAAGCCGACCTTGCCAAAAAACTCGAAAGCGGCAAAAAACTAAAAGTAAAACTCGGCTGCGACCCAACGAGCGCAGACCTGCACCTCGGCCACAGCGTGGCGCTTTCGCTCCTGCGCCGGTTTCAGGACTTGGGGCATACGGCAGTACTCGTCATCGGCGATTTTACCGCCGCCGTAGGTGACCCCTCCGGCCGCGATTCCACCCGCCCCGTTCTTCCGCGCGAACAAATTTTGGAAAACGCCAAAACCTATACGGACCAAGCTTTTAAAGTATTGGACCCGTCCAAAACCGAAATCCGCTTTAACGGCGAATGGCTCAACCCGTTCGTAACGGGTAAAGAGCTGTTGCAGACACTCCAAAAAGTAACCGTGGCGCAGGTGCTGGAACGCGACGACTTTAAAAAACGTATGGCTTCCGGAAACCCCATCAGTCTGTTGGAAGTGCTTTACAGCTTGTTTCAGGGGCAGGATTCCGTCGCGTTGGAGGCAGACATAGAACTGGGAGGCACGGACCAGATTTTTAACCTCTTGGTCGGGCGCCAACTGCAAAAGAACCACGGGCAGGAACCGCAGGTGGCCATTACGGTGCCGCTTCTTGTGGGGTTGGACGGCGTGAAAAAGATGTCCAAATCCTACGGCAACTATGTAGGGCTTAACGACGAACCGAACGATATGTTCGGCAAGCTGATGTCCATACCCGATGAACTGATGCCGATGTACTACGAACTGTTAACAAGCGAAAATATGGACGAAATAAAAGCGATGCATCCGATGGCCGCCAAAAAGAAACTGGCGGGTATTTTGGTTACGCGATTCCACGGCGAAGAAGCCGCCACAGCTGCCTTGGAAAATTTCGAAAAAGTATTCTCTAAAAAAGAACTTCCCACCGATATTCCCGAATTTAAACCGGAAGAAGGCGCAACGCTTTCCGCCGTTTTATTCGCCGCCGGAGCAGCTCAAAGCAAAAACAAGGCCCGCGGACTGATTGAACAAGGCGCCGTGCGCTTAAAAGGCGAAAAAGTAACGCAGGACGGACCGCTGTCTTTTGAAACGGGCGACGTACTGCAAGCAGGGAAACGTCACTTCTTTAAACTGGTAAAATAACGGATGAAACGGTTTCTCCTTTTCTGCGGAATCTTCGTTTTTGCGCTCGCGTTTTTAACGTGGGGCGCAAAAACGTATTTTTGCAGTAAAGGAGATTTAACCGTAGTTACTATTGAACCCGGCCAAAGCGGCTCGTCCGTGGCGAAAATGCTCAAAGCCAAGGGCGTTATCCACAGCGAACTGGCGTTTAAAATTCTGCTCAAACTTACCTCCTCCGCCCGCGATTTAAAAGCCGGACGGTTTGATTTACGCAAAAATACGTCCTCGTTTGAAGTCATCAACTGCATTAAAAGCGGCAAGTGCACGCACTACGAAAAAGTGACCTTTTTGGAAGGGTGGAGAAGCGAAGAAATCGCCGAAATGCTGAGTGAAAAAGGCATTACGGATCCGCACGCGTTCTTGGATATTGTGCGTCGGGAAAATTTGGAAGGAAAACTCTTTCCCTCCACATATTTGTTCGCCGAAAACACGCCCGCGCGCAAAGTGGTAAATGAAATGGTGGAACAATACAAGAAAAAAATCGGTCCGCTTTTTAAAACATACAAAACCGATTTAACCGAACAGCAGGTTTTAACGGTGGCCTCCATTGTGGAGCGCGAAGCCGTCGTGCACGACGAACGCCCCAAAATCGCCGCTGTCTATTTAAACCGCTTCCGCATCGGCAAACGCTTGGAGGCGGACCCGACCGTCCAATATGCGCTGGGATTTAACTTAAAAGAAAACCGCTATTGGAAAAAGGGCCTTACCTACAAAGATTTAAAAATTAAATCTCCCTACAACACCTACCGTAACGCCGGCCTGCCGCCCGGGCCCATTTGCAACCCCAGCTACGAATCCGTACTCGGGGTGCTAAATCCGCAGCCGGATTTTGACGCGCTTTACTTTGTGGCGGAATCGGGCGGACGGCATGTTTTTTCCAAAACTTTTGACGAACACCGCCGCAACATCAAACGTATCCGCGGAAAATAGAAAGAATCTCCCCGCCCCCTAAAACAGTTGTTCCGTTTTTTTTTTTTGATAAAATATACACGAAGCATATTCTGTTCCCTCAGGGAGAAATTATGAAAAATCTCAATCTAATTGCCTTGGCGTTTACCGTACTGGCTTCGCAAACGGGCTGTATCGGCTCCAAACCGGACGAAGCCGCTATCCCTTACGCTACCACCGAAATACAGGAAAAACTGGCGAAACGAATCAGCCCCGAACTGCCAACCGTACCGAAAGATTATTTCGAAACGCTTAATTATGGGCCGTTTTACGAACGCGAGGATGACATTCTTTCCGTATTAAACACGCCGGAAGAAAAACAATTTTGGAAAACGCTGGCAGCCCTGCGCATGCAGATGGCGGCTGCGGCCGCGCTGGCAGCCGAAGATACGGACCTATTGGATAAGCAACTGCAGGATACGGCCATTTCCCCCGCCGTACTTTCCGCCGTACTGGACTACGAAAAAGCCCACCCCTATACGCCGGATTTGACGGAAGTGGACCAAGCCAGAAAGTTTATGATTGGAATGGCGTTAGGGAATATGCCGATTCCCCCCGGCGAAGAAGAAACCAAAAAGTACATTGAACAATGGGGCGGAGAGGACACTGCCAAATTTTTCCAAAAAGTACGCACGGAACTGCTGGCCCACTTCGAAGCCGCCCTGCAGCAGCGCAAAGCCGGGCAAACGCCGGACTCGTTTGAGGACAGACACCGCAGGGAACAAGGCATTGCCGAATATACGGTGCATTTTGTAGGCCCCGTTCTGTATCCGGCGGAAATGATGTTTGCCGAATTTACGTTAAGCCCCACCGATGAAGAGGCCGTCTACAGCTACCCGGCGTTGTTTTTCAAAAATCAGGCGCCGTCTTCCATTAACTCCATCCGCCTGGAAAACGAAAAGCCCCTGCCGTATAAGCTGGATTTGATGTGGTATTCCATTACGGAAAATAAAGTCTACGCGCTGGAAACGGAACTGCCGCGCGAAACATTAAAAGCCAAAATTTTGGGCGGCGCCGGAAAATGGGACGCGCTTTTATTTACGCTTGAGCCGTACGGCAAAGTAACGCTGTATGCGTTCAACCAAACCAATAACGAAAAAGAGAAACTGGCTTCTTTTGAAGCGAAAACAGCGGACGCGCCGTTTGAGCGGTTTCAACAGGTTTTCGGACAATACGATAACCGCGAAACTCCGGCAAAAAATTGGGACGAATACCGCCAATACGCGCTGGCAAATTTCCCCGAGGCGGCGGAAAATTTAAAGAAAAACGGACGCCCCGTCGAAGGAGCGGACGTTAATTACTGGGAAGAAAATCCCGAAAACATCTTTGAGGGCCTGCCGGACGCGCAAGACATAAACACGCCGGATAAAGACGGTTTTACGCCGCTGATGAACGCCATACGTAAAAACGCGGGAAACACGGTTTCCACGCTGATTAAAGAAGGCGCGGACGTAAACTATCAGGCCCCGTCGGGCGAAACGGCGTTAGGCTTGGCCGTTGACGGCAACTTTGTCTCGTTTACCAAAGAATTAATCGCCGCAGGAGCGGACGTAAACAAGCGCAATACGGCCTCCGGCCGCACGCCGCTAATAGGCGCCGCGATGACCGGAAACGCCGAAATCGTTAAAATGCTGCTTGAAGCGGGAGCCGATAAAAACGCCCGTGTGTTTTTGTACGGGCAGGAACTGGACGAGAACGCCTTGACGGCGGCCGTCAATAACGGCAACAGCGAAATCGCCGATATTCTGCGCCATGTGGGCGCGGAAGAAATCACCCCGGGCGCACCTTCCGCCGAGGCCGAACAGGCCGCACAAAACGTTTACAATTCAATGGGAATCACGCCGCTGCACTACGCGCTGTTAGCGGGCGAAACGGAAAAAGTAAAAGAGCTGATAGCGTCCGGCGCGGACGTAAACGCCAAAGCGCCCAATATGGGAACGCCCTTATTGTATGCGTGCACCGTCGGAAATGCGGAAGCGGCGCGCCTGCTGATCAACGCAAAAGCGGACGTAAACGCCGCCGGAGATACGGGATATACGCCTTTAATGATGGCCTGCCAAATGGGCAACAAAGAACTGGCGGAAATACTGGTTGCCGCGGGAGCGGACGTCAACGCCAAACACGTTATGAACGGGCAAGAAACGGGCCTTACGCCGCTTAAAATTGCGCAAGACGGCGGGCATACCGAAATTGCCGCCATGCTGGCTGCGGCAGGCGCACATTAACCGCTCAAATCCATTCCTATCAAAAGGCCCCGTAATAAAACATTACGGGGCTTTGTGTTTAAAATTATTCGGGCGTTCGGGGCTCCATGTTATTCCACCTAACAAGCGGGAGCGTTCTATTTGTTCCAATACATATTCCGGCGACAGCGATTCCATACAGACGTGCTTCCCTTTAATACAGGCTTGCTGCCACGTTTTGGAATAAAATTCGCAGCATACGCTGCAAGCGGAAGAACGCAAATTGATATTTTCCCCATACCCGTATACCACTGGAGAAGTAGGACCAAAAAATACGCAGGAAGGACCGCCTTTTAACGCGTGGCGCAAGTGAACAAGTCCGCCTTCACAATCTATATGCAAAACGGCATTTTTCAAAACAGCCTTAATTTCCTCCAAAGAAGTTTTCCCCGCTAAATTGCGGTGCGTATTGCCAATTCTTTCTCCTTTTCCCGACCCGACTTCCAAAATTTCATAATTAGGATAACATTTCTTTAATTTTTCCACTAATTTACGGTAGTAAACAAGAGGCCACAATTTGGTACTTTCCGCAAGGCGTTCGTGTCCCACTTCGCGATTGACAGTAATATATTTTTTCCCGATTAAGTCAAACTTTCGCAGCGCAGCCGATTCATCTTTTACTTGCGGAGCCAACATAAATTCTTCCCGCAGGTTAAATTCATCTACAATATCCGGCTGGTGCCAGCGTTTGGAGCAAGAAGAAAAGACATTATGGGTAAGGGAATCTTTATAGGGCGTTAATAAAAGAAGTTCCTTATTATCGCGCTCAAAACGGAGTAACTTTTCCACATAGGCCAAAAGGTCCGGCGGCAGACGTTTCTCATCCGCGCTGACAACAACAGGACACCGCATAAGAGACAGAACCAAATCATAAGAATAACGTTCCCATTCTCTCAGGGTAAGTTTTCTGCGGACAAAATCAGGCGCGAACGACTCCAATAATTTTTTATTGGGAAAAGCGGCGTCAATTCTTACCTCCGCCGTTCTGCCCAACTGTTCATAAAACGCACATAGCCAATTCAGTCCGATAACCAGATCCCCCATTCCTCCCTCAAACTGAATACATATCCGCACCGGCCCGCTTATGCTGTTTTTGCTGCGGCGATTGAAACGCAAACTGATTAAACAGGCCCATAACATATGAAACGCAATTTGCCAAACAGAATGGTACTTGTCCCCATACCGAAACAATCTCTCCTGTAAATATGTCAGTTGGTGAGACACATTCAAAGCCCTGCGCAAAACACTGCCGCTCAAATAGTGGGCAAAAAATGCGGAGGATTGCATTAACAACGCATTATCAGAAACACGCGCCGCACGGGATTCCTCCCGCGCTTTTTCCCGAATCTTGCCCCGCAGGCGCAAACATTCCCGCCATAAGCGGGGCGAAAACGAGAGTAAAAACCGCACCCAGCACATTGCCCGCATTTGTACAGATTGTACGTTTTTCCACATAAACAAAATGCGGTTGCGTTTGGACAAAAACTGCGTATGCTTATTCTTTTTACTGTTAATGGTACCGCCGCATTTATGTTTTAAGCGTGTGTCGGGCGCGTAAAGAATCTTCCAGCCGCGTTTTAAACCGCGGTAGGCAAGATCGCTTTCTTCCAATAAATACGGCTCCAAGACTTCGTCAAATCCGCCCAATTCGTCAAACTTGTTACGGTTGCAAAAAAAGTATGCGCCTTGTACACCCCAGGAGGGATACTCCTCCAACGCAGGCAAAACACGGTTGTAAATGTTCTTAGTAAAGCGCAAAAAACCGTGTTTATATTCCAATAATTTAAGGCCGTCCAACTGCTCCCATTCGCCCGCCGTTTTGGGATAAGCGGAATATCCCGCGCAAGTAACGCAAAACACGTCCGGACGCAGATATTTTTCCGCCGTGATGAAAAAATCTTCATCTACAAAAACGTCGTTATCCAAAAAGCAAAGCCAGTCGCACGGGAATTTATTTACTCCGCTGTTACGCGCCGAACACGCCCCCCGCGAGGAATTGGCAATAAACGTCACTTCCGGAAATAAACGCGGAGCTTCTTGCAATGTACCGTCGGAGGAATGGTCATCCGCAACGATAATCCGTATATTTCCGCCCTTTTTTTGTGCGGCCTTTATCACTGTAGGCAAGCACTCTTTTAAATGATGCAGTCCGTTTTTTGAAGGGATAACAACAGAAATTTCCATAAAACCTCTCTTAGGTTCAACAGTTTAGAGAAAGAGGCCGGACTCTTGGCGGAGGTGCTTCGGCCCCTTTCTCTTCCATACGTCTGTGCTGAAACGTACGGGAATGGAAGGAATCCGAAGAAAAGGATAATAAGAGGGAAACGAAGCAGAAAAAACGGCTGAATAACGCAAGTCTGAGAGAGTGCCTTGCCATTAAACAGCCGTGGTCTCGCGTATAAAATACGCGAAACACTCGGCAGAAGATAAAGGGCTCATGACTTCCCCCTACCTTCTGCCTAAACCAGCTGTTTTTTGGACTCTCTCAGAACTTTGGTTTCCCAAAGCCTTCCTATTCTTCATAGGATTCCAAAAAACAGATTAAATTGTATTTTAGCCGCGTACTGCGGCGTACTGCAAATCTCCTAAATGATATTTATTGTAGCATATTTTCTTTAAAATTAATGAATTAGAACCGCCAACCAAGATATTCCTGCTTCGGAAAATACCGCTTTTCAGAAAATAGAGCCTCCCTGCCACGCCGCCCTTCAAGGGTTTTTTAACGGTATCTTTTTTATCAGCGCAACGTATTTTTTGCACACTTCGGGCAGGCAAATGTCCGGCCGCAGCGGTACGGTATATTTGTCCGAATCGGCCAAAGCGGCCCGTATATTCCCGGCAAGCGCGTCCGTATCTCCGACGGGGGAAAGCACATAGGCGAACTTATCCCCCACTATTTCCCGCGGTCCGTGCGGACAGTCGGTAGATACCACAGGTACGCCGAGGGCAACCGCTTCCGCCAATACCATAGCAAATCCTTCGTATGCAGAACTTAACACAAACAGCTTGGCGTGACGCAAATACGGGAAAGGTTTGGCCTTAAAACCCAAAAAAAGTACTTTTTCTTTTATTCCCAATTCTTCCGCCAAACGGTGCGCCCGATCCAAAAATTCCGGTTTTCCGCTGGGCTGACCCAGCAATACCAACTTTTCTTTTATACCGCTTTGGGCATACGCGCGAAGAAGCGTGGCGTGGTCCTTGGCTTCTTTAAAAGAACCGATATGAATGATATAATCCCCCAACGCCGCAATTTCCGCCAAAGATTCCTCCGCCGATGCCTCCCGACGGAGTTCCTGCGGGTCTATCGGGTTTAATATGACGTGAACCGGCTGGAAAACGGAAAAATGACGCAGAAAATCCTCACGGCAGCCTTCGCTTACGCAAACGGCCGGATGCGTAGAATAATCACTTTCCACGCGTTTTCTACGCAGCCAGCGTTTTATACCCTTTTGGCGGCGGAGATACTCTATAGAAGGAGGACAATGCAAGATATTAAAGACGGGAAAACGACTCAACCGCAAACATTTTACCGTTTGGGTGATGTTGGCGAAAACCGCATCCGGCCTGCCAAAATTTTGCAAAATAAAATCGTCCAACACCCGCGCGCAACGCTTGCGGTATCCGAATAGCGTTTTAGGCGGAAGAGGGCAAATACGCACGTCCGTATCTGCGGGGAGCACATAGTCCCGCTTGGCGGAAAAACAAACAATATGGCATTGGGCGTTTTCATACTGCCGTAAGCCGCGGCATAAATTCAGCACCACACGTTCCGCGCCGCCGCCCTCCAACGCAGGAATTGCAAAGACAATATTTAACGGTTTATTTGCTGTCATTTTAGGACTCCTCGGGATACTCGAAATAAGGAATTACGTCATACGGCAGTTTCGTAACGGGAGAGCAATTATAAATTTCACGTCCGGCGGAACGAAACACCTCTGCGGCCAATTTCATAAAGGGTAAAATTTCCCGTTCGTAATCCTCTAACAAGCCGCATTTCAGGCGGTTCTGCTTGGTTTCGTAAAAACGGGGTTCGGCGGCGTTGCCGATATCAAACCCGAGCAAAAATACGCGCTTAAACTGCAAAAAATACGCCAGCTGAACGGCAATCGTCAGCACGCTGCCGCCGTCCTGCAATCCCGCCAAGGGGTCCAACGAAAAAGCCGACGTACCGATCCGGTTTATTTTAAATTTATCCTGTGCCAGCCGCTCCGCCGGAATAGGAGGATTCGGAAAAGTTTCCAACGGATTTAGAATTGGAAACAACTTCCGTCCGGAAAATAAATCCGGCACGAACACGGCGGCCGCTTTTACCGCGCTTAACGAAAGCGCTATGGGCACGCCCGCCGGAACCGCCTTAACCAACTGAGGCCGTTTTAAAATAAAATTGGCGTCCGAAATCAAGTGCAGCAAAGGAGTAAAACCGTGTTGAACCGCAGCCGATACGGAACCGTTTAACGTAATCACGTTTTTACCGCAAAGATATGATAAATCTTGCTTTTGGACGGACGGTCCCGACGCTAAAATATAAACGTCTTGTCCGCTCTTTTGCAGTTTCGCCAAGGATAATGCGGAAAACAATTTTCTGCCCTTAAACGATACGTCCAAACCGCTTGGTGTTTTCCGCACGGACACATACGGCCAATACGAAAACGCATACCCGCACCCGCGGACGTGGGTGAGATACAGTTTAAGCAGCACTTCTTTCCATTTATACAACGTCAAACGCATATTTACTCCTACATTAACGGGGCAAAGGCCCCGCTTCATCTTGGCGGAGGATACGGGGCCTTTCCCGATTATACGGCACAAAGCCGTATAACAAAGCAGAACCCGTAAAAGCCTAAATCCAAAGATGTGAAAACGCGTAATAAAAAGGCTGTAAAAAAACGGCTGAATAACGCCAAGCTACGCTAGTGACTTGCCATTAAACAGCCGTGGTTTCACATATCAAATATGTGAAACACTCGGCAGAAGATAAAGGGCTCATGACTTCCCCCTACCTTCTGCCTAAACCAGCTGTTTTTTGGACTCTCTCAGAACTTTGGTTTCCCAAAGCCTTCCTATTCTTCATAGGATTCCAAAAAACAGATTAAATTGTATTTTAGCCGCGTACTGCGGCGTACTGCAAATCTCCTAAATGATATTTATTGTAGCATATTTTCTTTAAAATAAAGCGGTCTTAACGCGTTTGCCACCGCCAACAAAGATACTCCCACGTCGGCAAATACAGCTTCCCACAAATTGGCGCAGCCCAATGCACCCGCCGCCAATACAACCGCTTTTACCGCGAGTGCAAACACCATGTTTTGCTTGATAACCTTCATCGTAAAACGCGCCTGACGCACTGCTGTCACCAATTTTCCGATTTCATCCGTCATCAGCACCACGTCGGCGGCCTCAATGGCGGCGTCAGAGCCGAGGCCGCCCATCGCAACGGATAAATCCGCCCGCGCCAACACGGGCGCGTCGTTTACGCCGTCTCCGGCAAACGCCGTAGCATATCCGCGCGGAGTTTGGGCTATAAAACTTTCCAGCTTGGCCACTTTATCCGCCGGCAACAATCCCCCGAACGATTGCGTTATCCCCAATTCTCCGGCGGTTTTCCGCACGGCGGACGGCGCGTCTCCGCTGAGAATAACAATATCCCGCATCAACCCGTTTTGGAGCGTTTTCACGGCGGATGCGGCTCCTTCTTTTAGTCTATCGCCCAATACGATTGTTCCCTTCCACACGCCGTTTTGCGCAACAAAAACGCAGGAGCCTTCCGCCGCAGGCACGGACACGTGATAACGCGACATCAAACGCGCGTTTCCGGCTAAAATTTGTTCTTTTTCCCCATGGGCGCAAATGCCCTCGCCTGCAATCTCTTTGGCATTACACTCGCCGTCAGCCAAAATATCTTCTTGCCGCGCGGTGCGAAGCACAGCCTTGGCGGCAGGATGATTGGAATACCGCTCTGCCCGTGCGGCCAAACGCAGCACCTCCTGACGCGTGACACCTTCAGCGGGACGGACACTCAACACTTCAAACACGCCTTGGGTCAGCGTACCGGTTTTATCAAAGGCCAGCGTCCAAATACGTGCCAACCGTTCCAAAAAAGCGCTCCCTTTAATCAGCACCCCGTGTTTGGCAGCGCCGCCGATTCCGCCGAAAAAGCCGAGCGGCACGGATAACACCAGCGCGCACGGACACGACGCCACCAAAAACACCAGTGCGCGGTATAGCCACGTTTTAAAAGACGCGTCCGCCAGCAACAGAGGCGGCAGTACGGCTAGCAAAACGGCTCCCCCCACTACGACAGGCGTATACAGACGGGCAAAGCGCGTGATAAATTTTTCGGCGTCTGACTTTTTCTGCAAAGCGTGTTCAGTCAGTTCCAAAATTTTGGCGACAGCCGAATCTTGGTATAATTTTTCTACACGCACCGTCAGCGTTCCGTCCACGCACACGCTGCCGCCCCAAACCAAAGTTCCCACGCGCGCGCTGACCGGACGGGATTCGCCCGTAAGTGCCGACGCGTCCACCCCGCTTTCCCCTTTTACCACCACGCCGTCCAGCGCGATTTTTTCACCCGGAAGCACCAAAATTTCCTGCCCGGGTTGAACCTGCTTCGGGTCCTTTTTTATTTCGCTTCCGTTTTCCAGCACGCGCGCAAAAGGCGGACGCAAATCAAGCAGTTTGACAATATTTCTGCGCGAAGCTCCTGCCGCGCGCTCCTGCAAGTTTTCCCCGCACTGGTAAAACAGCATAACGGCCGCGCCCTCCGGGTATTCCCCGATGGCAAACGCGCCCAGGCTGGCAACGGACATCAAAAAGTTTTCATCAAACACGCGCCCTTTTAAAATGTTGCGTCCGGCACGCAGAAGCACGTCGTACCCGCACAGCAAGTACGCCGCGCCCAACAGCCCCGGTTTTGCGGCGGAAGAACCGACAAGCAGCCCGGCGGCAAACAAGACCGCCGCCACCCCAAAACGCACCCAGGTGTTTTTTTCGTGTTCGTGCCCGCAGCCGCAGGAATGACAGTGACAGTGTTCGCTCATAAATCCTCCAAAACGTGTTTTAAACCTTGGTTGAAAATAGTTTGCACGTGCTTGTCCGCCAACGAATAAAATACGGTTTTCCCCTCTTTGCGATTTTTGACCAGTTTATTCTGCTTCAAAAAACGCAGTTGGTGCGAAATGGCGGAATGGGTCATTTTTAACTCCTCGGCAATATGCTGTACGCACCGTTCGCTGCCGAAAAGCGCGCACAAAATACGCAGGCGTGTGCTGTCGCCAAATACTTTAAAAAGATCGGCCAACTCGTATAAAGTTTCCGGCGCAAGCGTCAGCGCGGCTTTACAAACGTGTGTGGCAGGTGTAGAGTTTTTGGTCATTATTCCCCCAAAACAGAATTAATATATGAATATATGTTCATATATTAATATAATAAGATAATTTTACCTTGTCAAGAGTTAGAAAAGAGAACTTGAGAAAACAGAAAAAAATTGTATACTGTTTGTATAAACTTTTAATTTAGGAGAAACGATATGAATCAAGGTTTTACCCTTATTGAACTGTTGGTAGTCGTGCTGATTATCGGCATTTTAGCTGCTATTGCCTTGCCACAGTACGAACTGGCGGTGGAAAAATCCCGCGCGGCGGAAGTGTTTGTAGTGGCCAAATCCGTTATAGATGCCGTACAGCGTTATGAGCAAGCAAACCCGAATACCACACCGACATTGTTTAGCGACCTTGCCGACGTAGACTTAAAAGGCGGTAGCATCAGGGGTAATACATTTACAACCAAAAACTTTACCTATCAGTTAAATTTTCTTGGTGGAGGCGCAGGTTCGCTGCATATCACACGGATAGACAATAACGAAATATTATACGAAGTGGATTTTTACTCTCCCGACAATGAATCCGGTTCTACCCCAAGCTGTAAAGCCAAAATAGACGACTATGCGCCTATTTGCGCGTTGTTTGAAAATATTTAAACACGAACACACACAAAACTCCCTGCCGGTTTCGGCGGGGAGTTTTTTATATCCTGCAGCGGTTCCAATCTTTACGCAAAAACCGCGGCTTATAAATTACGCAGCAGCTTAACGATTTCTTTTGCAGCCGTCATCGGATTGGGAATATTCAGGTGATGATATGCCCGACGCATAGCGGACAGCTTCCGCACGCCGGAGCGTTTTAATAAATCCGAAAATGCCAGCTGCAAGTTCGCGGTCAGGTTTTTATCTTCCCGCACTATTAATGCGCAGCCTGCATCCTCCAAAATTTTAGCGTTATAGAATTGGTGATCTGCCGCGGCGTGCGGGAACGGCACCAGTATTGCCGGAACGCGGCAGTAAATCAGTTCCGCAAGCGTACTTGCGCCGGAGCGGCAGATAGCTAAATCGGCTATTTTCATAATGGCATAAATTTCGTGCGAATACGGCAATACAGCCACATTCTTCATTGCGGCATATTCTTCTTTCATCACGCCAAACCACCGTTCCCCCGTAATATGCACAAACTGCCACTGCGCTGACTGTTTCAGCGTTTTGGCTACAGCGTTATTTAATCCCTTTGCCCCCTGACTACCGCCCACGATAAGCACGGTTTTTTTGTCGGGCGACAAGCCCAAGCCTTCCAATAAAGCGGCGCGGTCCACGCGGTCGGCAAACTCGCGGCGTATCGGCGTACTGGTCAAGACGGACTTTTTAATCTTTTTATCTACCGGAAGCCCCAGCATAAACAAATCCGAAAATTTACCGCAAATTTTATTTGCCAGCCCCAAACGCGCGTTTGAATCGTGTACGGCGGTTTTTATCCCCATTAAATGCGCCGTAAAAATCAGCGGGAACGAAATATATCCTCCCGTACCTACGGCCACATCCGGACGGTAATTTTTTAAAATCGCCCGCGTCTGCCACAGGGCCTTTGCAAATTTTCCCCAAAAGCGGATATGGCGCAGCGGACTTACCGACCGAGGAAACCCCGTAAAATCAATTTCTTTATAACGCAATTTATGTGCGTCCAAGGTTTGGGCGGCGGGATCGTTCTTACGTATAATGAAAAGAACAGGAAGCCCCTGTTTGCGAAGCTGTTTGCCCAATGCAAAGCCCGGGTAAAAATGTCCTCCGGTGCCGCCGGAAGCGATAATAAAACGTCTGTTCATAATTATTTATTCCTATTTTTGTAATTGGTTACGTCATCACGCAGGTTGTTTTGCGTATGATCCACTGCCGCCACGTTTAGAATAATGCCCATCATTACTAAAGTCATAATAACGGACGAACCGCCGTACGAAAAAAACGGCAGCGCTATCCCTTTTGTGGGCAACAGGCCGATAGCCATCGCCATATTGAAAAATGCCTGCATACAAATCGTAATGGTCAGCCCGAAAATGACCAAACTGTGAAATGTCGTTTTGGCCACACGCGCCAAACTGATTCCGCGGACGAGCAGCCAACAAAATCCAACAATTACGAGTGTAACGCGGAACAGACCGAACTCTTCGCACATAATGGAAAAGATAAAGTCCGTATGTGCGGCAGGAAGATACTCTAATTTCAGCTCGCTGTTTCCCAGTCCCTTGCCAAACCAGCCGCCCGAACCGACTGCCAATAAAGACTGCACCAGCTGATAGCCCGTACTTCCGGCCGTTTCAAACGGATTTAAGAATGAAAAAATACGTTGGCGGCGGTATCCCACAAAAAACAACTGTTGGATAAGAAGCGGTGAAATGATAAGCGCCGGAACGAATAAATGCAAAAAACGTGCGCCGGCCACCAAAAGCATACACACAAACACCGCTCCCATAAGCGTCGGCGTGCCGATATCTTTTTCCGCCAGAATAAGTGCGAGTGTAAAACCCGCCACAGCAAGCGGCTTAATCAAAAGTTTCCAGTTTTTGGCCAGCTTGCCCGATACTCCGTCCAGATAATCCGCTACATAAATAACCAGCGTTACCTTGGCGATTTCAGAAGGCTGGAGTTTAAAAAAACCAAAATCAATCCACCGGTGCACATTGGCCTGCGTGCGAGTAAAAAGCACAATAATCAAAAGTACCCACGTGATATACATCAAATTGATGGGTTTTAGCAGCTTAATTTTTTGGAGTTTTGTATACGTCTGAGATAGAAACAACGCAGCCAAAACTCCCAAGCAATCAAACACCAGCTGGCGTTTAAAAAAAGCGGACGAATCAAACGCACTGGAGGAATAAGTAAAGATAAGTCCCACCAACACGAAAATAAAACTGATATAGGCCACACTCTGATCCAGTTTAAGGGGGCTCCAACCGTCCTTTTTGGTCCGCGCAGAAAACCCCGTTTCCCGACGGTAAAAAGGGGCGTTTTTTTTGATAAATGTATTTTTACGCTTGGAAGTTTTACTAAATAACATAAACTACCTGATTTTTAAGGACGCCAATGCCAAGAGCGTCAGCATTGCCCCCGCAATCCAAAACCGGACAATTACCTTTGGCTCCGGCACGCCCAATAGTTCAAAATGATGATGTATGGGCGCCATTTTAAAGAGGCGTTTACCGTGGGTAAGTTTAAAATATCCCATCTGAAGCATTACGGAAACGGTTTCAAGTACAAAAATTCCGCCGGCAATCGGCAGCAGCAGCTCCTGTTTGACGCACAGCGCAGCCACCCCGATTACACCGCCAAAAAATAACGAGCTGGTATCGCCCATAAACACTTGCGCCGGATATGCATTAAACCACAAAAAACCCAAACACGCGCCGATAAGCGCACCCATAAATACGGTAATTTCCCCCGCCCCCGGGATATAAATAATTTTTAAGTAATCGGCAAAGTTTACGTTGCCCGCCAAATACGCAAAAATAGCGTATGTGGCAGCCGTAAACACCATACACCCGCTGGCAAGGCCGTCCAACCCGTCGGTCAAATTCGTGGCGTTTGAAGCGCCCACAATCACCAGCATTGAAAAAGCAAAGTAAAAAACCGACAAATCAATAAACATCTTGCTCATATACGGTATAATCAGCGATGTCCCGTACGCACCGTTAGGCGGATTTAAAGCCAAATATCCCACCACAACAAATGCGGTAAAAAGCTGTATTGCCAGTTTAATGGAAGATTTCATTCCTTCCGGATTCTTTTTAACGAGCTTGGTATAATCGTCCATTACGCCCGCAATACCGAGCGTAACCGTGGTAAATACGAGAAGCCAGATATAATTGCTGTCCAGCCGCGCCCACAAAAGCACGCTGGCAATTAAACTGACGAAAATCAGAATACCACCCATCGTCGGCGTACCGTTTTTAGACAGGTGCGACGCCGGGCCGTATT
This sequence comes from Candidatus Avelusimicrobium sp., assembly GCF_051874775.1. Lineage (GTDB taxonomy): Bacteria > Elusimicrobiota > Elusimicrobia > Elusimicrobiales > Elusimicrobiaceae > Avelusimicrobium. Next base: position 26,665 of record NZ_JBJEGE010000021.1, read on the forward strand.
CCCGTTCAATCTGCTGGATTTTATAGGAACGCAATTTAGCCACCACGCGCGGCCCGATAAGAAGCGTTAGAAAAAACGACGTAAAAATTGCCGCACCCGTACGAAACGTAATATAACTAAAGATGTTTAAAAAACTGACATCGTCTTTAAACAGCGAGAGATAGTATAACATTGGCTAAATCTCCTTAAATACGTTTTCAAAATTCATCGAACGGGAGGCCTTAACAAGACACGTTCCCCCCTTGCCAAGCACAGCGGACAGCTCTTTCATCCAACCCTGCGGCACTGGTGAATAAAAGGACTTTACCTCCGGCGCCGATTTTAAGAGTTCATACGCACACGCCATTTCCGCACCGGCTAAGAATACGTACTCCACGCGGTTGTCCAACACGTAACGCGCAATCTGGCGGTGGTAGTCTTTAGAGGAAGCACCCAGTTCTTTCATATCGCCCAATACTGCTACGCGGGGCGAATCGGACGCGCGGCCCAAAATTTCCAACGCGTTTTTCATACTGGCAGGGTTTGCATTGTAACAGTCCAAAATAAAATGCACGCCCTTTTTTTCCACACGTTCCAAACGCATCGGCATCGGCGTAAACAAAAGGAGTCCTTTTTTAATGTTATCCATATAAATACCCATTGCAATCGCGGCGGCGGAAGCGGCGGCCGCATTGAGTTTGTCGTGACGCTCCAGTTGAACATCAACCATATACGCTTCCCCTTTATACGTAAACGAAAAATTATCCGTTTCCAAAATCTGCAAATCCGCACCGGCCGTAAACCCAAACGAAATGCTTTTGCCTTTAAATTCCGTTTTCAGGCGCGAAAGATATTCGTCGTCGGCGTTATACACCAGCGTACCGCCGAAATTCAAGCTCTTGGCGATTTCCGTTTTCGTGCGGTAAACCGTTTCCATATCGCGGAAAAATTCCAAGTGGGACGGCCCCACATTCGTAATTACCGCCACGTCAGGCACTGCCAACGAAGCAATTTCTTCAATATCTCCCTCTTTGGATGCGCCAAGTTCAAATACGCCGTATTTGTGCTTCTGCTGTATTTCCAAAAGGGAAAACGGCACGCCGAACTGATTGTTAAAATTTCCCATATTAGCGACGGTCTCGCCTGCCGTTTCACAAATGGCGCGCAGCATTTGTTTGGTGGTGCTTTTACCGTTTGATCCCGTAACAGCGGCGACTTTCAACGTACTATTTAAGCGGTGGTAACGGGCCAATGCCTGAAGCGCCTTCAGCGCGTTTTCTACCAGTAAAAAGGAAGCCTGCGCCCCTTCCGGCACGGTAAACCCTTCCGATTCGGCCACCACGACAGATGCCCCTTTCTTCAACACTTCCGGAATAAAATGCCGCGCATCGTGATTGTGTCCTTTCAAAGCGATAAACGCGTCTCCCTGCGCCACCACGCGCGAATCCGTTACAAAAGACGAGACTTTAGTCTCAGGGTGGGCGGAAATCAGTTTTGCCTGCATAATTTCCGCGATTTTACCAAGCGTAAGATTAAGCTTCATACTGTTTACTTCTCCTTAAATAAAAAATCTTCCGGCGGCCAAAACCGCGCGGTTATGTTATTCAAAATCCAACTGATCCGGCTTAACACCTTTTAAAGCCAAAAGCCGTTCGGCGATTTCTTTAAACACGGGTGCGGCCGCCGTACCGCCAAACGTATATTTGCTCGGGTTATCCAAAACGACTAGAATAGTAAACTGCGGATTCGTTGCCGGAACGAATCCACAAAATGATACCACGTGTTGGCGTTTACCATAGCCGTCCTTGCCCAGTTTTTCGGCGGTACCCGTTTTTCCCGCCACATTATATCCTTCAATTTTGGCGCGTTTACCGGATCCGGCTTCCACCACACTTTGAAGTACCTTAATCATCGCTTGCGAAGTCTCCGGTTGAATCACGCGGCGGATTTTAATCGGTTTGGAAACTTTTTCTATATTTCCGCCCGCATATTCAATGCGGTCAATCAGGTGGGGCTGCATCAGCGTACCGCCGTTGGCGATGGCCGAATATGCGCCGATTAACTGTATGGGCGTAAGCAACACGCCATAGCCATAGCCTTTGGAAGCCAAATCCACTTTCGTCCACGTATTGTAAGGGGGCACATTTCCTTTAGATTCCCCGTTAAAGTTTACATCCGTTTTCGTGCCGAATCCAAACGATTTAATATAGTAAAATAGATTTTTTGCCCCCAGTTCCACCGCAATTTTACCCGCACCGATGTTGGAAGAAAGCTGCAGCACTTCCGGCACGGAAAGGAAATCTTTATCGTGCTGCTTATCCCGAAGTGTCACCCCGCGGGCCACCGTCCACTGGCGGCCTTCCATATCTATACTGTCGGTCACGCTGATAGCACCCGCGTCTAAAGCGGAAACTACAGAAATCGTTTTAAAGGTAGACCCGGGTTCATACGCAAACTGAAATGCCATTGACTGCCCGTCTTTTATCGGATAAGATGCCGCTGCCAAAATTTTACCCGTGGACGGCTCCTGCACGAGGGCTACGCCGCGTTCCGCACCCACATCTTCTACTGCTTTTTTTAGCGCGGTTTCGGCATAGTATTGGGCAACTTCGTCAATAGTTAAATAGACATTGGCGACGGATAATTTTTCTTTCAGTTTCCGGTCGTAAATAATTTCGCCGCGGCGCGCGCGCTTGGCTCGTTTTTTACTGATATCCTGACTGAGTTCACGGTTAAACATCTGTTCCACGCCCGAAAGCCCCAAATTTTTAGAGTTGGCCGCGCCGATTATGTCCAGCGCGCTGTCTCCGTACGGATGAATACGTTCATATTCCGCCGTAAGTTCTAACCCTTGCCCCAACGGAGTGCGCAAAATTTTAGAAATTTTAATATAATTATCCGGTTTTATTTTTTTTGCAACGAAGAAAAAATTGCCTGCGCGGTTCCATTTCTCCAAAATCCGGCTTTTGGGAATATCAAGCGTTTGGACCAAAAAATCAATGGTTTTATCTTTATCTTGCACATAACGTTTGTTGACACCGCAGGAGTGAGTTCGGACAGACTCGGCCAGTTCACGTCCGTTCACGTCCAGAATCTTACCTCTTAAACGATCCTCGGCTAAATAATTATAAATAGCGCGTTCGGCCTTGCTGGAAAATTCTTCGTGCAAGAAAGTTTGCATATACGCCAAACGCACCAAAATAATCAGCGGCGCCAATAAAATAACATAACCGGCCAAGCGCATACTGCTCTTGAGGTTAAAAACAAAAGAAGGAGAAACGGGTCTGCGTAACATATTATTTAGAATGATCCAAAACAACTACTTCGTGCGGTTGAACCGGAACAAGCCCCAGTTTTTCCCGCGCCAGCCGCGAAATATTTTCCGGACTGGAAAGGCGCAAAATTTCCAATTTTAAGTATTGATTGCGAGCCTCTTTAATTTCCACCTCATTCTGCTCCTGACTGATGGCACGGCCCGAACGGTTAATTTCAATACGCATCACTACAATACCGAAACTAAACAGCGCAAGTAAGATAACAATTCCCCAAATACGCATTACTTTACCCTCTCTATGACGCGCAGTTTGGCACTTCTGGCACGGCGGTTTTGGCGGATTTCCGCATACTCAGGACTAATCGCGTGCTTAGTTAGCAGCTTCCACGCGCCGCTTTGCGCCAAAGCTTTAAAACGGTTTTTGACCAAACGGTCCTCCAGCGAATGAAACGTCAGCACTGCGGCGCGGCCGCCGCAGCAAAGCACTTTCTCCAAAGACGCCATTGCTTGTTCTACTGCGTCAAGTTCTCTGTTGCACGCAATGCGCAGTGCCTGAAAGGTTTGCGTAGCCGGATGCGTTTTGCCGCGCCGCGGCGATACGCTCTCAACGATTTCTTTCAGCCGCGCTGTCGTGTTCACCGGAGATTCCCTCCGCGCGTGCATAATGGCAAGGGCAATTTTGGTATAATTTCGTTCTTCCCCGTAATCCCTTAAAATACGTTCCAATTCTGCCATCGGCCATTCATTTACGATAATGGCTGCGCTGAGCGGGCTTTTTAAATCAAAACGCATATCAAGCGGACCGTCAGCCATAATGCTGAACCCGCGCGCCGGATTATCCAGCTGGTAAGAGCTGAGCCCCAAATCAAAAAGCGCGCCGTCCGCTCCGTTAATTCCCAGTTCTTGAAGTACGGCCGGAGCTTCGGTATAACTTTTGTGAAAAGCACTCAGCCTCGCGTCGGCTACGCGCTCCTGTGCTATTTTTAAAGCTTCTTCATCCTTATCAAATCCCAATATGCGCGCGGCAGCTCCCAGCCGGTTTAAAAAGTATTTGGTATGCCCGCCAAGCCCCAGCGTACCGTCCACATACACGCCGTCTTGGCGCGTCAGCAAAAAATCTGCGATTTGCGGGGCCATAATGGGAATATGCGTCCATTCTTGCGTCATAAAAATTAAAATCCTCCCGAATATCCATTTGTGGGAACCATTTCCAGCTTGTTAATCTGCGTTTTCTGCGCTTTGGGTTTTGGCGCGCCAAGGCCTTGCTGCGGCGGAGTTTTTTTAGTTGCCGCAGCGGCCGCTGCGGCAGGGTGCAGATTCTGCTCCATATCGCCGCCTCTTTTATACGCCTTTTGCACATCGTGCAGCCATACATTTTCCAATACGCTTACTTTTGTAAACGGCATTCCATATGCACGGTATAACGCTTGATGCAAGGGCGTACCAGTTTTTAATTCATTCGCAAATTTATAAAATTCGTCACGCGTGCGCTTGGTCAGCAAATACTCCACCAAACTGTATGCCTGTGTATACCAAAGTTCGGCCTGAGAAGTGGAGAGTGCACTCAAATCCTCCGTTACCGTCATTTCAGAAAGCGGAATAATGTCTCCCGCCACAATGCGCTTCATACTATGATTCACCCAAGAAGGTTTTTGCTTTGTCGTATGGATTTGCATATACACAGCCATCCCTTCCGATAGCCATAACGGCGAAATAGTCGGCAAAAAATATCCGTCAAAATACAGGTGCGTCAATTCGTGCACGGAAAGCGGATAGAAACTTTTTCCCTCTACCACGTACATTGTGTCGGAACGCAAATCCGACGCGGCGCCGGACCACGGAGGCAGTTTGGTAAAATCACTATAACTGTCCTTTTTCCCGAAAATCATTACCAAAATTTTATTAGGTTTGATCAAAATAGTAAACGGCGTCAAATCCAACATCAGATTACCGTGAATGGTATCAAGCGTAGTTTTAACCGTGGAGGTAACGGGGTGCTCTTCGCGGTAAATTAAATAGTTAAACGTCTCCGCCGTCAAAAAACCGGGGGGCGGAGGCGACCAACGCACTTTTTTGGAAGAATCGGCCGGACGATGAGGCTGGACTGGTATGCCTTCCAGCAAATCTTTGGCTGAAGAATCTTTAGAAGCCACAGAAGCCACTTCTTCAAGCCCTGAAATCATATCCTCAAATGCTTTTTTATCTTGTGCCGAAGTCGGAGCCGCCGAATCGGAAGATTCTTCCGGCGGAGGAGGGACAGAAATATCCGGCCGGAGATCCTGTGCGTGCCCGCGCTGGGAATTATCATCGTGCTGTGCGGAAGATTCGGAAGATTGAACGTTTTTTTGCAAAACGGAAGACGGACGAGAGTTGGCTGCAAACAACGCGTCCAAAACGTCTTTGGGTTTTAAGCCAAAAGAACGGAGCAAGGGCGGCGCCACCATCAAAACCGCCAGTATCCACAGCATACACGTAATTTTTTTTATAATATTCATTTGTCCGTTTTAATAAATAAAACCAAGTGACGTTTTTTCTCGTCTTGCACCGGTAAATTATATGTTTCCACAGCCGCCGGCGACGCACCGTATTTGGCAGGATCCGTTTCATCCACCTGTGGGGTTTCCCCTTGATAGGCAATAAATGCACCGCCCGCTTTTACGGCCGATAAACAAATCTCCAAAATATCGGGCAGACGGCCCATCGCGCGCTCGGTAACGAAATCAAATTTTCCTGCGGCATTCTGCCCCAAACGGGCGTTTTTCACAGCGGCATTTTTTATGCCCGTATTCAGCACAGCCCAATTCATAAATGCGCACCGCTTTTCAATGCTTTCAACTAACGTAACCTGCGCCTGTGGCAGGGCAACTGCCAGCGTCATTCCGATAAATCCGCCTCCTGCCCCCATATCAGCTACTGTAAAAGCAGAGAGTCCTTTCGCTCCGGCCATCCCGTTTATTTTCGCGGCGCAAACAAGACCGTCACACAAGTGGCGTTCCACTATTTCCCGCAAATCGGCCGCGCCCGTTAAATTCAAAAAGTTCTTTTTTTGAAGCACCAGTCCCGCATATTTTAAAAGCGTGTCCGCCTGCGAGGAGGTCAGCAGCAGGCCTAGGGATTGGGCAAAATTAATCAGTTCATCTTGCACGGTTAAGCCTCCTAAAACGCTCAATATGCACAGCCAAAAGTTGAATGTCGGCCGGAGTAACCCCCGGGATACGGCTGGCCTGCCCCAAGGTCTGCGGTTTAATTTCGCGCAGTTTTTGGGAAGTCTCAAACAAAATTCCGCGTACGGCAGAAGCGTCAAATCCTTCCGGAATTTTTATAGCATCCGCCTCGGCCAGTTTTTCGGCGTCTTTTTTATTACGCTCGTAATATCCGGCATACTTGTTGTGAATATCCGCGTGCGTGCGGGCTTTTTCAAGCGTCCACGGGAACATTTTGGCATCTTCCTGTACGTCCGCGTGAGGATTCTCAATCAGTTTTTGCGTCAGCGTTTGATAGGCTTCGAACGGTTTTTGATATTCTTCCCCCAACATTCCCAGCCGCAGCGCGTGCGGGGTAAGACGCAAATCCGCATTGTCGTTACGCAGTAAAATACGGTATTCAGCACGGGAAGTAAACATTCGGTACGGTTCGTTGACGCCTTTATTGACCAAATCATCAATCAGAACCCCAATATATGCTTCGTCGCGCCGCAGGACAAACGGGTCTTTTCCCTGCGTTTTTAACGCGGCGTTAATTCCCGCCATCAGTCCCTGTCCGCCAGCCTCTTCATAACCGGTCGTGCCGTTAATCTGCCCTCCCATAAACAGATAGGGAATCCTCTTGCTTTCCAGATGCGGATACAAATCCATCGGGTCGGAAAAGTCATATTCAATAGCGTAGCCCACGCGCGTAATTGTTGCGCGTTCCATTCCGGGGACGGATTTAATGAGCGCGCGCTGGACATCTTCGGGCATACTGGTGGAAAATCCCTGAATATAGTATTCCTCCGTATCAAATCCCTCCGGCTCCAAAAAGAGCGGGTGGCTGGTAACGTCCGGAAATTTTTTGATTTTGTCCTCAACCGACGGACAGTAACGCGGCCCCAAACCGTGGATATTGCCGCTGTACATTGCGGAGCGGTGCGCGTTTTCACGCAGGATTTTATCGGTGTCTAGCGTAGTGCGGGTAATATAACAGCTTAAGAATTTTCGCTTTTTCTGTTCGTTTACATCAGTAAAATGGGAGATCGGCTGCAAGGGGTCGTCCGACGGCTGAAGACGGAATTTGGAATAATCAAGCCCGCGCGCGTTAATGCGCATCGGCGTACCCGTTTTAAAACGCAGGATATGAAGTCCCAGTTCTTCGCGCAGATTTTTGGCCAGTCCGTCAGACGGCATATCGTTATAACGGCCGCCGCGGAACATTTCGGTGCCGATATGAATAGTCCCCGCCAAAAAGGTTCCCGTGGTAAGCACCACGGCTTTGGCGCGGTAAAACGTATGGCGCAGCGTAACCACGCCGCTGACGCGCCCGTCCGTCGTGGCGATTTTGACGGCTTCGTCCTGCATAATTTCCAAATTAGGCTGTAATTCCAAAAAGTGTTTAAAGGTAAACTGGTATAGTTTTTTATCGCACTGGACACGGGGCGAATGAACGGCCGGTCCTTTGCCTGTGTTAAGCAAATGGTAGTGAAGCGCACTATAATCCGTCACACGCCCCATTGCGCCGCCGAGCGCGTCAATCTCCCGCACAATCTGCCCCTTGGCAATTCCGCCGATTGACGGATTGCACGACATCTGCGCAATCGTATCCAAACTTTGGGTTAAAAGGAGCGTTTTCGCGCCCAGTTTTGCACTAGCAAGTGCGGCTTCACACCCCGCGTGCCCGCCGCCGATTACAACTACGTCGTAAAGTTCTTCACACACAAACATACTATTTTCCCATACAGAACTTGGAAAAAATAACGCCTAACACGTCGTCCGGCGTAACCTCTCCGATTAAATCTTTTAAATGGAGAATAGCACCGCGCAAATGCTCGGCGTAAATTTCTCCCCCCGCGTTGGCGGACAGCCGTAAAAGAGCACTTTCCAGTTCCGTCTGTGCGCGCAGAAGCGACTCGTAATGACGCAAGTTGGAAATCATCAGTCCGTCGGCGGTGTGTGCTTCGTCCGTATCACGCACTATGGCTTTTTTAAGTGCGTCAATCCCGCTGCCCGTTTTGCACGAAACAGGTAATACCGCGTATGGTTCCGCCTGTTCCAGTTGGCACGGCTGATAAGGTAAATCCGTTTTATTAAGTACGATAAGCGTACGCTTGCCCGTCCGGCGGATGTCATTCCAAAGCGCACGTTCTTCGTCTGTCAGTGCGCGGGAGGCGTCCAGCACAAACAAAATGACGTCCGCGCTTTGCATTGCACGCGCACTGCGGCGCATACCCTCCTGCTCTGCGGGGTCTAATGCGTGTCCGCGAATACCGGCAGTATCAGTTAAAATTATTTTTTGGCCGTTTATTTCAAGGGTTTCTTCCACCGTGTCGCGCGTGGTGCCGCACGCGTCGGCCACGATTGCGCGGTCAAACCCAACAAGCGCGTTAAGCAGGCTGGATTTGCCGCCGTTGGGCGCACCCACAATCGCTGCGCGCAGGCCGTCTTTAATCAGCCTTCCGACGGAAAAAGTATCCGCCAAGGATTTGATATACACAAGCACACTGTTAATTTCCGTGCGGATAAATTCGTCCGACAAGGGAGTCATTTCCTCGTCTACGTCGTCTAAACGTACTTCAATCTGCGCCAAGAGTTCGGTTAGTTTGTTACGCATTGCGGCAATGCGCGCGCTGAGCGCGCCGTCTAATCCCGCTATTGCCAACCGGTGCGACGCTTTATTGCCTGAAGCAATTAAATCGCACAATCCCTGCGCTTCTATTAGATCCATTTTGCCGTTTAAAAATGCCCGCTGGGAAAATTCCCCCCGCTTGGCGGGTACGGCTCCGGCAGCGCATAAAAGTTCTAACAAACGGCCTTTGATATAGGGCGAGGCGTGCACGGCAAACTCCGCCACGTCCTCCCCTGTAAACGAATGCGGATTGGGAAAATAGGTAACAAGCGCTTTATCCAGCACCGATTCGCCGTCGTAAATCGTACAAAAAATCTGTTTGCGGGGTTCCCAATTTTGACGGCGGGTAAGGGTATTTAAGATACGCAAAACGGCGGGACCGCTCGTCCTAACTACAGCGACCGCTCCGCCCATTCCCGTTGCCAACGCGCAGATCGTGGATTGCATAATTTTATTTTATCAATTTTGGCCCCGTTTTTGGGGGTTTTTTGGCGCAAATTTATCCGACGGAAAAACGGGGTTTTTCGACGGCGCTGTTTTATGGTAAAATTTGTTGGGAGGATTTTATATGAGCAAAAACATTTTACTTCTTACCGGAAGCCCCCGCCAACTGGGCAATTCCGCCCTGCTGGCCGACGCGTTTATTCAAGGGGCCAAAAGCGCCGGACATTCCGTCCAAGTATTTGAGACCGCCTTTCATCCCGTTGATCCCTGCAAAGCCTGCGACAAATGCTGGACCAATGACAAACCCTGCATTTTTAAAGATGATTTTTCCGACCGGCTCGCCCCGATGCTGGAAGAAGCCGATGTGCTGGTACTCTGCACGCCGCTTTATTGGTTTACGATGAGCGCACAGTTAAAGGCGGCGGTGGATAAGCTTTACAGCTATATGAAACCTAACGCCAAGCGCAAGCTGAAAATCAAAGAATGTGTACTATTATGCGCCGCTGAGGGCACTGAAGAAGACGGCGATTTTGACGGGCTGAAAGCGACGTATAAATCTATCGCCGATTACTTAAAATGGACGGACCGCGGACGTGTACTGGCGGGCAAAACATGGGAGGCGGGAGAAATTATTAATACGGGAAAATTAAAAGAAGCGTTGGAACTGGGTAAAACAATATAGTGGGAAAAAAGCTAAACGCCCGAGGGAAATTGCCTCGGGCGTCTTAAATATGTTTCACTCATTAAGCACATAAGTAGTTAATCGGCATAATAGCAACTGGAAGCACCAAAATCTACCCCACAAGTACAAATAGTTGAAGCCGAAGCCGTTTTGGTAAAACCTAATTGTTGGCAACCATCGTTACTAGCAGTACAAGAACGGCGGCCAGTTTGGGGATTTAACCATAAAGTTACCTGCGGATTATTCACATAATAGGCCGAAAAAACTGGCGAAGGACAGCGAATGCTCCCGTTATAAAAAAAATTCTTGGATTCAGCGAGGTCAATAGACAAATCCTGTATGCTCCCAACAGAATTAGGGTTTTCCAAGCAATACGCAGTTCCTGCCATATTCAGATTCTTCAAGTTCACCCAAGCTTCCGCGGTGCGGCTTTTAAATACGGCTTTTTGGTATTGAGGCAAGGCAACTGACGACAAAATACCGATAATTAAAACAACAACCAACAATTCAATTAATGTGAACCCTTTTTTACTGGACCCTGAAACAAGTTCAGGGTGACGACAAAACGTAAAACCTTTCATTTTATTTCTCCTATCAAAAAAGTCATCCTGAGTCGTTTCTGCTCAGCATCTACCGATTTTAAGCCAACAACACGCAATCAGGAATTCCCAAACAAAAACCTTTCGGGATAACCTTATGTTATCAAAAAAAAAAAACGGGTCAACCCTCTTTAGAAACTTGAAAACCTGCAAAAAAATCCCCGATTCCACTCAGAAATCGGGGATTAATACAGCCTAACAAAATTTATTTTTGTTCTTCCGTCTTTTCTTCCGTCTGCACCGTTTCAAAGAGCGGCCCGCACGCACAGCCAGTCTGTTCTTCGCCTTCTACGCAGTTGCGGGCAATTTCCGCCTGACAGGTAGCGCCCTGCGCATCATCGGCTACCGTTTCTACGGGCGTTTGTGCGACTGTTTCCACAGGAATTTCGGCAACTGTTTCTTCCGTTTGAACAACAGCGGATTCCGCGGCAGGGACCGCCTCAACGGGAGAAACCGCGGTTTCGTCCGACGAGGGCTGCACGGTTTCGCCGCACGCTTCGCACGCGTGTTCTTCTCCGCCGCAGCAGGAGCACGATTCGTGATATGCTTGCATTTCTTTTTCGGCTTCTGCCTGCACTACAGCTTCCTGCGCCGGTGTTTCGGACGGAACTTCCGGCACATCTTCGCCGATTACGCCGGGCACAAAATCCGCCGGAGCTTTGTTTGCGTTAAACGCTTCGGTGGCTTTGGCTGTTGGACGGAAAGTTACCTTGCGCCATTTCCCCTCTCCTTCGGAAGCAGTGGATACAAATTCATTTCCTTCCACGGCGCGGTGGATATAACGGCGCAGCTGCGCGCTCATCGGGCGGAAGCGGAATACACTGTGACCGTGTTTAATCATATCAATCCCTTTTTCAATTTCGGCGTCTATCTTATCTTCCGCTTTTCTCCAATAATTTTGCGTATCGGTAATGACGGAGATCGGTTTGTCAAAATGACGGCTCAGCGCCAAGGTGCACAGGTATTGGATAGCTTCCAAGGTTTTTCCTTCTTTACCGATAACAATAGCCGGATGATCGCAGTCAAACGTCAACAGAATACGCTGTTGTTTTTCATCCCACCAAACATTCAAATTTTCGGTCTTTACGCCCATCTGGGTGAGCACTTTATCCAAATATTCTTTAGCCTCTTGCATAGGAGCTTTCAAGTGTTCCGGAATGACTGCGTTACGGATAGCATCACACGGAAGCAACTGTACTTCGTTGGCTTTGGGTGTTTTTTCGCGCGGTTCGCGCGCCACAACACGTTCCGCACGGCGGCCACTATGTTTGCCGCAACGGAAATCGCTGCGTTCTTTTCGGTTGTTGTGTCCGCCGCGGGCAGGTTTATTTTTGCGTTTCGGCACGTCCATATAAATTTGCGCGTCAAGGTTAGCGGACGTCCAGCGTTTCTGGCGAAGTTCCACCACAGCAGGACGGGAACCGATTCCCAAAAAACCTTTTCTAGGCGTTTCCAAAACCGTAACTTCCACTTGATCTCTTCTTAAACCCATTTCTTTTAGGCCTTTTGCAATAGCATCGGCCACTTCTTTAGCTTGTACTTTAATTTTCATCGGCATAGTAAAATGCTCCTTAAATTTAATTGGCTTTCGCCAGTTTACGATTGACAAACGTCTGAATGCCGTACGACAGCAGGCTGTTGGTCAGCCAGTACAGCACCAGCCCCGACGGGAAATTCATAAACAGCAGCGTGAAAATAAGCGGCATATATTTAAACATCGCAGCTTGGGAAGGATCCGTTCCCGCAGGGATATTCCCCTTTTGCTGAAAAAACATTACCGCTCCCATCAATACGGGCAAAATATAATACGGATCTTTAGACGACAAATCCGTCAGCCAAAATACGAATTTTGCTCCGTGAAGTGCCCACGACGTACGCAGCGCGTTGAACAGAGCCAAAAAGATAGGCAGCTGAATAAGCAGCGGCAAGCAACCGGCCAAAGGATTAACCTTATGCTTTTGGTATAACTCCAAAGTGGCTTTGTTCAAGGCTTGTCCGTCGCCTTTGTATTTTTCCTGCAAACGCTTTATTTCGGGCTGGATTTTTTTCATCTGCGCGGCCGATTTAAACTGCATCAAGGTAAACTTGAATAAAATCGCCTGCAGCAGGACCGTCATCATAATAATCGCCACACCGTAGTTACCCGTCCAGCCGTAGAACGTCTCCAAGACGTTGCGGGCAATTTTTCCGAGCGCGCCGAAAAAGCCGAATGCGATGCTGCGATCCAGATGATACGGCAACTCCAAAAACTGCTGATAATCTTTCGGACCGAAATAAAAATCGGAATTATATTCCAATTTAGATTTGGCTTCCAATACGGCCGGAGGAACGGAGACCGTAAATTGCGGACCCGTCAAATCATCTTGTCCGAATAATCCCCACAACATACCGTCCTGTTTGCCGATAACGGGTTTATCCGCGGCGAAATCGCCCGCTTTCCAGCCTTGCGGAATCAGCACCGCTAGAAAATAGCGGTTTTCCACACCGGCCCAAATCCACGGCAATTCCGGCTGTTTGGACTTTTGGGTAAAGGTCTCCAAGGTAGGCTTCTTTTTCCCTTCTTCCTGCACAAGATACACAGCTTTTGACTCGCGCTCATTGTCCTTCATTTCGCTTTTTACCGTCGCAAGGCCGGGGCCAAAGTTGTAATCCCACTGGCCCAGCGTGAAGGTTTGATTGGTGCGGTTTTCAAAAGTAATGCTCAGGTTATTAATACCGTTTTCGTTAAAGCGGTATGTTTTGGAAACCACAAGACCGGAGACGATATCCCCCGTAAAGGTAATGGAATTTTTTGTCCGCGCAAATTCGGTAAAATCTATTTGCGGCATTGTGGCAAAATATCCCACTCCTTCATAAGGGGTTAGGTCTACATCGGAAATTACGTCTTTGAACAAATATGTTTTAATACCCGCGCCTTTAGAAGAGAACGTAACTTCCGCCTGTGGCAGAGAGAGCGTAAAAAGTTCTTCGGGCTTGGGTTTGGGGGCTTCTTTGGCAATTACGGAAGCGGAAGAAGAAACAAGCAAAGCCGCAGAGGCGGAATCTTTGGAGGTTTCTTCGGTTGTTTTTTTCAGCTGGGCTTCGGCCGCTTCCTGCGCAGCGCGCGCCCGAGGCAAGGCTACAAACTGGTTGTAACCGGTAATTACCAGCAAAAATAGCATTGCGGTAATTAAAAACTGTCGGTTCATAAAACTCCTGTTGGATTCCCGGCAAAAAGCGACCTCCTTGCCGGAGGCGGAAAGAACAGACGTTGGGAAAAGATTAAGGGAGCGGATCGTATCCGCCCGAATGAAACGGGTGACATTTCAACACCCGCTTTGCGGCCAGCCACGCCCCTTTAAAGGCGCCGTATTTGCAAACCGCTTGATACGCATATTGGCTGCAGGTCGGCGTAAACCGGCAAACCCCTTTCGGGCCTAATAACGGACGCACAAAAAGCATAAACGCCCGAAGCAGCCAAAGCGATAAATTTTTAAATAAAAGCGAAATTTTATTCATAACTCTTCAATAATCAAATTACGCGTTTTCTGAAGAGGGACCGAGCAATGCGGCTCTTCCACATAGTGTCATAAGCGCATCCTGCGCCGCGTGCACGTTGCTCAGCTTTTCGCCGTCGCGGGGACTTACGATAATGTCCGTTCCCGATAAAATATTTTTCCTGTTCAGTCTGAAAGCTTCCCGCAGCAGCCTTTTGGCGCGGTTGCGCACAACCGCCGGACCCATTTTTCTGGATACCACCACCGCAAACCGGACCGGACGCGAATCCTCCCGCGCACCAGCCCGTGCCCACAGCACAACTCCGTTGTACTGCAGTTTAATGCCGCCCCGAATAATCTCCTCAAAATCTCTTTTAAGGTGCAGGCGGCACAAACGCGGCAGACCGTTGGGCTGCATAAAACTTAGGCTCTGATGAGTTCGTGGCGGCCTTTGGCTCTTCTGGCGCTGAGCACTTTTCTGCCGCCGGCAGTAGCCATTCTGGCACGGAATCCGATGTGTTTGGCACGTCTTCTTTTGTTAGGTCTGTAAGTCGGTAACATATCTCTTTAATATACGTTAATTCTGGCCCGCCGTGCGAACTGGAAAAAACGTATCTCCTCTAATTAATTTAAAATGGTTTCTGTATGAAACATATTGATATTATAGCTTTTCTTGCCGTTCTTTGCAAAAACTCCTACGGATAGGGTATACAACACATCCGCCAAGTATCGCTCGTTAGCCCATTCAAAAGGACTTGCCCCTCGTTTTTGGCGGGATAAAAAAGAATCAAATCTTTATTGGGATCTAAGTAGCTGCCGGTATTGCCTGCGGGCTGATAATGAATCTCGCCGGACGGAATACGGTAGACTTTGCCTTCTTGCTGCGTTACACGGTTAAAAATCGTTTCTTCCGCTTTTCCTTCATAATAAGCATCAATATCTTTGGCTAAATCGATTTGATTATCGTAGAACAATTTTCCGGTCCAAGGTTTGGCACTCGGTTCCGCTACAGGTTCCAGCACACAATCCAGTAATTTAGGGGCGGCAGCCTCCAGCCCCGCTTGAATATCAGCCGGCAAAACCTCCTCCGGCGCGTAAAGGGTAATTTTTCCCGCCGGATTTACCACAGCCAAAGAACCTTTGGGAACAAATAAATTTTCTTTTGTTAGGGTAATATTGCGGGAAAAACGCACCGCACGCATAGTTTCCCCCGTGGGAAGCGAAAAATGGGTAACATTCGGCGTGCGTAAATAACCGTTTACTACCGAAACAAGTGATTTCTTTTGCACAAACCCTGCACGAACCACGCCTCTTTGCACGACTTTCAACAGGTTTCCTTGTGCAAAAGAAGATACCGTACAAAATACACACAATCCGATTACAGCTGTCATTGTTTTCATATGAATCACACTCGCTGAAAAGTAAATTTATTATATATATGATACCTGTTTTACACCCACTAAACCAGAGCCAAAAGACCCATTCCATCCTAGGTCTATGGGTCTACTCGCGCAAGGCAACATAATATGCTATGCTTATAACAGTATGATATTTACCGACTCCGGCATTGTTTTGTTCCGTCAAGAATTTCGCGAAACAGACCGTATCGTTTCCCTCTACACTCGCGAACACGGGCGCATTAATGCGCGCCTGCCCGGGGTGATGCGTCCGGCCGGAAAACTGAAAGCCTTAAGCGAACCTTTTGCTTTTGGAGATTACCGCATTTATGTGCGGCGGGGCGGAGTAATCGGCACGGTAACGGGCGGTAAAATATCCAACATTTTCCCTAATATCCGCACACATCTCAAGAGATCTGTATTGGCTATGCACCTGTGTGAGCTCGTGTTAAGATTGACTCCCCTGCACCAACCGAACGAAGCAAAATTCGAACTATTGTGCAAAGCACTTACCGAACTGGAATACGGAGAAGTTACTTCCGCCTTTCAAGCTGCGTTTACACTCAGACTAATGGCCTTGGCCGGATTCGGACTTGATCACCCTGTACTGAACATTTCATCCGAATTTTGGCGCAAAATACACGAGGACGATTTCTCCGCCTTACAATTCACCGAACCGGAAGAATTGCTGTCTCTGTCTAAATGCAACAGCGTCTGCCGGCGATTTTTGAACCGTTATCTGACCTATCCGTTAAACACCCTGCGCAATTTTACGTTGGAACAGGACTCGCAGAATGTGTTTGAAACGGAGCCGGCAGGAGTAAACAAAGCGGAAGCCGCCCGCGACAGCCACCCGTCCACTTACCAAAAGACCTAAATGCATCTAGGTCTAAATACCCTTGTGCCCATACAAAGTTCCATATAAAATTAAGATAAGGAGAAACTATGAAAAAGGCTCTTTTATCTACTGTTTTACTATTTTCCTTTTTATCCGCTTTCACCCAAATAAATACCGCTGAAGAGCAGCAAACTCTCCGCATGGTAAATCAGCACAATTTCCGACAGGAAATATCTATGGTTTTCTCCCGCGCACAACAAGCGAGAAAGATTACCACAGAACACGCTATCATAGCTGATAAAACATTTTCTTCCGCTGCTATACCTGCGGATATAACGGCTTCTTTGCCGCCAAGTGATTTGACCCCAAAAATACAAAAGGCGTACATCTCACAACGAAAAGCCGTCCGAGATCCTAAAAAACAATGGCAAGTCGCCCTGTTTTTAGCGGACAGAAACCGTCCGTTGTCCGAAACGTTGAATATTCTGCGTCAAAAAATTGCCAACGGAGATTTGCGCCACGCTGCTGTTTTGGACATTACCCCGCACACAGCAAACCAATCCCCCCAAAAAGAAACCCCTTCCCCTGCACAAGATTATCCTGCCGTTTTCTATTTTTTGTATATGGGAAAAACTAAACCGGTAACAGAAAAAATAACCGCCGATTCTACCGTAAATACAGCGGAGTTACTCTCCCCGCTTTTTGAACATTTCCAAAATACCCAAGACGTTTATTCCGCCGTAATTATTGATGGACACGGCAGCGGTTTTGATATGTTCTATGGAGAGAACGGCTGGATGGATATGGAACACATTTTATCCTCTCTGCAAGAGACAGGGTTATCGTTGGACATCTTAGACTTGGCCTCCTGTCATATGGCCTCTCTTTACAATTTGTACCAACTGTCAAAATACAAAAATATTACCTATTTGGTGGCTTCTTCGGACATAATGACAGGAAGCACTGAACAGATGTATTATACCCTGTTACCGCATTTAAATGTTGAGCCGCGCCAAGCTGCTATAAACGCCGTTCATTCCGCCAGAAGCGTTCATCGTTTCAACTCGTCGTACACCACAAACAACGTTATTGCTTTACACCTTCCCGTGCTTTTTTCCCCTGTGGAAAATTGGTTTAACGACTATGCTAATCTAATGCTTGCAGACTCCGAGCAAGTAAAACAAGGAATGATGGAAGCATTTGACCCCCGTTGGGGAACTTGGCGTTCGTTACATAAAATCCTGCGCCGGCAAATAGAATATCTGTTAAACAGTCAGGAAGAAACCGTAGAAGGAAACGATTATGAACTGTCAGAGTTAAAAGAAAACTGTATACAAAGCTCACGGATTTTGGCGGATGCTCTCCAAAAAAGCACGCTAACCCAATGGTGCTATTCGGAACAATTAGGCCGCGTATATGTGAATCAAATTCCGCCCAATATTGATTGTTTGGACAGCGTATCCGTTACAAAAGAACAATTGGAGTATTTGATTGAAACAGAATCCCCCAAGCTAGAACAACAATTGAAAAAACGATACAGGTGCGTCGGTTAATGGGTGGACGTCTCCGAACCCAAGCCAGAACAACAGTTGAAAAAAACAATACCGTCGACAAGAATGGCGTTTTTTAATGTAGCAAACGGACGAGTAACCCCAGCAGATAACGCCCCTGCGCACCAAAAGCCCTAAAACTTTTTGGGGCAAAAAACCCTTGTCAATTCGGTTTTATTTTCGGATAATACTAATTATGATAAAAGATATTCTTACCCCCTATAAATGGACATTCATATACTGTGCCGTTTTATTGGCGGCGCTGCTGATACCGGCCCGCACGGAAGCCCAAACGCATATAAACGTTTCGTGGCAGCAAGTGCTGAAACAAGAAAACCACCGCATTGACAGCCTAATTTCGGTTTTAGGTCTGGGCGGCATAGGTCTTCAAATTAACCGTATTAAAGCTCAGAGTGAAGTAAAAAAAACGATGCAAAAAGAGTTTACCCAACTCCCTAAGGACAAAGTTTCCCAAGCAAAAAACAATTACAACCGTCTCAAAGCCCTGCTTGCTACAAACCCGTTATTTCAAGGTTATGAGCTGGCAGTCCCCGTTGCACGCGATCTTTACCAAATACAAGCGGCAGATTTCAAACAATTCTTGGCTTTTTGCGACGGTACCGCAAATCCCGTTAGTGCACGGAAATATAAACAGGGTTTATTCCTTACCTTACAGGCAAATTCCTCCGCCGCAGAAGTTCTGCTGTGGGTAGACGTCCAAAAGAAAATAATTTCGTTTGTATACAACGACCCTGCCGATTTAGAAGAATTTTTAACCGGCAAATGGTATGAATTAAACGTACGGTAAACAAATCTACAGCAAAAAGCCGCCCCGTTACCGGGCGGCTTTTTAGTGTGTTTTTTACCTTCAAATTCTGTCGGTTACGATAACAACTCGTCCATATCCGAATAGATATCTTTTAGAGAATGATAGAGCTTAAACGCGCGTTGCCGCACGAAAGAATTGGGCTTTTTAATTTGAGGAACCACGCAAGTGCGCATTCCGGCAGAAATGGCGGCCGTCGCACCGGCAATAGAGTCTTCAAACGCCAAACACTCCGACACATCCACCCCCAGCTTTTGGGCTGTTTTCAAATACACTTCTGGATCTGGCTTGGGATTAGAAACATCATCAGACGTCGTAATGGAAGAAAAATACCGTGCAATTTCCTTCTGTTCCAACAAATAGTCTACCCAGCGGCGGATATTGCTGGAAGCTAACGCTACTTTGCAACCGCGTTTATAAAAAAATTCTACGGCTTCCTTAGCCCCTGGACGGAACTCTATTTCTTTGCCAGACGCCACATAATCTTCAAAATGGGCATAGGTGCGCCGGTAGAGCTTTTCTACATCAAAATGCGGACCAAAATGGTGTTTGATAAGCGCCCCCGCATCTTTACTGCTCATTCCGACACAGGTTTCAAACAATTCAAAACTAAAGCTTAAACCATCTTCGGCGGCGGCTTTCTGATAACATTCGAAATAGATCGGCTCAGTACTGAAAAGTAAACCGTCCATATCAAAAATTACGGTTGAAATCATATTATATTATTGTATAAATTTCCCGTGGGTATACACAAATGTCCGAGGTCTTTTTTATTTTATATAATATAGTTGCTTATGAAATACGGTATGAATTTTCAGGATATGATATCCGCACTCAACCATTACTGGACTAAACAAGGCTGCATCCTCGTTCAGCCCTACGACTTGGAAAAAGGCGCGGGGACGTACAACCCCGAAACCTTTTTTGGATCGCTGACAAAAAAACCCGTCAACCGCGCATACGTGGAACCCTGCCGCCGTCCCGCTGACGGCCGTTACGGTGAAAACCCCAACCGTCTGGGCAAATACTACCAATATCAAGTTATTATGAAGCCTGCTCCGGCCAACATTCAGGAGATTTATTTAAATTCCCTAAAAGCCATCGGCCTTGACCCCAAACAGCACGATGTGCGCTGGATTGAGGACGACTGGCAATCCCCCACCTTGGGCGCCTCCGGCGTCGGCTGGGAAATCTGGCTAGATGGTATGGAAATTACGCAGTTTACCTATTTTCAGAATATGGCCGGATACGCGTTAAACCCGATTACGGTGGAAATTACATACGGACTAGAGCGTATTGCGATGTACTGTCAAAAAGTGGATAATGTGTTCGACCTGCGTTGGAACGAAGAAATAACTTACCGCGACGTGCGCCACGAAGAAGAACGCCAGTTTTCCCACTATTATTTTGAAGAAACCGACCCCGAACGTTTACGCCGCTACATTCAGGAATGTGAAGAAGAATGTTTTAAACTGTGCAAAAAAGGATTATACCTTCCGGCATACGACGACGCGATGAAACTTTCCCAATATTTCAATATGCTTGAAGCGCGCGGCGCGATTTCCGTGTCTGACCGCACAAACAACATTACGAAAATCCGTAACTTGGCCAAAGCCTGCGCCAAAGCTTATATAGAAAGCGTGGAAAAGAAAGAAGAACAGGAGGCCGCAAAATGAACGCTTTACTGGAAATCGGCGTAGAACATTTACCCGCCCGCTTTATGGCACCCGCCCTCAAACAACTGGAAACGTTGGCTGCCGAATTATTGGCCGAAAAGCGCATTGATTACACCTCCGTGGAAACCTTTGGTACCTACCGCCGTTTGGTAACGGTAATTGAAGGTTTGGCGGAAAAATCAGCCGACGTACAAAAAGAAATCAAAGGGCCGCCCGCCAAACTGTTAAAAGATGCCAACGGAAACTTTACCCCCCAAAGCGCGGGATTTGCACAAAAAAATGGTTTAAAACCCGAACAACTAACCATCGTTGAAACCGAAAAAGGACCGTTTATTTACGCCAACATCAAAATTAAGGGCGAAAAAACAGCTAAACTTCTGCCGGAAATTTTTACACGACTCGTAACAGGACTTGAGTTTGCCAAAAATATGGTTTGGGAAGAATCCGGCCTGCGCTACGGCCGCCCGATTCGTTCTCTTATCGGCTTATACGGCGACAAAGTGATTAAATTTTCCGTCGCCGGCGTAAAATCAGACCGCAACACCTATCCGCTTTCTTCCTTTGGGCGCAAACCGATTAAAGTAGCCCACGCAGACAAAACCTATTATGCCGAACTGCTGCGCAACCAGCCGCAGCCTGTTTTGGTGCTGCCCGAAGAACGCAAAGAAGCGTTAATCAAAACCGTTTCCAATGAGGCCGCCGTACGCGGATATTTGGCGGATTTAGACGAAAATTTAATTCAAGAAACCGTATGGTTTACCGAACATCCGGTGGCCGTGGGCGGAGACTTCGAACTTAAATTTCTAACACTGCCCAAAGAACTTGTTACTACGGTGCTTAAAAAGCAAATTAAAATCTTCCCCGTTGTGAACAAGGCAGGCGATTTGCAGCCCTATTTTATCGCTGTGCGCGATGGGATTTCCGTCAACCAGAGCGAAGTATCCGACGGATTTAAAAAAGTAATGTCCGCCCGCCTTTCCGATGCGGTGTTCTTTTTTGAAAACGATAAAAAAGACGGACTCGCCAAATTCCACGAAAAGTTGAAAAACATTCAGTTTTTGGAAGGCCTTGGATCAATGTACGAAAAAGCACAGCGCACCCAAAAACTGGCTGCGTGTTTGTGTGAAAAACTGGGCAAAACACAGCTAAAAGAAACGGTAGACTTTGCCGCCCAACACGCGTATGACGACCTTGCCAGCCACGTGGTGTACGAATTTCCGGAGCTGCAAGGTTATATGGGCGGCTGTTACGCCGAAATAGAAGGCCGTAAAGACGCCGCAACCGCCTTGAAAGAGTTTTACTATCCACTGACCTCCTCCTCTGAACTGCCGTCGGACGAAGCGGGCGCGATTGTTTCCTTGGCGGGAAAAATCGATACGCTGGTGGGAAACTTTTTAATCGGCCAAATTCCTACCGGAAGCGAGGATCCCTTCGCCCTGCGCCGCCAAGCGTTTGGCGCGGTGCGCATTATGCTGGAAAAAGGGATGAAGGTTTCCTTAAAAGAACTGCTGGATACGGCGTCGTCCCTTTACCCCGCAGGAACGCAGGATAAAGGCCTCGCCCAACTGCAGGGCTTCTTATTCCAGCGTTTGGCCCTGGTGCTTGAACAGCGCGGCCACAATGCGCGCGTGTTGGATGCGGTGTCCAACTGGTACGAAATGCCGCTGCCGCAGATTGAAGCGTTGGTCAGCGCATTGGAAACCGTTAAAACGGGCGAAGAGTTTGCCGCTGTGCTGGAATCGGCCAAACGCGTGTGCAACCTCTTAAAGAAAGCCGGAGACGTAAACGAAAACGTGGATGAAAAACTGTTTGAACTCCCTGCCGAAAAAGCGTTGTATGACAAAATTCAGGAAGTAGACGCTTCGCTGGGCTGCCGCGTGCATACGGCTGCCGACAAAGAAGCATATTTGAACATACTCAAAACGTACGGTGCGTTTAAAGAAGTGCTGGAAAATTTCTTTAAAGACGTGATGGTCAACGCCGACGACGAAGCCGTAAAAAACAACCGTCTGGCGCTCTTGGCGCGCGTACGCCGCTACTTAACGCAAACGGTGGCCGACATTACCAAGCTGTAAAATTTGCATCCGGCAAAACACCCCCCGCCGTCCGGCAGGGGGTGTTTTTTATATGCATAATAAAATCTAAAATTCCCGGCCTAATTGCCAAAAAAGTTGATATTTAGCATAAACTCAATAAGTTTATCCCTATGTTTTGCGGTTAGCCCATTATGTACCCTTAACTTGGTTTTAATATGGCTAAAATACCCATCGCAACTGTTAGTTGTGGCGGGTATTTCTAGCTCTGGGTACCTCTTGTAAGTATATAAGTAAGGGGCATTGGTATATAAACTCCGTATTGCCCTTCTTACTCTACGGTGCATATATCTTCCCTCTTCATTTCGTTCTTTTAAAAAATCTCTGTATTGTTGTTTTAGTTCATTCAACCTTACTAATAAACTATCTGTATCATAGTCCTTTAAGTGGTTGGCTATGTCTTTTAGTTCTTGTCCGCAAGGCGTTTTAGGGTTATTAGTTAAACATTGCCTAATAGTCTGTTTTTGGTGGAACATACAGTACTGGATGGGTAATTCTGGTAATGGATCTTTAAATACGCTAATACGCCTTTACGGCCGTCTATGGTTATGCTCTTGTACTCGTACGTACCCTAAACGGTCCAAATGACTTAAATTAGCTGCTATGGTGTCTATACTTTCGTAGGTTATCTTGTTGTAGTGTATGGTCTTACCATCAGCCCTAAACACTAACCAGCCATACCCACGTTTTAAGTAGAAGGCATCAAATACCAAATTTACTGATAAAGTATAATTCGTACGATATGGTTTGTTAAATTTATAGGTATCTAATCGTCTCCAGATGGTATGTTCACTGTAATGATATTTTTTTGCTAGTTCCGGTATGGTATAGTGATGTAAACTGTAATCTTGATATATATAAGAGGTTACATCTTGTTTCAAGACAAAAACAGCACTACAGTATTTACACTGATAGCGCTGTTTTCGTAGGTTGTTACTGCCGTATTTTCGAAGTTCTATACCATCACATGTGGGACACGTTTTTTTATCATATTCCCTATAAAATCATTTTTAAGACGGTATTATCAACTTTTTTGGCAATTAGGCCTATATATTATTTTTTTCTATAACCACATTTAGGGCAAACACCCTCTGTTGTCAATGCAATTCCACACAACGGACAACGATCTTGTGTTCTATTTACTGTAAAATCACAAGTTGCAGCATTTACACCACTAGTAAAAGTAATCTTTGCAATATTTAATTTGTCTTTTAAAAGTTCATAAACAATTTTTATCATCCCTTCAACTGTCATAGTTTCTTTCGTAACAACGACTCTACACTCAGGATAAGCTGTTGCCAATTCGGTTTTAAAAGCTTCGCCCTTCATTGTGTTTTGAGGGGCTCCATTTCTAATTCCTTGTTGTTCATATACTCCTAAGATAGCAGGTAATAATGGGTCATCTTCTCTTAAAATTAGAGCGTGGTCAAAATTCTTTAAAATATTCCAAGCGGTTTTTTGTATTTCATTACAAGGGAATACCATATTTACACCCATATTCACAGAATCTTCAACTTCAATTGTTAACGTGCCTGTGTGTCCGTGCAAATATTGAGCTTCCCCTTTAAACCCGTAAAAGCGGTGTGCATACTGTAAATCAAATGTTGTTATTGATCTCATAATGTGCTCTCCTTTTTCTCTTTTTATTTTAGCACTACATAAACAAATCTGAATTAGAATTGTTACTTTTTCAAAATTTTTCTTATATT
>NZ_JBJEGE010000022.1:0-11124 GCF_051874775.1 Candidatus Avelusimicrobium sp.
TTCGCTCCACCTCTCGGGCTTACGCCCGGAGTTCTTGCGAGCGGAATGTATAGAATTATACTATGTCAAACACAAGCAAACCCTCTTACACCGGCCACCGTGAACGCATACGTGAAAAGTTTGCTTCTGCGGGATTGGATTCGTTTTTAGACCACGAAGCCTTGGAGCTTTTGCTGACGTATGCCGTCGCGCGGCGGGATATGAAACCCGCGGCGTGGGCACTTTTAAAACGCTTCGGCTCAATCTCCTCCGTATTAGATGCCACGCCCGAAGAACTGGCAAGCGTTCGTGGCGTCGGGCGCAACACCGCGCTGTTTCTAAAACTGATACGGGGAATTTTCAAAAAATATATGTTTGACGAAGTCAAAGGACGCGTAGCTATCCGTACGCCCCAAAACGTAATTGAGTATTGCCAAGCCTCTTTATCCGGCAAAAAAGAAGAGTGTTTAGAAATTATTTATCTGTCCGTACGCAATACGATTATCAATACGGAAATCATCGCCTCGGGCCTGATTGACCGCGTGGCCGTCACACCGCGCAAAATTGTGGAATGTGCGCTTTTGGCCAAGGCGTCGGCTATTATTTTGGTGCATAACCACCCATCGGGAGATGCGTCCCCTTCACAGGAAGATATTACGCTTACGCGCGAGGTTATCCGCGCCGCCGCCCTGTTCGGCATTTCGGTACACGACCATATTATCGTGGCAAAAGGCTCGCACTACAGCTTAAAGGCAAACGGCAAAATTTAGCAGCAGTCTTCCGCGCGCAATTTTTTATTCCCGCGCAAACGTGTAAGCAAACACTTTTTTGGCACCCGCCGCCTTGAGAGCCGCCGCGCATCCCTCCAAGGTCGCGCCCGTAGTGGCCACGTCGTCCAGCAGTAAAATCACTTTGCCTTTGACGTTATTCGGATGGCGGCACAAAAACGCGCCCGTCATATTTTCCAGTCTGTCTTTCCGGCCCAGCTTGGTTTGGCTGCGCGTATTACGCGTGCGGACCAGAGAGATTTCATCAACACAAAGTCCCATCTCTTTAGTAAAAGCACGCGCCAAAAGCGCGCTTTGGTTATATCCGCGTTTGCGGCGGCGGGAAGGAAACAGCGGCACAGGCATTACTATTTCGGCGGCTGCCAATTCCGGATACTTGCAAAAATTTACAGCCATTCGTTTGCCCATTTCCTGCGCCAAATAATCGGCACCGCTGTATTTGAGCGCGTGTATCAGCCCGCGGGAAGAAGCATTAAACGCAAAAGAGGAACGGATAAGGGAACATTTGTACGTTTTTACCTTGCTGCCGCGGCAATTATAACAATGTGCGCCACCGGACGTAAGCGTCACACCGCACCGCTGGCAAATAAGAGGCCCCGCAGCCTTGAGTCCTTTTTCGCACGAATCACATAAAAAGACGCAAGCGTCCCACGGCAAATCACACCCGCACGCAAAACACGTACGCGGAAATAAAAAATGCAAAATGCGTTTGACTAAAGAATAAAGCGCGGC
Organism: Candidatus Avelusimicrobium sp.; assembly: GCF_051874775.1. GTDB lineage: Bacteria > Elusimicrobiota > Elusimicrobia > Elusimicrobiales > Elusimicrobiaceae > Avelusimicrobium. The sequence continues at coordinate 1,500 of NZ_JBJEGE010000022.1, forward strand.
AGCAGGCATACGCCCTCCTAAAATTGAACGGTAATGTTAGCCGCCACGTTATAGGCAGTATAATCTTCAGTGGCGACATAAGCGTGATCCAAAATAGTCAGCCCGCCCGACACCGTAAAACGCAGGTTTTGGGAAAACTCGTAATCGAGCGAAGAACTGAAATCGTACATTCTATAATTTTCTTTCACTTCCACGGGAGAGCGTTTATCCGTATAACTGAAGTTTGTATTCCAAATCACGCGGTTGGATGTGTTGTACACTTTATTAATAAACGGCAGTTTAATACCATGGGGTAAATTAAAGTCCCAGCGCAAATTTAGACTTGGCACGGTTTCAGTAGAACTTTCGCTGAGTTTGCCGCTTACCAGCCAACGGTCGTACGAATTATGCGTAATTTTGGGAGTTACGCGCATAGAGCCGACGTAAAAAGAAGTCTGCGCGGAAAAATTTTCCTCGCGTACTCTTTCCAAACTGGCGTTCATACGGATATCGGTTTTGTCGGAATTTTTGCGCGTGTAATTCAGCACCGTATCAAAATAATTAAACAGCATAAAGCGCAAGTCCCCGCCGTACTGGGTGGAGTATTGCTCGTCAGACCCTTCGTTAATCTGCTCCGACTTGCCGTAACGCAATTTTAAATTGGACGAACTCAGCCAGCGCCCGCCATAAAAGAATTTCTCCAAATCTGAAATGGAAAACGTCAAATCCGGAAGCGTAAGACTGGTGGAATCGTATGCCGTACCCGTTTGTTCGTTGGTTTGAAAAGTTTTGGTAAAGTTGTTGATAAGGGAAATGGTTTTAAGCGGAGCGGATGCACCGTTTAACTCATACCGGGAAAGCGGATTCCAACGCTGGGTAGAGGTAAATGTGTCGCGCAGCGTCATACTTTTGCGGTAACCGTACGCTCCCACATCCTTAAACGAGCGGCGAACCCACAGTTCTTTGCGCGAATCAAATCCGCTGTCCACATCCGCCCAAGAGTCCGCATCCTGAATGCGGTAACTGGACGAAATGACAAATGTATTAAACAGTTTGCTTTTGGGAAGCAGTTCGTTTCCGTTGAGCGCCAGCGTTATGCCGCCATCGGCATTGCGGTTGACGGTTTTTACGTCGCCCACCCCCACATTCACGCGCGCACCGGAAGATGTAATCGTTTTGGCGGTAAGGTTATTGTTTTCCACCGTGCTGATGTTGTAACTGACCGACGGTGCCAGCCATTTATTTATTTTCCACGTACTGTTAAAACCGGTATTCTGGGTCATGGCTTTGGGATAACGTGATGAAGTGACCGCGTCTGTTTCATATTTCATGCGGTCTTCTTTGCTTTTGCTCAAGCTGTAACTGGGGGTAAAACTGAAACGGTTGTTGGGCTGGTATGTTACCTTTACGTTCATTTTTTGGGTATTTTCGTCCGTATTGTAATAATTTTCGGACTCTAAATGACGTTCGCGGTCGTAATCCACGGAAGAATCGGTAATATGGTATCCCGCGGAAATGTTTTTAAACGAACCTACGGAATGCGTTAGCGTTGCGCCGTAAGTGCGGGCGTCATCTTTGCGTTTCATCGCGCCGTAATCCACTTGGTCAAGCGTATATTCCAACCCAATTTTGGGCATATTCTCTTTAATAAAGTCCCCGCGTACAACGGCAGTTTGGCGTTCCACCTTGCCTTTATCAAGCAGGCTGACGGTATTATAATCCGAACTGTCGGTAATCAGCGGAGTGACCACCGTACTGCGGGTTAAATTGGCCTGCATAGGAAACTCTTTGATTTTATCCACTTTCAAAAAGTATTCTTCTTCTGTCACTTCTTGGTTTTTGGCGACACTGAGCGGAGTTTCAAAATTGCTGTCCTGATATTTGTATTTGGCCCCCGCGCTGCCCCAGCCGTCCCACTTTACCACCACATCACCCTTATACGCTTCGCCCTCCAGCGTAATGGCTTCGGCCAAGTGAATAACGTTAAGCCACACTTCACCTTGGCTGCCGGTTGTACCTTCTTTTTTTTGTACGCCGGATAAAATCAAGCTGATTTCACGGAAATTGAGCAGTCCCCCCGCCGCGCGGTGACGGGCAACGCGCACATTGTACGACGTGTCGGATACATTCTCAAGCGTATCGGTAATGCCGTCTCCGTCTGAATCCACCATCCGAAGCGAAATCAGACGCCAGCCGTCAAAATCCGCCGGAACGATTACTTTGTCAAAATTCGTTTCCGTACCTACTTTTAAAAAGAACTCCGTTCCCGCATTGGCCGATGTACTATGCAACAGGAAGCGCAGTTCGCGGTGCTGCGAAAAATCCATACTCCTAAAGTTACGGTTGGCGTACAGCTCGCCCGCGGGATGAACTTCCTCTGTATCGTCAGGTACAAAAGGCAGAGAAGTGGTATCAAACTTTAAATTTAGCGATTGATCCAACGCGTTGGCGGAATTGTTATCTTTTTTGAAATTATCTACAGAACCGTACAAATAATCAAAAACGCGTTTACCGTCGCCAAAGCGGTCGGCAAAGATCGGTTCGTAATTGGAATTATCCACGTTATTGATACCGGATACGGCAAACTGGTCGGGGGCTGTACCGTCTTTTACGTTCCACGCGGTACCGGACAAAGACACATTGGCAATTTTAATCTGCCCTTTCATTTTTTGGCCTTTTTTCAGCGTAATACGCAGGTGGCGCACCGCTGTCCACTGGCTTTTTTCCGCCGATGTAATTAACAACGGCGACGTATACGTCTGCCAAGAAGTATTTGTCGCCAAGTTTCCGGCCAATCCGTCAATAGGCGCACCCGCAAAACCAAAATTACCCTGCAAAGGAATATCCTCCGCGTCATACTTTCCGTTGCCGTTTAAATCCTGCGTATCAATACGTCCGTTCGGCTGGGATTCGGGATTATAGACGTTTTCAACAAACGGATTATACCGTTCTTCCGTGCCGTCCGGATTGGTAAACAGCCAGCCGATATCCTCATTCGGAGCCAAGCTGTTACGGCAGGCAATATCTTCCGTTTTCGGCACGCCCATACCGCACTGGGTATCCATACCTAAAGAACTGTCAGAATACTCGGAAATGTTACCAAACGTAAAGTTTACCTGCGGGCCGCCTTCTTCGCCGAGCATCGTCAGCTCAAAAGATGTCTTGTCCGACAAGTCTACGCCGCTCGTGCTTAACGGATAGACGATGGAAACTTCATCGCGTCCGTCAAAATTGATACCTTGGGAAAAGTCATAATTTAAAACCAGCACTTGCTGCTTATCATTATAGTCAGCAATAGAATGCGGGTTGATTTCCAATGCGGGCAAATCCTGCGTATCCCAGCGGACGGCGTTTAAAAAGGACGGTTTGTTATTGGGGTTGGCTGCGATAATCCAGTCCCGAAAAATGCGCGAACCGGAGACCTGCTCGTTTGTTTCATTCATACTGTCAATCATCGCGTAACCGAACAGGTTCTGTTTCTTTCTGCTCTTGGCCACCTCTGCGCTGAAATCCACGGAAACCGGATCGGCTAGTTTAATGTCTTTGCCGTTTACGTCCGCCCCGTAGACAAGCAATTCTTTGGCATACGCACCCACCTGCGGTACGGAGGAGGGTTTGTCGCTCCCTTCCTGCAGCACCGTCGCGCCCATTACGATTTTATCAAACAATTTATAATCCAAACGTCCGCCCAAAACAGAGTTGTTGGAACTGGAACCCGTTATCGTATCATAAGTAATATCAATAACGGAATTTTCGGTAATTTCGTCGCCTTTGTAGAACGTAATAAAACCGGAGGTATAATCGATGTAATAATCGTTATTACGCACCAGCTGGCGGCCGTTTAGCTTGACACTTTCAGACTCAATAACAATGTCCGACTCAATAAAATACGTCTTTACCGTAGACTCGTACTGAATTTGAAACGTACGGTTACGCGAGGATACCGGCGTTACGTTGTAAAGTCCCGGGTCATCCACCATACGGTTCTGCAGCTCAAAGATACCCGTATTGAAATCCACCTCTATCGTGCTGGGATATACCTGACGGGGAGAGGCCGACTCTCCCACCTCTTGTCCGTTAGCGTCCAACAAGCGCAAAATAAAATTGCCTTTGCCGTTGTCCTGCGTGATTTTTTGCGCGCCGATATTATAAAAAGTTTTGATTTCCAGCTTGCTGGCGCTTTCGTCCGTATTACTGCCCCACACCTTATCGTTTTCCGTTTTAATCAGTTTGATGGTATTGGGCGTTGTTCCCGCCGCGCTAAGCCATTCGCCGCGCGAGTTGCGGTAGTCTACGGCGATAACACTCTCGGCCGAAATGGAACGCTTAAACGTAATAATGCCGCGCGAATAATCCACCGTATAGTCTACGCCGCGCGTTAAAAGCTGCCATTGGGCGGAATACCGGTCGGCGCCCAAGTAATCGGTGGCATCTTTGGTAATGGGAACATAATCGGACGAAGTAGTGTTGCTGTCCAAGTAAACTTCTTCGGATCCCGGGGAAATATTGCCGACGGCATCCCTCCAAAAAGAATAAGAGGAAGGGCTGTCCGGATGAATGTTCCCGCCGAAGGTTAAATCGTAATACGTCCGGCGGATATAATCCTTATCAGCCAGCGAAATAATTTCCGACACGCTGCTCCCCACAAACTGCTTCTGTTTACTGGAACCTTTCGTCTGCGAACCGATTAGATACAAATTGGCATTTTTGTGCTGCAAGTGCATCTTAGCGCCAAACAGCTGCTTTTGGTATGTGATAAATTCCGTCTGCGGAAGCGAAAGGTTCAGATCGCCGAATTCCGCCAGCTGCACCAGTTCCCCCTCTTTGCCGCGGTACGCCACAGAGATAGTTTTTTCGTCCTCGCGCTGGTCGTCATAATCGATGTCTACAAAAATACGGTCCATAATCTTACCCTGCATTTTGAGCTGCATTTCTTGGTTCATCTCCATCGAACTTTCGTTGCGTTCCTCAATATTGTTGTTGGGATCTTCTTTGTATTTTTTCGCGGAAAGTTTAAATCCCAGCACATAACGCCCCGTCAGCGCGATGCTGGTACCGTAAAGCGGCAATGAAAGTGTCGGATTCAAAAGGGTTAAATCGGGAATCGGTTCCGGCTCTTTATCAAGGCGGTAGGAGCCTTCTACAGCTGTAACGGCCTGACGCCAAAATTCGCCGGAATAGCGCAAGAGGTCCGCATCATCCGGAGGATCTTGAAGGGATAACTCTTCCTCCCGTTTAGCGGCCTGTTCTTCTTGAAAAATAGAATACTGCTCTTTATCCACCAAACTGTACGGCAGCGTCTCCGCACCCGCTGTGGGAGCGAAAATAAACTGAAAAAGCAGCAGAAAGGCAAGGGGGAACCGCAGTATCCTCATAACAACGCAAAACACCTCATTGTTTCATTTTATAATATTTACTCTCCCTATAATCGGCAAAATCTGCTTTCACTATACAAACCTCCCCCCACAGTACAACACCCTCTCCCACCAGCGGAAATACAATGAAAATTCCACCGTAAAATTCCCCCGTTTATCCCATTTCCGCCGCCACACGGTGTCTCTGCGCGTTTTCCCCCCGAAAAAGCCGATATTTTGTAAAATAAAAATATGCATATCAGCATATTTACCCGTTACATCGCAAAAAGCTTAATCACTTTCTTCGCTGGAGTGGTAGGAATTTTGACGTTCGTCATTTTTATGAACCATTTCATCCGCGTGCTGGATATGGCAATGACATACGGAACGGGACTGGGATGGATTGTATCGTCTTTACTCAACATTTTGCCGGATGTATTCTGTTTAAGCGCCCCAATGGCTTTTCAAATCGCCGTTTTGCTGACACTTACCAATATGAGTGAACAAGGAGAAATGATCGCTTTGCGCGCGGCGGGATTTTCCTTTAAAGAAATTATCCGCCCGCTGCTTGCGTGCGCCATTGTTTTGTCTGTAATCTTAATTATTATGGGCAACTGGCTGACCCCCCGCAGTTACAAACAATTTTTAAACCGCCGCGACGAAGCGCGCAGCAAAATCACCAAAGTAACACTGGAACCACAAACTTTTATTGATTTGGGAGACTGGGACTTGTATCTGGAAAAGCTTAACCCGCTAACTAACGCCGCCGAACTTATTCATTTAATCAAAAAAAATGACACAGGAGCACTCAGTACCAAAGTCAACGCCTCCTCCGGCAAAGTAATTTTAAGCGATACTGCCATTGGCCTGCAGTTAAAAGACGGGCAGATGCAGCGTGTAGATCAAAAGGATCCATCCTCTATCATAGCAGCCAATTTTGAAGATTACACAATGAGTATTTCGTTGTTCCGCGCCCACCAACGCGCCCCGCGTATGGGCGAAATGACCACCACCAAACTGCTGCGCCGTTTGCGCAAAGCCCCGCTTGACATTAAAACCGCCAACGAATACCGCACCGGTATCAGTATGCGTAACGTACTGGCGCTGTCTCCCATTATTTTGTTATTTGTCAGCTGTCCGGTCGGTTTTTCGCTGGGAAAACGCACCAATAAAGGGTGGGGAATGTTGTTCAGCGTGATTATTATTTTCAGCTTTTACCTGCTGCTGACGCTCGGTTTGTCTTTAGGTAAAAAATACACGTGGATCGCCTATCCGGGCCCGTGGCTGCCGATTTTTGTCGGAATCGGTGCAGCGTACTGGCTGTGGAAAAAAAGGATGAATATCTGATGTGCGCACATCTCATTTACAAATACATTTCAAAAAAATTTTGGGGGCCGTTTTTCTTCTCATTGGGAGTATTCGCTACCCTTGTAGTATTGGGCGACACCTTTGAGAAGATGAAGAATCTGGGAAACGGCGTTACCACCATCTGGGATATTTTAGCCTATTCCACGGCCACGTTTCCCAATTGGATTACCACCATTATGCCCGTGGCCTGCCTGCTCGGAGCAATTTCCGTCATTTCCGAAATGGTTTCCAATGGTGAATGGACGGCCTGCGTGGCAGGGGGTTTTTCGCCGCGGCAATTATTTAAACCGATTATTGCGTGCATTTTGCTGGTAGCCGCAGTAACCCTGCTGATACAGGAATTTATTGTTCCGCCTTTAAACGCAAAAGCCGACTACATTTATTATACGCGTTTAAAACCACATCCCAATTATAACCAATCCTTGGAACAAGATGTGATTATCAAAATTTCCCCTTCCCAAATGTTATTCGCCAAAGAAGTGGACCTGACACAAGGCGCTATGAATAAAGTTTCCGTAGACGCTTACAACAGCCAGTGGGAAATAGCCGAACAGATTGTGGCGGAACAGATGGTGTGGGATAAGAAAACGGAAAGCTGGTTGTTCGTGGACGGCTTACGCCGCACGTTTACTGATGCGACCAATACCGCCGAAGAAAAGTTTGCCGCTGCGCCCGCTCAACTGGACATCCGCCCCGACCAAATGTCCATCAGCCGCGTAGACGAAGATTTAATGAGTGTACGCGACTTGACCAAACGTATCCGCTTCCACAAACAAACAGGGCTTTCTTACTACTCCGCTGAAACGATGCGCCAAGCCAAATTAGCAACTCCTTTCGTGACGGTACTTATCTGCCTGCTGGGGATGCCGTTTGCCATCAGCACGCGCCGCAAGAGCAAAATTGTAAACATCATGGCTTCGCTCGTCATTGCGTTTTCGTTTTGGGCACTGATTTCTATGTTTACGTCCATTGGCGAAAATGGTTATGTTAATCCTTTCGTCGCCGGTTGGGGACCGGTACTATTTTTTTCCGTTGTCGTATTTTTTGAATTTAAATGGTTAAAACTGTAAGCCGATTTATACTGTGCGGCGGAAGAACTTTTCAACACCCTATTGCCAGAGCATCTGTAGAAAAAATAAATTTTATACACAAAAAAGACCCGTTAAGGGTCTTTTTTATTCAAAACAGGCTTTCTATTTACCGCAGACGTGACGTATGGAGGATAACAACTCATCGGAATCAAACGGCTTATACAACACGCCGTCCGCGCCTAACCGCTGTGCTTCAGCCAAAATTGTATCTTGCCGCAAACCGGTAACTACCAATACTTTTATATGCGGGTAATGACGTTTCAATTCCGCCAAAATATCCAAACCGTTTTCCGTTGGGAAAAACACGTCCAGCAATACCGCGTCTACCGTGCATTCTTTAAGGCCCGCGCGCATTTCAGCCGAGCCGCCCGATTCAAAAGCCACCTCAAATCCGGATGACTCCAACACGTTTCGGATAGCCGCACGCAAAATAACAGAATCATCCACCAGCGCAATTTTAATCATATCGCCTCTACTTCAAATAGGAGGAAACCAGTTTTTCCCCAAATTCGATTAAAGCAAGCGTGTCTTTTTTGGTAGCGCTTTCAGCGTAGATACGCAAAAGCGGTTCCGTGCCGGACGGACGGAGAAGCAGCCACTCGTCGTTTTCCAAAATAATTTTTAGACCGTCAAAGGTAGCCAGTTCCGCCACTTTGCGGCCGTTGATTTTTTTGGGCAGTTTCTTACGGAGTTTTTCCGTCAGTGCGGCTTTATCCACCGGTTTAAAGAGAGGTAAATCTTTACGCAAATAAACGGACGCGCCGTATTCCTGCGCCACCAACGTGCACAACTCGCTGGCTTTTTTACCCGTAACAGTCATCACTTCCAAGAAGGCAAGCGCCACGGTCAAACCGTCGCGGTCAGGCAGATTGCCTTTCCACGCAAATCCGCCGGATTCCTCCACTCCGAAAGCCACATCCTCCAGTGCCATACGTTCGGCCACGTGTTTAAAACCCACCCCCACTTCTTCAAACAGCATTTCGTATTTGCGGGCGATGCGTTTAAGCAAATACCCCATAGAAACCGTCTGCACGATTTTACCTTGGAGTTTTTTATTTTTAATTAAATAATCGCAAAGCACAGCAGCAATAATACACGGCGTCAAATAGGTCCCTTTTTCATCCACGAGTGCTACGCGGTCGCCGTCGCCGTCAAAAGCTACACCCAAAGCAGCTTTTTTTTCTACGACGGTTTTCTTCAACACAGCCAAATTTTTTTCCACAGGTTCGGGCTGCGCTCCGCCAAAAGTAGGATCGTGTTCGGCACGAAGCGCAATGACCTGTTTTTCAGGCAGGAATTTTTCCATATATCCCGCAGCCGCACCGTACATATAGTCCATTACCACTTTGCCTTTAAAGGTTTTTATTTTCTTCAAATTCACATGCGAAGCGACGTATTTAAAATATATGTCGGAACAATCTTTTTGGACCGCCTTCTGCCCATACAAAAAGAGAATGGAATTTTGGTCCAATAATGCTTCTACCTCTTTGGTCACACGTGCGGAAGCCGAACCGCCTGCCAGTTTGATTTTAATGCCGTTATAGTTAGCCGGATTATGGCTGGCGGTAACCATAATACTCATCCAAAATTTATTTACACTCAGGCACGCGGCCACCGGCGTGGAAACAGGCCGGTCCGAAAGGATAACGTCGATTTTGTTGGAACGGAAAATGCTGGCAATATCAGCTGCGAATAAATCGGACATAAAACGTCGGTCAAACCCGACAAAAATTTTAGGCATTTTGCCTTTTTCATCGCTCGGAGCGTTTTCGTTGATGTAATCGGCCAGCGCCTGCGCGACGCGGCGGACATTTTCAAAAGTAAAATTCCACG
>NZ_JBJEGE010000023.1:0-48350 GCF_051874775.1 Candidatus Avelusimicrobium sp.
GATATCCATTCCGCGCATTGAACCTGCGGAAGGCTCCGAATTCAGCCAACACCCTAATGACATATTGACGGACGACGAATTTAAAAAGTGCGTAGCCGTCCTGCGCCTTGCGGTACCGTATACGGGCATCATTTTAAGCACGCGCGAATCCCCCGCTATGCGAAACGCCTGTTTAGAACTGGGCGTATCGCAAATTTCGGCTGCTTCACGCGTCAACCCGGGCGGCTATTCGTATGACAAAGAAAACGGCAGCCAATTCACGCTGACGGACGACCGCTCGCTTGCCGAAGTCATCGGCGCGGTGGTGGACGCCAAACATATGCCGTCTTTTTGCACCGGCTGCTACCGCTTGGGACGCGTCGGCAAAGATTTTATGGATATGGCCAAACCCGGGCTTATCAAAACGCATTGTCTGCCCAATGCGATGTTTACGTTCGCCGAATATCTGGAGGATTTCGCGCCCGCGGATTTAAAAGCCAAGGGATATGCACTTATAGAAAGTACGGCCAAAGAAGCGTTTGCCGAAGGTACGCCGATACGCAAGATGATTGACGAGAACCTAAAAAACATCAAATCCGGCAAGCGGGATTTGTACTTTTAACAAACCGTTTATAAAAATCTCCGGAGCTAAAACTCCGGAGATTTTTATGGTATAGAAAACCCCAGTCTCCAAACGGAAACCAGGGTTCTATTTTTAGAATAACCTTATTTAATTAAGCCTGACGAGTTACCACCCGCAATGTTTTTACACATAGCCGTTACACCTGAGGTAGGCGGTGTCGCTGTAGAAGAAGTAGTAGCCGCAGCCGTATTGCACCAGCGGGTTATGGTTCCGTCGTTGGCGATATACATATTAAGATGATAAGCATTATCACCCGTCGTAGCAGTACCATTGTTGGCACGTTGCGCTTTTGCCACTACAACCGTATCCCCTTTTACCACAGTGAAAATAAAGTTTTTAGTCCTCACGGTTGAAGTCGTAGTAGAACCCACCCCGGGAAGTTGCAGGTCTAACAAGCTCAAATCAGTGGTAAAACTGCCCGTGCTCATTTGGTACACTTTTTCACCGGTAGCTAAATTGCCCAAAAGCGTAAGGGCTTCTGTCGCGCGCGACTTTTCCACCGCTTTGGTATACTGCGGTAATGCTACCGACGACAGAATACCGATAATCAGTACGACTACTAATAATTCAATTAAGGTAAACCCTTTTTGCATAACAAAATCTCCTTTTAGATTAAGTGCAGAAATGAACTTCTGCCTTTCATAGTATAGCTGTTTCAAAAAAAAAAAACAAGTGCACTCCTCTGTAAAAGCCAAAATGGTATAATAAAAATATGATAGACAGAATTAAACGGTTGGAAACCCTTTTTTTAGAAGAAATCAATACGCTTATTACCAAAATGGCCGCCAACGGCGATTTTGGCGGATTTGTGACGATTACGGCAGTGCGCCTAACTAAAGATTTGGCCAATGCCAAAGTGTTTTTCTCGGTATTCGGAAGCCCCGAGGACCGCAAAAAAACGCAGGAAGCCCTGTCGCTTTTGCGCAAAGAAATCGGTGCGCAGCTGCGCGGACGGTTACACTTAAAACGTATTCCGTCGTTTAGTTTTGAATACGACGATACGCCCGAAAAGGCCTCCCGCGTGGAAGCCATTTTCCAAGTAATAGAAAAGGAACACGAAAATGGAAAATAGAGAAGAAAGCCTGCGCGCGGTGTGGAAGGCTATCCGCGCCGGAAAAAAGTTTTTCATCGCCGGACATTTAAATCCGGACGGGGATTCTTTGGGCTGCACGCTGACGATGACTTCTCTGTTGGAACGCTTGGGCAAAACGGTTTATGCATACGCCGCACCCGCTATTGGGGGCGACTTAAAATTTCTGCCCGGACTTGAAAAAATTCACGTGGGCGTATTGCCCGAAAATCCGGATTTTGATACTGTCATCCTCTTGGAATGTTCCGACCGCCAGCGCGGCGGCGATTTGGAAAGCGTTTTAAAACCCGCCAAAACCTTGGTAAACATCGACCACCATTTGGTAAGCGACGCGTACGGCCACGTCAACCATATTGATTCCGTCGCTTCGTCCACCGCCGAAATTATTTTCCAACTGTTTGAAGCTTCCGGAGAGGACAATTTGCTGCCTACGCCGGATGAGGCCACCTGCCTGTATACCGGCCTTGTGACCGATACGGGCCGCTTTGTACATTCCAACACCACGGCCGAAGCGCTGCGTGTGGGCTCGGCGCTTGTGGCGCTCGGGGCGGACGTCAATAAAATCAACCAAGTTATTTATTTCACCAAATCTTTTATTGAGCTGAAGTTATTGGGCCGCGCGCTTGAAAAAATGGAAATGCGCTTTGACAATAAATACAGCCAAATCATTTTGACCCGGCGGGATTTTGAAACCTTTGGCGCCACGCCCGCCCAAACGCAAGGTATTGTCAGCCAGCCGACGATGATCCCGGGGGTGGAAGTGTCTGCCCTCATTAAAGAAGAACCGGATAAAGTCTCCGTCAACCTGCGCTCCCGAGGAGCCGCGGACGTAAGCCGTATCGCCCAGCTGTTTGGCGGCGGCGGGCACGCGCGGGCCGCCGGCTTTAAAGTAACAGACAAAACCGTAAGTGACGTGGCCGACGCTTTGGCCGAAGTGGTGTACAATGTCGTTAAAGACTTACACTGAACCCGCCAAAAGCGGCATTCTGCTGATTGATAAGCCGAAGGATTTTTCTTCGCACGATATTATCGCTATCTGCCGCCGAGAACTGAAAACAAAAAAAATAGGCCACAGCGGCACGCTCGACCCGATGGCAACGGGACTCCTTATTCTGCTTATCGGGCGCGAAGCCACCAAAAAACAAGACCAATTTTTAAAGCTGGAAAAAGTTTACTCCGCCATCTTAAAACTAGGCATAGAAACCGACTCTTGGGACGCTTACGGTAATATTTTGCAGTCACGGCATGTTCCCCCGTTGGCCGCGGAAGATTTACATCGCGCCGTACAAAAATTATCGGGCCGTATCGTACAGCCTATTCCTTTTTTCAGCGCAAAACGCATCAACGGAAACCGCATGTACGAATTGGCCCGCAAAGGCGCGGAAATGGAACGCAAATATAACGAAGTGGACGTACAATGGCTGCGTGCGGAATTTACCGCACCTGACGAAATTGCGTTTACCGTGCGCTGTTCGTGCGGAACTTACGTACGCTCGCTGGGTTATCTACTTGCGCAGGAGCTGAAAACGGTCGGGCATTTAACGTCTTTGAGGCGTGAAAAAATCGGCGGGTTTTGCGTAGACAACGCGTTTGACGGAAACCTGCTGAAAGGAATCGGTGCGGACTTATATACGCACGTTCAGACGGAAGCGTTATGAAGAAAACCAAACATTTTATTACAGTAGGCACGTTTGACGGACTACACGGCGGACACCGCGCGCTTTTCGGCAAGTTGGAAATGCTGGCCGCCGAACACCGTATGAAGCCGCTTGCCTTATACTTTCCGCTCCCCCCCAAAACGCTCCTGGGCGAACACCCCGAAATGACGGTGCTGACGCTTCCCGCCGAAAAAAAATTTCTGTTTAAAAAATCCGCCATTACCGCGCGCCCGCTTGATTTTGCCGCGTGCCGCAACTTGTCTGCGGAACAATTTTTTGACGTGTTACGCCACAAGTACAATATGGGCGGACTCTTGGCAGGACCGGATTTTGCCTTCGGTAAAGACCGCCAAGGCGGCCTTGATTTTTTACGCACCCAATGCGAAAAATACGGAATTCCGTTTAGCGTAGCAGAGTTTTCCCTTATACAGGGAGAAAAAATTTCATCTTCCCTTATCCGCAAAATGCTTGCTCAAGGGGACATTCCGCGCGCCAATGTACTTTTAGGACGTCCATACGAACTTATGGGTCGTGTGATTAAAGGCCACCAGCTGGGCCGCAAACTGGGATTTCCGACCGCCAATTTGGATACGGGAATTTATAAAATCCTGCCGCTCGGGGTATTTGCCGTCAAAGTACGCGTAGGCCGCAGAATTTACGACGGTTTTTGTAATATCGGTTTCCGCCCTACGGTTAACCCTATTCACGATAAACTGCCGCTTGTAGAAGTAAATATCTTTGATTTCAAGCAAAGCATTTACGGCCGGAACATTACCCTTTGGTTCGTGCAAAAGCTGCGCGATGAAAAAAAGTTTAACGGGTTAGATAACTTGGTGGCGCAGCTGAAATCCGACCGCGAAGATGCCCGCGCCGCTCTAAAGGATTTTACCTTTCCGTTGTAACCGATTGCTCAGTATTACTCCGTTTGTGAAAGATACCGATTGTCTATTCTTTATTTTGGCTGCTTAAACCAAAAGTTACGTCATCCCGTAAGGTCGTAGTACGGGATCTCGTTGTTTCGTAACGACAGCATCCCGCCCCCCTGCGGGGCGCCCCCTTCGGGAATGGACGAAGGCGCCGGCGTCCAAAATAAGCAACAAGGGATAAGAAAACACTTTCTTATCCCTTGTGCGTAAATCGTAAGGTAACATCAGCCGTCAATCTTCTTCCGTATAATCGCGCACAAACAAGATAATATATGCAAGCCACGTCGCGCCGAAGAAAATCAAAAAGCAGTACGAAAACCACCACATCTTGTTAAGAGGATTATAATCCACCAATATAGACTCTATAAACAACATTCCCAGCACCACCGTCAAATATCCCCATATAAACAGGGCGACCAGTTTTAAAATAGTGTCAAACGTACCCACAATAAAGCCTTTCTCGGCATACGGTCTTTTAATGAAAGCGATTAATTTCTGCATACAGTTATTTTAATCTCCCTAGGACTCTTTTGTCAAGCTACGGCTGCATAGCGGGATCTGTTGCGTTATAGCCAAAAGACGGATCCTCCGCCATTAAATTATCCTCTAAAAATCCGTCCGGAGCCGCACCGCCCGCGTCTGCAGCAGGCTGCGCCGACGGATTGTTGTTTAAGGCCTGCACGTCCTGCATCTCCGCTTGCGGCGTACCGGTTTCATACAGGGCAGTATCAGCATATATGTCTTGCGCGGCCGGAGCAGATTCTTCTTGCTGCGCAGCCGTTTCCGGCGACTTTTCTTTCATAAAGCGTTTCGGTTTATTTTTACGGCTGGCCAGCTGCGCTTTGGACATAACAGGTTCTTGTTCCTTGGATTTAGCAGAAACCTCTTTGACAGTACGGGTGGCTTGCGTTTGTTGGCGGGTTTCTTCGCGCGCTTTTTTCTGAGCGTCTCTTGCGGCTTCTTCCCGTTCAATGCGTTCCCGCTCGGAAAGCGTACCATTCTCAAACCCCGGAAACTGATTCGTTCCAATAAAATCTTGTGCGACGGACAAGTCATTCCCCTTTATATATTTTTGTTTATAGGCAGAAGATTTTTTCTCATCAACCTGAGGTTCTTTGGAAGAAACGCCGTAATACACCAACTCCGGCCCCGCGGCAGGAGGAAGTTCCTGTTCCGGCGTCAGGCAATAACTCACGCGTTCAGTTGTTGTAGCGTCTTGGTGTTTATCCACACGCGTTTCGCACGTGGACGCACAAAAAGCCGGCAGTGCGACCGACACAAATACAAAAAAAGCTGCAAAAGTTTTTTTCATAAAATCTCCGTACTATAATCATAGTACATTTTACGGCTTTTTGCACGTCCGAAATGCAAACTTATCCCAAACATTTCATTCCCGCAATCAGCGCGGCTGCCCCAAACAACACGGAGCACGCCAAATATATCGCGGCCTCCCTCGCCCGCCCCTGACCGGCAAGACGCGCAAAATCCAACAAATAGGTGGAGAAAGTGGTGAAACCGCCTAAAAGGCCACTCATTACAAATAATTTTAATTCCGGCGCAACACCTGTACACCGTTGAAAAAAAGTATATGCCATTCCGATAAAAAACGCACCCGCCACATTCACGGCAAACGTACCCCAATGCGCGGGGACTCCAACACATACCAGCCAGCGCAACACACTGCCCATACCGCCACCCATAAATACACCTAGGAAAGAAAACATAAAAACCTCCAAAAAAAAAGCCCTCCGTTCGGAGGGCATAAAAAATGTCACCGGGTGGGATCGAACCACCGACCTAGCGCTTATGAAACGCTCGCTCTAACCAGCTGAGCTACGGTGACGTAAATCTTATATATTTATTATAACAAAACAACAAAACAAAACGCAAGATTTTTTATTTTTCCCTCAGACAACACCTAATCAATCATCGAATATACGTTTAACGAAGCGGGTATTCTGGCGTTTTTGGCTGTATCAAAATCCTGTTGGGCCAAATCGTTTTCACCCAAACGCAAATAGGCCGCGCCGCGCGCATTGTATACGTCCGCTGCGGGAGAAAGATTAATGACAGAGGTATAATCCACTACCGCTTCTTTGTAGCGGCCCAACATAAAATACACGCCCGCACGGGAAAAGAAAATTTCCGGCTTGGTTGGTTTCAACATAACAGCAGAATTAAGCACTTTAAGCGCATCCTCAAAATGCCCTTGTGCAGCCAACACGCTGCCGTAAGCGGTATAAGCATCGGCCTGAAACGGATTTTTTTCTAGCACAAATTTAAAATCGGCTTCGGCCAAATCGTAATTTCCCTGAAAAAAATGGACTGCGCCGCGCGAAGCGTATGCTTCCAAATTATCGGGATTTATTGCTACCGCGCGGTTATAGGCTTCCAGTGCGCGGATGGGGTTTCCGTCTTTAAAATAACCGTCTCCCCGCAACAAATACTCAGACGACGTACGCAGCCCTGCACAGCCCGCCAGAACAAAAGCACCCATAAGAAATAAAACTGTTTTTTTCATATATAGCCTCCCGCATAAAAAGTCCTAGAAATTATACAACAAAAGTCCTATTTTTTTCTAGGCATAAATTATGTGATAAATAGGCCCAAAGACCCTGTTTTTCACCCGCTGGAAACGCTAAACTATTTTATATAAGAACAATTTAAATTTCATCCTATACCGCTGTAGTCCCAAACCCTGCTACAGCGGTTCCCTTTTTTATATTGGTTTTCCCGCCGACAAATGATACAATAGAAATATGAAAAAAAATCAACGGATTTCTCTTTTTATCATTGCTAAAAATGAAGAACGGCATATTGCCCGTTGTATTCTGAGCGCAAAAAATCTGGTAAGCGAAATTATCGTAGTGGACTCGTGCTCCACCGACAAAACCGCTCTTATCTGCCGCGACTTGGGCGCGCAAGTGTTCAGCCGCCCGTTTGACGGATTTACCAGCCAAAAGAATTTTGCGCTTTCCAAAGTATCCTGTCCGTGGGCGCTTAACTTAGACGCGGATGAAACGCTTACCCCCGAACTGGCGGAGGAAATCGCCCGCACAGTGGAACAAACCTCTTTTAACGGCTTTCATATTCCTTTTTCCAATTATTTTTTGGGAAAGAAAATGCGCTTTAGCGGGCTTAATAAAGAAACCCACCTGCGCCTTGTGCGCACGGACAAAGCCTCCTACTGCGGCGGCCTCGTACACGAAGGGTTAGAGGTGCACGGCCCTATCGGACGATTTAAAAATTCAATCAACCACTATTCTTATGATACGATTGAAACGTATTTCCGTAAGTTTAACCATTACACCACGCTCGCCGCGCGGCAAATGTACCAAAACGGCAAACGCTTTTCGCTCATCGGCACGGTAATACGCCCGCCGTTTGAATTTGCCAAACGCTACCTGTTAAAATTAGGTTTTTTAGACGGAGTACGCGGCTTGTTGTGGGCGTCTTTTTCCACATTCTATGTATTTGTAAAATATATGAAGCTTTGGTATCTTAAACAGGAGAACGGCAAATGAACTGGACAATTTTAACGGCGGCGGTTATCCTCATCACGCTTTTTTTGGTTTTCCCAAATCTGCGCAAAACGTGGTATCTGCCCAAGAGAAAGGGCTTTGTCGCGTTTATGTACCACCACGTCGCGCCGCAAACGCCGGAAAAATTTGACGCATTTACCGTCGAGCCGGAAATGCTGGAAAAGCATATCCTTTTTTTAAAAGAAAAAGGATATACGCCCATTTCGCTTAAAGAATTGCAGTCCGGCGCAGCCGTTTCCAACCCCGTAATGCTGACGTTTGACGACGGCTACGCGGACGCCTACAACAACCTTTTTCCGCTGCTTAAAAAGCATAATGTTCCCGCCGTCATCTTTTTGATTACGGATAAAATGGGCACGGACGGATACCTGACGTGGGAGCAAATTGCGGAAATGAAAAACAGCGGACTGGCGGAATTCGGCTCCCATACCGCTTCGCACCGGAGGCTGAGAAGTTTATCCGACGAAGAAATCGTACAGGAACTCGTCAAGAGCAAACAAGCGCTTGAAGAAAAACTGGGTGAACCCGTCACCGCGTTTTGTTACCCGTTCGGCGCGGGCGGGTTTGACAAACGCGTCCGGCCGCAAGTGTTTAAAGCCGGCTATTTATTTGATTTCAGTACCAAAAAAGGCGTAAACCCTTGGCCGTGGAACCCTAAAAAAACCATTCTGCGCGCTTTCCCCCGCGGAGGAGAAACGCTGTTTGATTACAACCTCCAAGTAACCCGCGGGCAAAGCAAGCTGTAAAAATGAGCAACTGGATTTATACCGCTTGTGCGTTAGGATTCGCCGCCGCCGTTTATGCGTTTTTCCGCCGTTCTCCGCAGGCGTTGGTGGTTCTTTGCTATGAAAAAATCGGCCGCGCGCCCAAAAAATCCCGCTTGAAACAGGAATGGACTTTGGTAAAAGCGGTGGAACACACGCTGAAAACGCTTGCAAAACGCGGCTTTACCACCGTAGTCCCCAAGGATTTAAACACCAAAAAACAACCCGCCAAACCCATACTGTTAGCGTTTATGGGCGGGTATCAATCTTTTTATACGGATGTTTTTCCCCTCCTGCAGAGATATAAAGCCAAAGCCTGTGTTTTTTTGGCGCAGGAATACGTCGGCGCGTACAATGCGTGGCAAAACCCGTATTTGGAACCGTGGCAAAACCTGCTGACGGAAAAACAGCTCAAAGAACTGGCGGACAGCGGCCTTGTATCTTTCGGCGCGGTTGATTTAAAAGCGCGGGATATTACGCGTCTGCCCGCAGAGGAAGCCCGTTTCGGGCTTGAAGAAAATCTTTTCCGTTTGAGAGAACAGCTCGGCCTGTCGCCCCAAGCCGTATCCTGCTGGCCTGCAAAAAAATGGAATAAAAAAACCGCGCCGGAAATGCTGGGCGGCTTGGACAATTTACCCATTTTAACGCCCGTTACCGGTGTAAATCCGGCGGGCAAAAACGGCCTTTTAAAAACGATCTATCCGGCAAAAAATCCGTGGCGCGCCCGTTGGGCGTTGTGGACGCACCGTTAACCTTGTTGCTTTATGCCCTAGGGAGAGCCCGAGCCCCTGCGGGCCGCCAAACTCCTCGGGATGACCTATGTTATCAAAAACGAGTCAATGCCTTCCATTAATTGATGTTTAACACTACGCATCATTTGGAGCTTGCACCATATAGCAAACTCCCCCAATAATTATATTGGGGGAGTTCTTGAAAAATACATATAGGATTAAGGTGTTACTACCAACAACTGCTGCTTGATATTTCATCCGGCTTAACAAAAATAGAACAATCAGGGCCCGAACAACAGCGAGAACCACCCTGTTTTAGCGAGATTTGATGATAATGTCCCCCTTTAGTAAAATCAAATGTTGATCCAGAAGTATAGGCATAATAACCACAACTACTCCACGCACTGGACGGACAAGGTACAGTACAATAACTTCCACCGGAACAGTTACCAAAATCTACAGACAGTTGACTAAAGTCACACCAGCCGCCCTCCAGAATATTTACCTGACAGGCTTGGTTCATCGTCGCCATTGTGCTCCACACGCCGGCCATACGGCTCTTTTCCACGGCTTTGGTATACTGCGGCAAGGCTACCGACGATAAAATGCCGATAATTAGGACAACAACTAACAGTTCAATTAATGTAAACCCTTTTTTCATAAAAACCTCCTCTGCGCGTTGTTTTAAGGATTAATAATAGTTTAAATACCTGTTTGCCCAAAAACAACCGCTAGTTGTACTGTATCAAAAAAAAAAAACCAAATCAACCCCCGTCTGCCCAACGGACAAACGGGGGTTGACTGCGCTGCAAGTCGGGTTATTTCGCGTTTTTAATTTTGGAAAAATTAGGGTACAAAACGTCGGTAAATTTATTCATTTCCGTTTCGCCGCCCAAAATCTTCAGGTTGACGGACAACACGTAAACGTCTGTCGTCAAAATCTCGCGCCAGTTGTCGGGAAATTTTACAAAATCCTTAAACGTGGTAATAATCGGCAGTCCGGCGCGCGTATCCTCAAACGTGCGCAGGTGGTCCTCGGTATAGAACTGGTGGTCCGGAAAACGCCATTTCTGTTTCAGTTCCAAACCCAACTTTTCAAGCGTGGCCTCAAACGTCGCCGGATGCCCCAATGCGCAAAAACACACCGCAGGCCCTTTAATATCTGTTAAATCCACCTTTTTGGAGCGGCAAATATCAAAATAATACTCCGGTTCGTGCACGCTCTCCAAAATTTCCACGCAGTCATTATATTCGCGGATGACGTCTTTGGCGTCCTCCAGTTGGCGGCGGGAAACTTGGTCGCAGTGCGTCAGCACGACGAGCGAAGCGCGTTTAAGCGCGCTTAACGGCTCGCGCAATACCCCGTACGGTAAGAGTTCTTTATTGCCAAACGGATTTTTTGCGTCCACCAGTACGATGTTCGCGTCGCGGTGCAGACGGTGGTGCTGGAACCCGTCGTCCAGCAAAACAATCTGGCTTTTAAAGCGGCGCAGCGCTTCGGTGGCGGCCTCGGCGCGGTTTTCCGAAATAACAATAGGCACTTTGTATTGGCTCAGCACGCGGCTCATCATAAAAGGCTCGTCGCCCGCCATACGCCAGTCGGCGTCCGGATTATCAAACAGCACCACGGGGCCTTCGGTTTTTTGCTGGCGTTTGTATCCGCGGGAGACGATCGACACACGCACGCCTTCTTTGGCAAGCGCGGTGGCGGCCAATAAAACAGCCGTTGTTTTCCCCGTACCGCCCGCCGTAATGTTGCCGATACATACCACGCGGGAGTTAACGCTTTTGGCGCTTTTCCACCCGTGTTCGTACGCAGCCAAATTCAGTTTTACGCCCGCCCCGTACAACGCGGAGGCAGCCTTTAGCACGACGCGGCCCAAAAAGTTTTGTTCCAATTCCTCTTTTAACTGTAATAAATCCATACGGAAAACCTCTTTACACAATATTTTAGATATTTTACCATTTCCGGACTTGGCCCGCAGACGAAAATTAGTATAATGGGAATATGGCAAACACCCGATTTCAAAAAACTCCGTTTCATTTTATACAATACCTCGCGCTGAAAGTTTTTTGCGCGCTTTTCGGACTGCTGCCCTATCGAACGGCCGTTAAAACTGGCCGCTTGGCGACGGGTTCCGTCCGCTTTGTAATGCCCAAGCGTTTTGAACGCTCGGTTAGCGATATTCAAAAAGCGTTCCCCGAAAAATCCCCAGAAGAATGCAGGGAAATTGCCCTTGAATCGTGGCGTAATATGGGGGCTATTTTCGCCGAATTTATTAAACTGACGACATTCAAAAATCCCGACGAATTTAAAAAACACAGCCGCATTATCGGCGCGGAAAAAATGTTAAACGCTCAGGATAAAACGGGTGGCATTATCCACATCGGCCACTTTACCAACTGGGAAGCCTTTGGCCTTGCAGGAGCAGTCTACGGAGTAGACAAAGCGGTGCTCGCACAGCGCGTGGATAACCCATACATCGATGAAGAAACCAACCGCCTGCGTAACATTTTTACGGGCCGCACCTTCTATAGCAACCACGAAGATAAACCTTTTTTTGCGTGTATGCGGTGGCTCAAAAAGAAAAAAATGCTCGGCATTTTATTTGACCAAAACACCGTTTCCGGAGAGGTATGGATTCCGTTTATGGGGCGTATGGCGGCTTTCTCACCGATTACGGCGCTTTTATCCATCAAAATGCAAGTACCCGTTTTTCCTGTGCGCGTGTGGCGGGAACAAGACGGCGCTATCGTTTCCGAAGTAATGGACCCGTTATATCCCCCCACCGAATACAGCATGGATAACGTACGCCAATTTACCAAACAACTCGTCGGCTATTACGAAGCTTGGCTGCGCGAAGCCCCCTCTTCGTGGCTGTGGGCGCATAACCGCTGGAAACGCGAAGCCGAAGGCAACGCCTATTTGGCATCTCATCCGGAGGAACGCGTATGAGCGAAAAAATAAAAGCCGTATTTTTTGACAGGGACGGCACGCTTATTCATGAAAACCCCGGCACTTATTTAAGCGATCCCGAAAAAGTGCGCCTCTATAAAAGCGTCGCCCCCGCCTTGGCGTTACTTCAAAAAGCGGGATATAAATTTTTTATTGTGTCCAACCAGTCCGGCATCGGGCGCGGTTATTTTACCGAAAAAGAAGTCAACAAGGTTCACGCGCGTATGCTGAAATTGTTACAACCCGCCCGTATTGAAGAAATCGTTTTCTGCCCGCACGCGCCGGAAGAAAAATGTTCCTGCCGCAAACCGGAACCTGCGCTAGGACTGAAACTGATTAAAAAATATCATATCGACCCTGCACGCTCCTATATGGTGGGCGATAAAAAGGCGGACGTAAAATTCGGCCGCGCCATCGGGTTTACCCCCGTTCTCGTGACTACCGCCAACGGTAAAAACCATTTAAAAAAATATCCGGATATGCACCCCGCCAAGGCGGCTTCCAACCTGCTTAACGCCGCGCGCTTTATTTTAAAACACGCGGGAGAAGCGTATGACGCGTAGTGCGGTTATCGTATTAATGGGCGTCCTTTTGGCCGCCTGCGCCGCAAAATCCGCTTTGCAACAGCCGCCGCTACTTGAGACGGCATCGCAAATCCAAACGGATACGTCTGTTCCCGCGCAGGTACAGGAAACGGCTGCCGTGCCGCCCGCCATTTCATCCGCCGCTGCGCAGGAAACGGATACCCTGCTGCCGCAAAATAATCAAGAAACCGAACGGATCTCCGTACAAACGAATCCTACAACGAACAGCCAAGACACCGTGCAAGAGCGTATTTCCCGTGCGCGCCAAGCTCAAACGCTTGCCGTTCCGCAACCCGACCGGCCGTCTTTTGAGGACGAAGCAACTATCTCGCTGCAAGACCGGCTGTTAAGCCCCTTAGTATATGAACCTGTTACCACTGCAGAAAAATCCGACCCGTGGACGGGAGAGAACTTAAAGTACGGCATTTATTATTCGTTTATCAGAGCAGGCACAGCCTATATTAAAACGCGCGGCCTGACGAAAATTAACAAAAGAAATGCTTTTTTGATTCAAACCACCGCCTTTTCGGCCTCTGTGATTGATGCGTTTTTTAAAGTGCGCGACGTCAATTATTCGTGGCTGGACGCGGAAACTTTTTACTCGCTCGGCTACTCCCAAAGCGTGCGCGAAGGTAATTACAAACGCGACGAATGGCTGACGTTTGATTATGATAACAACCTCTATTATGGAGAGGTGCGCAAAAAAGAATCGCCGCGCGTGATCGCCGGAGAACTACAGGACCCTGTGTTGGATATGCTAAGCTCTTTATATTTCGTACGGGCCCAACCGCTTACGGCTGGCAAGGATATCGTGTTTGATATCGTCAACCGTGAAAGAAGCTACCCCCTCCTCGTAAAAGTGCTAAAAAAAGAAACTATCAAAACCGCCGCCGGAAAGTTTGACTGTATCGTCGTAGAACCGCAATTTCGGGGTGAGGGAATTTTTGTCAGCAAGGGAAAAAGCCTAAAAGTTTGGCTGACAGACGACCAATATAAAATGCCCGTTAAAATGAAAGCGGAAGTATTTATCGGCAGCGTGTCGGCGGAACTGCTGGAATATAAACGAAATTAAAGCTATAATAAAAAAAACAACCAAC
The DNA here is from genome assembly GCF_051874775.1 of Candidatus Avelusimicrobium sp. Classification (GTDB taxonomy): domain Bacteria; phylum Elusimicrobiota; class Elusimicrobia; order Elusimicrobiales; family Elusimicrobiaceae; genus Avelusimicrobium. The sequence continues at coordinate 13,971 of NZ_JBJEGE010000023.1, forward strand.
GGAGTGCACCTATGCAACCTACAACCAAGCGTTTAAAAGAAATTTTGAAAGATTTTGAAGGGAAAGAAATTATCGTCGTAGGAGACGTGATGCTGGATCACTTTATTAAAGGTTCCGTCAGCCGCATTTCGCCGGAAGCGCCGGTGCCTGTAGTGGACGTGAAGAAAGAATTTTTTGTAGCCGGCGGCGCGGGCAACGTGGCCGTCAATCTGGCCGCACTTGGAGCTAAACCCGTAATGGTGTCTGTCGTCGGGCAAGACCTTGGAGGGGAAATGCTTAAAGGTTTCTTACGCGAGAAAAACGTCAACATCTACGGTATCGCCGAAGATCCGGATCGTCCCACTACTCAAAAAATCCGCGTGATGGCAGACCAGCAGCAAATCGTCCGCTTTGACCGCGAAAGCAAAAAAACCGTTTCTCCATCGGTAGCTTCTACCTGTATGAAAAGCTTTGAAATGGCTGTCAAAACCGCCAAAGGCGTGATTCTATCCGATTACGGCAAAGGAATGCTTTCTGACCACAATATTCAAACCATTATCGATACCTGCCGCAAACACAAAATTCCCGTGTGCGTGGATCCGAAAATTGATAATTTCAAAAAATACAAACACATTACCTGTATGACCCCTAACACTAAAGAAGCATGGGAAGGCGCGGGCGAATCCCCTAAACACGGTGAAGAAGCCATTTTGGCACTGGGCGATAAAATTTTAAATATGCTGGAAGCTGAATCCGTCCTCATTACCCGCAGCGCCGAAGGAATGACCCTTTTTGAAAAGGGCCGCAAAACGCCGTTTACCGTACGCGCCACGGCGCGCGAGGTATACGACGTAACCGGCGCGGGCGACACGGTCATTTCCGTACTGACGCTTGCACTCGCCGCGGGAGCGACCTTGCGCGAAGCGGCCGTCATTTCCAACTATGCGGCGGGCATTGTGGTGGAAAAATCCGGCACAGCCACCACCACGCGCGAAGAAATCGAAGGAGTTTTACCCCAATGAGCGACTTTTTAATCGCCGTTCCGGCGCGTTTCGGTTCTTCGCGCCTGCGCGGCAAAATTCTAAAAAACCTCTGCGGCAAGCCTGTTATCCAGCACGTATACGAAGCTTGTTTAAAAACGGGACTCGGAGAGGTGATTATCGCCACGGAATCCCCCCTCGTACAAGAAGCGGCCGCCAAATTCGGCGCGCAGGCCGTTTTAACGAGCGAATCTTGCCAAAGCGGTACGGACCGTATTTTTGAAGCGGCAAAAAATCGTCCGGAAAAATTTATCATTAACGTACAGGGCGACGAGCCTTTTATCCGCCCGCAAACCATCGCAAAAGTGGCGCGGCTGTTGGCGGAAGACCCGTCGTGCGATATCGCCACCGCCGTTACCGCCACCTTAGACGACGCAAAAATCGATAACCCCAACTGCGTAAAAGCGGTGCTGGCTAAAGACGGCCGCGCGCTGTACTTTTCGCGCTCGCGCGTACCCTTTAAACGGGAAATTACGGACGAAAACAAAAACGTGCCCTACTGGCACCACTGCGGCATTTACGGCTACAGAAAAGAAGCCCTGGAACGCTTTGTTTCCCTGCCGCCAAGCCCGCTGGAGAAGCTGGAAAAGCTGGAGCAGCTGCGCGCGCTTGAAAGCGGGATGACCATTAAATGTGTGGAAATTGAATCCGGCGGCCCCGCTATTGATACCGAGGCGGACTTAAAAGCGGCCGAAGAATACTTTAAAACGCACTTTACCAAGTAGAGAAAAGTCCCGCCCCTCGGTGGGGCTTCCTCTTTTTGGCGCGGCAGCAAAGCAGTAATATGCCGCAAACGGATTTTATTTTATCAAGGAGAAGCAGCTATGTCCAAATTCATTATCATCACGGGCGGAGTCGTCAGTTCGCTGGGCAAAGGGATTTCCGGCGCCAGTATCGGTAAACTTTTGCAATTAAACGGCCTGCGCGTCAATATGATTAAGTGCGACCCGTACATCAACGTGGACCCCGGCACAATGAGCCCGTATCAGCACGGGGAAGTGTTCGTTACCACCGACGGTGCGGAGGCCGACCTTGACCTCGGCCACTACGAACGTTTTTTGGACGTGAATATGACCCGCGCCAACACCAATACCGCGGGCAACATTTATCAAACCGTTATTGACAAAGAACGCCGCGGCGAATATCTGGGCGCCACCGTACAGGTTATTCCGCACATCACCAACGAAATTAAAAAACGCTTTACCGCGTTTGAAAACGATACCGACGTATCCATTATTGAAATCGGCGGGACGGTGGGCGATATTGAATCGCTGCCGTTTTTGGAAGCCGCCCGCCAGCTGCGCCTTGAAAAAGGAGCGCAGAACGTCATCTGCGTACACGTTACGCTGATTCCGTACATCGCGGTGGCGCAGGAACTGAAAACCAAACCGACGCAGCACTCCGTCAACAAACTGCGCGAAGTGGGTATCGAGCCCAGCATGCTCATCTGCCGCACGGAACAGCCTTTAAACCAGCATTTAAAAGAAAAGCTGTCGCTCTTTTGCAGCGTTCCGGCAAAAGCCGTTATTGAATGTGCTGATGCCAAATCCATTTACCACGTGCCCGAAATGTTTTACAAGCAGGACGTGGACAAACAAATTATTTCGCTGTTAAATTTAAAGCCCACGCAGGAAGTGGACCCGAAATGGTTCGAATTTTTTGACAAAGCGATGAACCCCTCCAAATCCGTAAAAATCGCGGTGGCGGGCAAATACGCCGAGTTTCAGGAAGCGTATAAATCTATCCACGAAGCTCTGCGCCACGCCGGTATGAATAACGACGTGAAAGTGGAAGTGGTGTACATCAACACCGAAAAAGACCCTGTGGAAGAAATGCTTAAAGGAGCGGACGGAATTTTAATCCCGGGCGGATTTGGCAACCGCGGTATTGAAGGTAAAATCGCCACTGTTAAATATGCGCGCGAAAATAAAATTCCGTTCCTCGGTATCTGCCTAGGTATGCAATGCACGGTAATTGAAGCCGCGCGCAACCTGTGCGGCTTGCACGACGCCAATTCCACCGAGTTTGACCCGACCACCAAAGATCCGGTGGTAGATTTAACCCCCCAGCAGAAAAACGTGGTCTACAAAGGCGGCACGATGCGCCTTGGAAACTACACTGCGGATTTGGAAGAAGGATCGCTGGCGCGGCGGCTGTACGGCAAGGACAGAATTGTGGAACGCCACCGCCACCGCTACGAATTTAATCCTGCCTATGTAAAACAGCTGCGCGACGCTGGCCTGAAAGTGACGGGTTGGCACGAAGGCGTACTGCCCGAAATTGTGGAACGCGAAGACCACCCGTATTTTATTGCAGGACAGTTCCATCCGGAATTTGGTTCCCGCCCGCTTCGCCCGCATCCGCTGTTTGACGGCCTCATCAAAGCGAGTTTAAAAAGAAAAGAAGGAAGATAATTTTCGCAACACAAAAGGACCCCGACGGTAGTCGGGGTCCTTTTGTGCAGCGGTAAAAACTAATCGGCGTAGTAGCAGCTTGAAGCGCCGCAACCTACACCGCAAGTGCAAATGCTAGAATTTGAGGAAGAGTTGGTAAAACCTATCTTGGCACAATCATGGCTCCCCGTAGTTTCTCCCACACCATCACTGCAGGAGCGGCGGCCGGTTTTGGCGTTTAACCACAAGAAAATAGGGTTCGGGCTTGCGTTAAAGCTAGAAGCACCAAAAGCGATGGGAGTAGACGAAGAACAGTCTACATAACCCTGATAAGTAAAATATTTAGAGCTTTTTACATCAACAGCTAACGCAGACGCCAAATCTGAATTTTGATTGCCAAAATAGTACCCCGATCCACTCGGGTTTTCCAAACAATACGCATTGGCGGCCATATTAAGCGTCTTTAAATTCGCCCACACTTCCGCCGTGCGGCTTTTCAGCACCGCTTTTTGGTATTGCGGCAAGGCAACGCTCGCTAAAATACCGATAATTAATACAACAACCAATAATTCAATTAAGGTAAAACCTTGTTTATTGGATCCTGAAATAAATTCAGGATGACGGCCAAATGTAAAACCTTTCATATTCGTTTCTCCTTTCAAAAAAGTCATCCTGCGATGTTTCTGCACAGATTCTACCGATTTTAAGCGAACAAACCCCAATCGGGAGAACCCTCACAGAAACCTCTGTGGATAACCCTATCGTATCAAAAAAAAAAAACGGGTCAACCCTCTTCTGAATTGGCGCGTTAAAGGAGCAAGTGCAACGATTAGGACAACGGATGAAGAGTGTTAGGACAAAAGACTTTCTGTTTAATAGGTAATGCTAGTGCAAGGTAAATGTTTTAGGGAGTTAATCAGAGCTTGTTTATTGGAGTTAGCACTTCTGTCGGGTAAAGGAGTAATGAGCAGATATCGGCTCTTACGTTATACACAAGTTTGCAAGGCTTGCTTGTTGCCCTTGGAAGATATGATTAAATCACTTTCCCATTGGCCGTGTAATCTGCCTGATGTTATATCCCTGACCCAACATACGTTCTATGGTATATCGGTCTTGTTCTTTGAGTTGCTTGTATTTGGACATAGGTCTGCTTATTACGCCTTTTGTCCTGTTGCTCTTGCAACGTTAATTCGCATTCACAAAACACGACAAAAAACACACTTTTCCTTTCACAACTTAAATCTATGTTATTGGGCGGAAAGAGAAACAGCCCCTGCAGCGGAAGAAACAGACTCTTTCGCCTGCGGCCCAAACAGTTCCTGCATAAACCCTTTTTTATCCGCAGACACTTCCCCTGCATTTTGCGCAGAAAGCACAGGAGGAGTGACAGTGGAAACGGCCTGCACGCGGCGGATGAGCGAATTTCCCGCATCTACAATATACATAAAATCGTGCGGCGTAATAACAAGCGCGTTGGGATAAGCCAGATTTACGCTCCACGCGTCTTTCGCGTCGCCGTTATACCCCTTCTCGCCCGTACCCGCCACCGTTTCTATTTTACTGTCGAAATTGCGGTCCACCACTAACCGCCGAACGCGGTGATTGTCCGTGTCCGAAATATACAAACGGCCCAATTGATCAATAGCAAGACCGGTCGGATTATTAAGCATACTGTCTATACAACGGCGGTCTCCCTCTCCGGAAAAGCCGCGTTTTCCAGTACCCGCAATCGTAAAAATCAGCGTCTTTTGCGGTTCCACCCAACGCACTTGATGATTGCCCGTATCCGCAATAAATAAATTGCCGTGTTTGTCGAAAATAATGGCACTGGGCTTGTTGAGTTTGGCGTTTACGGCCAGCCCCAAATCACCGTCATTTCCCTTTACTCCGCTTCCGGCAGCATTTATTAAAAAACCGCTTTGACGGTCAATTTTGCGCACCAGATGATTACCCGTATCGGAAATATAAAGATCCCCATGCAGGCTGACAGCTACACCCGTCGGGCTGTTTAACTGTGCCGATACCGGACGCATCCCGTCGCCGTTGTATCCTTTGCGTCCGTTTCCAGCTACCGTATACAAGTATCCGTTCGGTGTGTACATACGGATACGATGATTGCCCGTATCCGCAATAAACAAATTACCCAGCGTATCAAACGCAAGACCTGTGGGAGCGTTAAGCGTCGCCATCGTAGCGTGACCGCCGTCGTTTACAAAACCTTTTTCACCCGTACCTGCCACCGTCTCAATTTCGCCCGTACGAAGCACTATACGGCGTACGCGATGATTGGCCGTATCGGAAAAATAAATATTTCCGCGGCGGTCAACCGCAATACCCATCGGCGCATTTAACCGCGCGGAAAGCGCATCTCCGCCATCTCCGGCAAAACCGCGCTTATTGGGGGTTCCGGCCACATCATCCAACTGACCGGATCTGGTCGGTCCTAAAGCAGCGGCCGCAAGCGGCAAAACAAAAAATAAAAATAAAAGCATGTTCTTTTTCATATTTATATCCTAACAAACCCGCTCCGTTTTATCAACCCCAAATACCTGCCGTCATCTTCCGCGCACGGAGCGTTTTTTTGCTACAATAATATTAAGGAAGATTTCTTCCTCCAAGAAACTCCCCTGTCAGGGATTTAATAAGGACGATGATTACCCTATGATTATACTCTTTTTAAACTGCGGCAGCTCTTCGGTCAAGTACAGCGTTTACGACTGGGACCAGAAGAGAAACCTCTGCGCCGGCGCGGTGGAACGCATCGGCATTGACGGATCTTTTATTTCCCAAGACCGCCACGGATACCCTTCTTTTGAACTCAAACGGAACTGCAAAGACCATAAAGACGCCATTAACCTCGTTATCGAAACGCTGACTAACAAAGAACACGGCGTGATTGAAAACATCAACGTCATTTCCGCCGTCGGGCACCGCATTGTACACGGAGGCAAATTCGCTAAATCCGTAATTGTAGACGATAAAGTAATCGCAGAACTTAAAAATATTTCCGACTTGGCACCGTTGCACAATCCGGCCCATATTATGGGTATTGAAGCCGCACGCACGTTACTGCCCAATGTCACCCACGTTTGCGTAATGGACACCGCTTTCCACCAGACGATGCCCGCTTCTTCTTATATGTACGCGCTGCCGCGCAAATGGTACACAGATTACAAAATCCGCCGTTACGGTTTTCACGGTTCGTCCGTACTGTACACCTCCCGCCGCGCTGCTGTGCTTTTAGGCAAGAATGTAGACGAGGTCAATACAATCGTCTGCCATATCGGGGCGGGCGCCAGCGCGACCGCCGTCAAAAACGGCCAATGCCTCGACACCAGTATGGGCCTTACGCCGCTTGAGGGCCTAGTAATGGGTACGCGCTGCGGCGATATGGACCCGTCCATCTGCTTCTATATGATGAACAAATTGGGCCTTACACCGGATGAAATGTATAAAATTTTAAACAAACAAAGCGGTATGTTCGCCCTGACCGGAGACCGTTTTGCCGATCAGCGCGACGTACGTAAAGGCGCCGCCAACGGTGACGAACTATGTAAACTGGCGCTGGACGTGGAATGTTACCGCATTAAAAAATATATCGGCGCGTATATGGCCGCGTTGGGCCGGTTGGACGCGATCGTATTTACCGCCGGAGTAGGCGAACGCGCTACAAACATCCGCGAAATGATTCTAAGCGGGCTTGAAAATTTCGGTATTGTTCTTGATGAAGAACGCAACAACTGTGCCGATACCAACAAGGCTGAATGTCTGATTTCCGCCCCCGAATCCAAAGTAAAAATCTTTGTTATTCCGACGGATGAAGAAATCGTGGGAGTGCAGGACATTGTCGCCCTTTTGGCCGGCACGTACGATGTATACACTAAATTCCGCTATATCTTTCAAGAGAAAGATTACCGCAATAAACTGCGCGACGCGGCATTTATCGAGGAAGTTAAAAAGCGGCCTTTCTTGTTAAAGGCAGCCGTTAACTTGCCCGAACCGTTGAAACAGCAAGAGAAGAAATAGACTTTGCCTACGCCCGTTTGTCTGTGCAAACGGGCGTTTTTACTCCCCGCTAGAGAGCCGGAAAAAACTCCCGCGGGCCAGCAGCAACAGACCAAGACGCTTTCATACACGGAGCAGCTATGTTCTTACCCAAAGAAGTAAAATTTTTTGACCTGTTTGATAAACAAGCCGAAAACATCGTTTCAGCGGCGAATTTTTATAAAAAGTTAGTGGACGACGGTTCCTTTACGCCCGAAAATGTGCGCGCAATGCACGAAAAAGAACACTACGGCGACGAGCTGACCCACACCACCATTAACACCCTAAACGAAACATTCATTACCCCGTTTGACCGCGAGGATATTTTGGAATTGGCCAATAAATTAGACGATATTATTGACGCCATCTACTTGCTTACCAACCGTTTTTACTTGTATAAGATTACCAAACCTACCGACTATAGCAAACGCTTGGCCAATACTATCGACCAAACAGCCAAAGCTTTGCAAAAAACGTTAGCAACAATGCGCAGCAATAAGAAAATGAAAGAAACTCTTATTCAATGCGTGGAAATCAACCGTTTGGAAAACGAGGGCGACGTCCTGCGCGACGAAGCAATTACATTCCTTTTTGAAAACGAAAAAGATCCGGTAATGATTATCAAACAAAAAGAACTCTACGAACTGGCCGAAACAATTACAGACTACTGCGAACACGTGGCTAACTTGGTAGAATCCATTTTGGTGAAGAGCAATTAAGGAAAACTATGTTTTGGATTTTATTCCTTATCGTTTTAGCCTTGTTTTTTGATTACTTAAACGGATTCCACGATGCGGCTAACTCCGTGGCGACTGTGGTGTCCACCCGTGTACTGTCGCCAAAAATTGCGGTGGCGTGGGCGGCATTCTTCAACTTTATCGCGTTCTTGATTTTCCACACCGCAGTAGCTAAAACCATCGGTGCGGGCATTGTGGATATTCATATTGTGGACGCGGACCTCGTATTTTCCGCGCTCATCGGCGCGTGCGCGTGGAACCTGATTACGTGGTGGTGGGGACTCCCCTCCAGCTCTTCCCACGCACTGATTGGAGGATTAATCGGTGCAGCAATCGTAAAGGGCGGCACAACAGCATTAGTGGCCGGAGGAATTTTCAAAACGGTGCTATTCATCTTTTTGTCCCCCTTACTGGGATTCCTGCTTGCCGGAATGATTGGCACGATGGTTTTTAATATCTGCAATCATTTTACGCCGCGCAAAGTGGACTCTTTTTTCCGCAAAGCCCAGCTGTTTTCCGCATCCGCTTATTCCTTAGGACACGGCGGAAACGACGCACAAAAAACAATGGGTATCATCAGTATGCTGTTACTCGGCGGACTTGCCGGAGAAGAGGCTGCTCCCATACGTGATTTTCTTTTGTCTCACGAAGAAATGCACGCCGTGGCGCAAGGGGAATTTATCGTACCGCTGTCCGTCGTACTTTTGTGTCAGGGAGCAATTGCACTCGGCACGCTTTCGGGCGGGTGGAAAATCGTTAAAACAATGGGCCAGAAAATTACGCGTCTGCGCCCCGTGGACGGTTTTTGTGCCGAAACTTCGGCCGGTATTTCCATTTTTATCGCTTCTGCTTTGGGGGTACCCGTCAGCACTACACACACGATTACGGGTGCGATTGTAGGGATCGGCTCGCTGCGCCGTCTTTCGTGTGTACGCTGGGGCGTCGCTAACCGGATTGTGTGGGCGTGGTTTATTACAATTCCCGCTGCCGCGCTGATTTCAGCCGTCTGCTGTCTCATTAAAGGATTATTTTAAAGAACACAATAAAAAGCTCATTTATAAAAAACGCCTTGGAATTTCCAAGGCGTTTTTTATTATGCGGTTCCCCGTCAAAAGCAAGGAAACGCAAAATTAGCCCAATATGGACAATGTGCCCCTAATAAGCAACAAGGGATAAGAAACCTTCTTATCCCTTGTACGTAAAACGGAAGATAACATCAGCCGTTAATTTTATAAGTTCTCTTTAATCGTCTGCGCCAGCCGTTTGAGCCCCTCCACAATCTGTTCTTTAGTAGAGTAGGAAAAGTTTAAGCGCATATCATTATGTACGTCGCCGGACGGATAAAAATCCACACCTGCCACAAACGCCACTTTATTTTCAATGGCTTTGGGCAAAAGATCCGTCGCATTCATATGTTTAGGTAAAGACAGCCACAAGAACAGACCGCCTTCCGGCCTCGTCCAAGAAATGTTTTTGGGCATATATTCGGCCAGCGTTTTGAGCATTAAGTCGCGCTTTTCCCGGTAGCAGACGATAATGTCCTTTACGTGCTGCATTAAGAGACCGCGGCGCAGGTATTCCGCCGTAGCCAGCTGCAAAATAGGCGAAGAACACAAATCCATAGCCTGTTTTAGAATAACATATTTGCGGATAACGCTCTCCGGCCCGATAATGTAGCCCAAGCGGAACCCGGGCGTAAATACTTTAGAAAACGTAAACATCGTAATCACGTTGCCTTGGCCGTTATCCAGTTCAAAAAACGTACGCGGAGCTTTGCCTTCAAAGCGCACTTGACGGTACGGAGAATCTTCCAAAATAAATGTGCCATATCTCTTGGCAATTTCCAAAATTTCCAACCGGCGCTGTTCGGGAATGGTGGTACCCGTCGGGTTTTGAAAATCCGGCACCACATAAATAAATTTACACGGTTTGCCTTCTTTCTTTAGTTCTTCCAACTTAGCTTCCAAATCTTCAGGTAAAATACCGTATCCGTCGCTTTCTGCACCGCGGATATCCGCCCCCGCCACTTGAAACGCTTGGAGAGCCCCCAAATAGGTTGGGGCGGCGGTAATGATACTGTCCTCGGGATTAATAAAAATGCGGGCCGTCATATCGAGCGCCTGTTGGGAAGCGGAAACCACCAGCAACTGTTCCGGCGTGACGGTAATATTTTCCGTTTCTTTCATCAGTTTAATCAGTTCTTTTTTCAGCTTGTCCTGGCCTTCGGTCGTGCCGTACTGCAGCGCTTCTTTGGCGTGTTTATCCAATACGTCCTGCATAATATCGGCCACTTCTTTCGCCGGAAACAAATCGGGCGCCGGCAAGCCCCCCGCAAATGAAATAATTTCGGGGCGGGAAATAACTTTTAAAAGCTCTCTGATGGCGGAAGCCTTGGAGCGGCTGACCACCTTCGAAAACAACTTATTGTAATCCATAGTTTTATCCTTGCTTTTTTATTTAGTATATTTTACTATTTTTAAACTCAAATCTTTAGCGGGAACGGAGTGAGTCAGCGCGCCCATTGAAATAACGTCTACCCCCGTTTGACAGTAACTTTCTAAATTGGACTTATTGACTCCGCCGGACACCTCAATTACCGCACGGCCGGCGATTTCCGCCTTACATCGCAGAATTTCCGCAGGCGTCATATTATCCAGCATAATGATATCGGCTCCCGCGTTTAAAGCTTCTTTTACTTCGTCTAGACTAGTGGTTTCCACCTCCACCTTAGGGGTATGACCGATGACGGCTTTAATCTTGTTTACCGCCGCCGTAATGGATCCGGCCGCCGCGATGTGATTGTCTTTAATCATCACGCTGTCAGCCAGACTAATGCGGTGGTTGCGGGCACCGCCGACGCGGACAGCGTATTTATCCAAACGGCGCAGACCGGGCTGGGTTTTGCGCGTATCCACAATCATCACGCCGTATTTTTTGCCGATTTCGGCGTACTCGCGCGAAGCGGTGGCAATACCGCTCATACGCTGCATAAAATTAAGCGCGGTGCGCTCCGCTTTTAAAATGGATAAAGCCGCCCCCTTTAACTCCAACACTTTTTCGCCTTTTTTTATTGCGTCGCCGTCTTTTTTTAGCGGCAGAAATTTAACCGACGGGTCTACCGCAGAAAATACTTCTTTGGCTACATTCATACCGCAAAGCACTAAATCTTCCTTGGCGGTAATAACAGCCTCGGCTTGTTCTTCGTGCGTAAAAATATTGTCGGAGGTAATATCCCCCAAACTCAAATCTTCCTGTAGGGCAAGTTCTATAATTTTATCGGTTATCATTTGGCAAGCTCAAACATTTTTTCAATAGATTTTTTGGCGGCCGCCGCAACCTGCGCGTCCACTTCCACCACCTGCTCGGGGCGGGGATCAACAAGCGCTTCCCATGTGTTGATTAACGTATTTTTCTTCATATAGCTGCACACGCCGAACGGCCAAATAAATTGTTTATCCGGATGTTCCGCTTCCATCCGGTTAACGAGGCCGAATTCCGTCAGCATACCAAAGGTTTTCGCTTCCGATCCCGCCACATATGCGGCCATTGCTTTGGTACTGCCTACATAATCGCACATTTCACACACTTCAATAGGACATTCCGGATGTGCAACAACTTTAATATCGGGATAATCCGCGCGGAGTTTTTCCACGTGTTCGGGGCGGTACTTATCGTGTACACAACACGATCCGCCCGAAGAAATAATTTTCTTGGGCGTGCCGCGGCGTTTGAGTTCCGCCTCCAAATTTTGCGCCATCAGCATATCCGGCACAAAAATCAACTCGTTACCCTTCATCTTCTGGGCGATGTCAAAAACGTTGCCGGAAGTCACGCAAGAATCACACTCAGCTTTGACCTCAGCAGTACTGTTAATGTAGCACAGAGCGGGTACACCGGAGTGTAAAGCCCGCAGTTTTTTTACGTCCTCTCCCGTCATAGAATCGGCCAGTGTACAACCTGCGCGGCCAGCGGGAATTAGTACTTTTTTGGACGGGTTGATAATTTTTGCCGTTTCCGCCATAAACCACACACCCGCAAACACGATCACATCCGCCTGCGAGTCGCGCGCTTTTAACGCCAATTCATACGAATCCCCCCGATAGTCGGCCACGCCGTAAACTAAATCCGGAGTTGTGTACGAATGTGCCAATATCACAGCATTCTGCTCTTTTTTAAAATGGTTAATCGCCAGCGTGTAAGGAGCGGCAGCCAAGCAATCCGCCATTGCCCACTTGGCCGATTTGGTTTTGGAAACAGAGTGAAGAAGCCCATATAATCTATGGGCTTCTTCTACAATCAAAGATTCTTTCTCCAGCGTGTCAAACATAAAAATTACAGTGTATCGGGCAAATCATTGCCGGAATTATTATAAGTGGTAGTCGTCGTGGTGGTAGTAGAAGACGAAACGGTGCCAGCCGGAACCGGCGCAGGGCCATCTACTTCAACAATGTTGACCACATTTACTACTTCTTTGTTTTCGCTAACATTCGATGTTTTTTTAACAGCGGTTTTAGAGGTCTTTTTAACAGCCGGTTTAACAGCGTTTCTCAGTTTCGTTTCAGCGGGAGGAAGATATGAATCTCCGCAGGCTTGCAATTCATACGCGGGCAGCGTATCGTAATCGGCTTCCGGCGCGAGGAGATTATCAAATTCCTGATCAATAATTTGGTATTTGGCGTTTTTTCCTCCCGTGGCGTTACCGTTAGCGGCCGTTTTCACATTAGACCCCGAGGAAGAACAAGCCGCACCCAACGCAGCAAAACAGATTACGGTTAAAATTTTCTTCATATATCCGTCTCCTTTTAGAAAAGTGCGCGGCGTCCGTGCGCATATTTTTATTATATATCATATTAAACGTACTTGAAAAGATTTTTAGACGAATTTTTCTCTAACCAGCAGATATTTGGTAGAATAATAGAGTTATACCTTTTGGGAGGCAATAAAATACCAATGCAAAGTATTCTTGAGTTATGGAGCGCGGTAATCGCGTTTTTTTCTGCGCCCTCCGTTCCAACAGCTTACGATTTGATGAACGGATTCAACGCCCTGATCTGGGGCCCGCCGATGATTTTTCTATTGCTGTTTCTCGGTATTTATTTCACGGTTAAATTACGCTTTTTGCAAAAATACACTTGGCCGGCAATGCGGCTTTCCGTCCAAAAGGTGGACTCGGAAGGAATGGTAAGCAGTTTCGGCTCGCTGGCCGTAATGATTGGCGCAACCGTAGGTACGGGCAGTATTATTGGCGTAACAACCGCAGTGGCCGAAGGAGGCCCCGGGGCCCTGTTTTGGATGGTAGTGGCAGGATTTTTTAACTTTGCCATTAAATACTGCGAATGTTTGGTGGCGTTTAAATACCGCATCAAACTGGAAAGCGGCGAATATGTAGGCGGGCCGATGTACTATCTTTCCCATATTTTAAAGTACAAAAAACTGGCCTTCATTTTCGCCCTCGGTACGCTTTTAATGGGCTTAACGGCCGGAAGTGCATTGCAGTCTAACGCAATTGCCGATGCGCTGCGCGAAGGGTACAACTTAAATCCGTGGTATATTGGGGCTGCGGTAGCGCTACTGACGGCAATCGTCATTATCGGTGGAGTAAAACGCATTGCGGCCTACTCCGAATGGCTGGTGCCGATTATGGGAGGCCTGTATCTGCTGCTTACCGCTATTGTGGTATGTATGAATTTTACCTCTATTCCGGCAGCGGTATCCGTCGTCTTGAAAAGCGCTTTTACGGGAAAAGCCGCCGCGGGCGGCGCCGTTGGCGTAGGGATTATGGCACTCGTACAGGCAATGGTGCCCGCGCTGACCGCGGGAATTACCCGCGCGGTACTGGCTACGGAAGCCGGCCTTGGCAGCGCCTCTATAGCCGCCGCCGCGGCAAAAACCCGTTCGGCCACACAAATGGCTATCGTATCAGCCACCTCCGTATTTTGGGCAATTTTTATCTGCTCGCTGACGGGTATGGTAATCATTTTGGCTGGCGATTGGCAAAATCCCAACGTATATGCCGCCAACTTGTGCAACAGCGCGTTTAAGACGGTGCCGTATATCGGTACGCCGATTTTAATTTTCTCGCTGGTGATTTTCTCGTTTACCACCATCATCGGCTGGGGATATTATACTGAAAAAGCACTGCAGTTTTTATGCAAGGGAGCGAATAAGCTCGTAACACCGGCGCGCGTATTGTTTATCGCGCTGGTATTTGTCGGCGGCTGGATTGGAACGAGTTTTTCGTGGGATTTGACGATTGCCGACTCTGTATCCCGCACGGCAGAAGCCAATATGTCCACGCGGTTTATGTGGGCTCTAGTCATTTTGACAATGACAATGATGACGCTGCCCAATATCTGGGCGTTATGGTGTTTACGTAAAGTAATTATTAAAACCACGCGCCAAAACTTGCGCAATATCGTAGGCAGCCAAGCAATGCGTCTACATAAAGAACAGAAGAAAGCTAAATAACCGTCCGTCACTTATTATCTTCCCCAGCTTTTCGGCTGGGGATTTTTTAAATCTGCGGGTAAGTAGTTCTTTTGCTTTTGTACGGATCTGCGTACGGCGAGTTCCTCTTTAACCCTACCAATACAATCTTGCGGGATAAAATCTTGGAGATAATTTCAATATATGCAAAAAAAATACCCCCTGCTCAGGCAGGGGGCTTGTCCGAATTTGCCTTCAAAATTTACGTTTTCCGTTCTTTGCTTTTACAGCTTTTTTTAATGAACGAACGTTTCTTTTAGCCGTCGCTTTCGGCGTTTTTTTATCAATGGCTTTTTTACCTACAGCCGTTTTAACCGCTTTTTTAGCGGACAGCTTGACGGAAGATTTTGCGGCTTTTCCTTTCTTTTTCCCGATCTTTTTTTGCAATCGGGCCGCGAATTCTTCCCAGCCTTCCAACGCCAAGGGCAGCACCTCGTCCATATTTTTGACGGGAATCAAGTTTAATTCTTGGCGCACACGCTGTGGAACTTCGGACACGTCTTTTTCATTCGTATGCGGGTAAAGAATCGTCTTTACGCCTTCGCGGTACGCAGCCAAGAACTTTTCTTTAATCCCCCCTACCGGCAGCACGCGGCCCGTAATCGTCACTTCGCCCGTCATCGCAAGCTGTTTTTTAACGGGAAGACCCGTCAAAAGACTGGTTAACGCCGTGGTAATGACGCTGCCGGCAGACGGCCCGTCTTTCGGTACGGCACCTTCGGGAAAGTGAACGTGAAAATCCGTCTTATCAAAATCCAAGCCTTCACCGTAACCGCGGCTGCGCGCATACGTCAGTGCAGCACGGACGGATTCCTTCATCACGTTACCCAGCATACCCGTTAAAATCAACTGGCCTTTGCCGGGCAGCTTTGTAGCTTCGATAGACAGCGTTTCACCGCCGACGCTCGTCCACGCGAGCCCCGTCGCAATCCCCACTCCGTTTTCTTCCGCCGCGAAATTAGAATACTTCGGCACTCCTAAAAATTCGTGCAGATTTTCTTTAGTAACGGTCACCTTTTTCGCGCCGTCCACAATCATTTTGGCGGCTTTGCGGCATAAAGAACCGATTTCGCGGTCTAAATTACGCACCCCCGCTTCGCGCACATAATCGCGCATTAAGAGCGCTACCGCCTCGCGCGATACGCTGAGCTGGCCTTCTTTCAACCCGTGGATTTTCATCTGTTTGGGAAGTAAATAATTGTCCGCAATGTCGTGCTTTTCGTATTCTGTATACCCGTCAAAATCAATAATTTCCAAACGGTCACGCAAAGTACGCGGAATGTTGGAAAGCGAGTTGGCCGTCGTAATAAACATCACTTTGGAAACGTCAAACGGAACGTCTAAAAAGTGATCGGAAAACTCTTTATTCTGTTCGGGGTCCAATAACTCCAACAGCGCCGCTGCCGGATCACCGCGCCAGTCCGAACCCATTTTGTCAATTTCATCGAGCAAAAACACAGGATTAGAACTTTTGGCTTTGCTGATTCCTTGAATAATACGCCCGGGCATAGAACCAATGTAGGTTCTGCGGTGGCCGCGGATTTCGCTTTCGTCCCGCACGCCCCCAAGTGACATCCGCACAAACTTACGTCCAATGGCGCGCGCAATGGATTTGGCTAAAGACGTTTTGCCCACCCCCGGGGCGCCCGCAAAACACAAGACGGGGCCGCGCAAAGAATGCGTCAGTTTGCTGACAGCCAGATATTCCAAAATACGTTCTTTGGGTTTTTCCAAGCCGAAATGATCCTCATCTAAAATTTTCTTAGCTTCTTTCAAATCCAAAACGTCTTCGGTGGTTACATTCCACGGCATATTAATCAGCCAATCCAAATACGTACGCGAGACCGTAGCCTCCGGTGAAAACGGCGCCATTTTGGCCAAGCGGTCCAATTCTTTTTCGGCCGCTTCTTTGGCGTGTTTGGGCAGACCGTTTTTCTTGATTTTGGTACGCATAGCGTCCAATTCTTTTTGAAAATCGTCCTTTTGGCTGAGCTCCTTTTGAATGGCTTTCATCTGCTCGTTCAAATAGTACTCTTTTTGGTTTTTCTCAATTTGCGCGCGCACTTTGGAATGAATTTTTTCTTCCAATCCCAAGATTTCCACTTCACTCGTGATTAATTTTAAAATCTTTTCTAAGCGGTCCTTAATATGCACGGCTTCCAAAATTTCCTGCCGCTGCGGCGTTTTGACAAGCATATTGGACGCCACCGTATCGGCCAGTTTGGACGCGTCGTTAATTTGACGCAAAAACGACACCCCTTCTACTGCAATCCGGTGCGACACGCGGGCGTAATGGTCAAACTCGTCAAGCACCTTGCGCATAAGCGCCTGCACAACGGGAGAGTCGTCATCCTCTTCCTCAATATATTCTACCGTGGCAAACCACGCTCCGGCCGCTTCGTTAAGTTCCAGTTTCGTCACGCGCGCACGGGCCAGCCCCTGAAGAAAAATTTTCATTGAACCATCCGGCATTTTTAAGTTCTGTGTAATCTGCGCAATCACACCGAAATGGTAAATATCGGAAGCTTTGGGATTCTCCACCTCGGCTTCTTTTTGCGATACAGCTAAAATATATTTGCCGGATGTGTCAAGCGCCAATTCCACCGCGGCAACCGACTTTTCCCTGTCTACCGAAAGCGGCAGGCTCATCCCCGGAAACATCACCACATCGCGTATGGCAACTGCCGGCACTACCGTCGGTAACGAAAGTGTTGTTTTTTTAATTTCTTCCATTGTATTCTCCCTATTCATCCTAATGGGTCAATAAAAAGGAGCGATTTGATACTTTTCCCCCGCTCCTATCCAAAGATATTGTAGCAAATTGTATTAAAATTAGCAAATATTTAATAAGTCTGCTAATTTTAAAACGACAAAAAGGCCCGCTACAGGGTCCTTTATAGTTACAGTTTCAGCGTTTTACAAAAAGCTTTTCCTTTCTCCGTTTTTGAAGTACATGCCCTCTTCCCGGGATTCGCAGAAAAATCTAACCACACAATATATGAAAAAATGTTCTTTGAGCCGGCTTCACTCCAACCTGAACATTCCGGACAGTAATAAGCACTAATATATAATCCACCTTTAATCGTAACAATATCACTACCCCCCAATAAATCCACAAATATCCCGGAACCGCAATTTAAAAAATCATTGCCGTTGCAACGTCCTTTGTAATCAAAATCCAAACTATCCGTATCGGCAATATAATTCCCATTTGCCATATAATAGGCTTCTTCAGCTTTTTTCATACTCTCCGCTATCTGCTGCATTGTAGAAAAACGGGCTTTTAGAACGGCTTTTTCATATTGAGGCAGCGCAACGGCGGATAAAATACCGATAATTAAAACAACAACTAACAACTCTATAAGCGTAAAACCTCTGTTTATCATTCCCGGGCACCGCACGGTGAACCGGGAATCCAGTTTACAATAAGGTTTACAACTTCTATTTAACAACCTAGATTCTGGCTCCACGGCCGGAATGACATCTTTTTGATACATGAGATATATCCCCCCTTATACATGATTTATTCTCATGGTATCAAAAAAAAAAAACAATACAACCCCTATTAAGTTTCCCGCGCAAACCACAAAAAAACCGCCCCAGTTTTGAACGGAGCGGTTTCGTACTTAACGAAAAAAACTATTTGGTAAGTTCCAGCACTTCATCAATAAGGCCGTACTCTTTGGCTTCTTGAGCAGACATATAATAGTTGCGTTCGCTGTCTTGGCGAACCTTTTCTTTCGGCTGGCCCGTATGTTTGGCCAAAATATCAAGCAGATGTTCTTTATTGTCGCGCAGTTCGCGGGCTTCTATTTCAATATCTGTCACTTGTCCGGAAATTCCGCCGCCCCAAATTAAAGGCTGGTGGATCATAATGCGCGAATGAGGCAGCGCATAACGTTTGCCTTTGGAACCGGCCGCCAATAATACCGCGCCGAAGCTCATCGCCTGTCCCATACAGATAGTGGTAATCGGAGCTTTGATAAACTGCATCGTATCGTAAATAGCAAGCCCCGCCGTAACCATTCCGCCCGGGGAATTAATGTAGAGGTTAATTTCCCGATTGGAATCATCCGCGTCCAAATACAAAAGCTGGGCGATAATCATATTGGCGCTGGCAGTATCCACTTCGCCTTCACGTCCTCCAACGAAGATAATGCGGTCTTTCAACAAGCGCGAGAAAATGTCGTAACCGACGTTTTTTTCAATAATAGTAGGGATAATCATATAGTATATTGTAGTATATTTTGGCTTTTTCAAACACAGGGCCTATAAAAAAGGGGGCCAATTTTCCATAAAAAATAGGTCCAAGGACCTATGGCTTTTCGCTCACAATTTATTACACTATGTATAGAAATCTTAATTAGGAGATATATTATGAACCTGAAAAAATGTTTTACCGCAGTGGCCGCCGTACTTTTTTGCTCTACTCTAGCTCTCGCGCAAGAAATAGACAAGAAAACCCGCCAATACACCGAACAGGCCATTACGCAATCGCTGATGATTTTTGACGCCCATAAAGCGCAAAATAAATTAAACGATACCGACCGCGCCATCGAAACCGCTTTAAATACCACGCTGCCGGGTATCTTTAACCGCGTAGAGGAGCCCAGTGAGGAATTAGGCACTGAAATGGAAAATGCCGTTACTGCTTTAGCCCAAACGCTGATGACCTATCAAGATCTCTATCCGGCTAATATGCTTAATCTGGATGTTGCAAAATTAATTACGCTTTCTTTAGCCTTTCAGTACGCCGTCCAATGTGACTTGATTTCCGAACAAGCCGCTCAAATCATTCTGGCAGGTTTTTTGGGAGCAGGCACGGAAGAAGAATAAGCACTTTTATCCCCGTCCTTTCTACGGACGGGGATTTTTTCTACCACAGCGAGGGCCTATAAAAATTTAGGCCCTTTTTATAACCAGTCTAGGTCTAAAGACCCTTTTATCTCAACGGACAATCCATTATAATAAATATAAGAAGGATATTTTTGGAATGCTGAGGAATTATGAAAAACATATCTATGTTACTCGTTGCTTTATTAGTCATTGGTACGGCTGTACCTTTGGCGGCCCAGAACAAGACGCTCTACAACAAAGTCCAGCGTACTGTTGCAGCGCAAAGACATTCGGACGCTACATCTCAAAAGAACCAACCGGATACGCGGCGGCACCATTCTTGTGTTTACTGCGGAGAAGAAATTACTGAACCATACCAACATTGTTCTGCTCAAGACGGAGTGGGCATTTGTTCCGAACAAAAACAGACCGTTGAAAATAACAACCCAGATACTCAAGAAAATTTCTGCCCCAAATGCGGGCACGAATATACGGTTGACGAAAAATATCACGGCGAAAAACACGTCTGCAAAAAACAGCAACCAGTATGTGCTTATTGCGGAGAAGAAATTATTGAATCCTATCAACATTGTTTTGCTGAAAATGGCGTAGGAATATGCTCCGAGGAAAAAAAGACCACGGAAAATGATCCCCATAAAGTGCAAGCAGATTGCTGCCCCGCCTGCGGACACGAATATACGGTTGATGAAAAATACCACGGCGAAAGACACGTCTGCACAAAGCAGAAACCAGTGTGCGCTTATTGCGGAGAAGAAATTATCGAATCGTACCAACATTGTTCTGCTCAAGACGGAGTGGGAATTTGTTCCGAACAAAAACAGACCGTTGAAAATAACAATCCAGATACTCAAGAAAATTTCTGCTCCAAATGCGGGCACAAATATACGGTTGACGAAAAATACCACGGTACAAAACACATTTGCAGTAAATCACATCCCCAAAAATAAAGAGTATAACTCTGATAGACAAGAGATTTTCAATCCGTATAGCTTTGCGAAGCCAAAGCTATACGGATTTTTCATATTTTACCGAACACCTTGGGCCTCGCACGGAAATAAAGGCAAATTCTGCTGCAAAAAAGCAGCGTGTTTTAGTCTGTTTACGGCGGGAAAATCAATCGCTGCAGGAATTTTAGAACAAAAGACTCCCGCAACGCGGGAGTTCATAGACGCTCTCATTTAAGGTGATACTTGCGGTTCCAAGTCGTATGTGATAAATTATTGATGTCATTAGTCATAGTAATGACATCCTTGTTCTTTAAATTACCAGCTGTCGCAGGTAATTTAATTTTAATTATGCCCCGCGGTAAAATCTTAGCAGCCCCAGCATAGCAGGGGAGTTTCCATAAAAAAGCACCAAAAACTAAGGCAAGTTATACACATCACAATTACCCTTTGATCTCCACTTGCCTCCGATAGAAATACAAACTTTATGGGCGCGGTTATTTTCTTTCCCGCAAGCCATACAAGTAGTAATATTTTGCAGATGTGCCGGAGTACCGTTCACCATTACATACGCACTTTGCGCCGCGGCCAAGGATTTTAAAATACTCAACCGAACAAACCAAAAACTATCTCTGATTTTATGACGGAAATATGCTAAAATAGAGTTGTGTATTTCTATTCTTAACCGGAGGATTTAACTATGCAAACGACGGCCCAAGGAGGAGGAATGTTCTTCTGGGTGCTTTTGATGGCGTTCGTCTTTGTATTTATGATTATACTGCCCGCGCGCAGCCAAAAGAAACGCGAGCAGGAACTCTTAAACAAAGTCAACGCGCTGCAAAAAGGCGATCAGGTGATCATTTCCGGCGGAATTATCGGCACTGTGGCCGGTTTTAAGGATAATGCGATTGAAATCAAAATCGCAGAGTCTGTTAAACTGACTGTGCTGAAAACCGCTGTCGTAGGATTTGTAAACGAAATTGCAGCCAAAGAAGGAGGCTCAAAGTAATGTCCAACAAACTAGCCGTAAAGTGGGGACTCATCATTGCCATTTTACTCGGATCCTTATATCTGATTTACCCCAACTACAAGTGGTATTCCAAACCACTGACCGAACGCGAAACGCTTGATGCGCTCGGCGAACGCCCCAAACGTATGCTGAACTTGGGCCTAGACTTAAGAGGCGGATCCAGCCTGCTGTTGGAACTGGAAGTTTCCAAATTAAACGCCAAGGAACCGCTTAACGAAGCGATGGCCCGCGCGATTGAAATCATCCGTAACCGCATTGACCAATACGGTGTAGCGGAAACCTCCATTACAAAACAGGGCGACAAATGGATTATGGTACAGCTGCCCGGGGTATCCAACCCGCAGCGCGCGGAAGAACTGATCGGCAAAACCGCTATGCTGGAATTCCGCATCGTAAAGAACGATACCTCCATTGCCCAACAAGCCTTTGAAAAACTGGAATCTATGGACAAACCGTTTGACGAAAATGGTAATTTAGTACCCGAAGTGGCCCAACTGGTGCCGGCCGGATACCAAATTATGCGCAATAAAGACGGCGGTTATACCCTTTTAACTGATACCGCTCCCGTAACGGGCGCGGACCTTGAAAATGCCCGCGTCGTAATGATGGGCGAAAACGGTTACCCCGAAGTATCCTTTGAATTTAACGCCGAAGGCAGCAAAAAATTCGGCCAGCTGACCGGCGCCAACATTGGCAAAAATCTGGCGATTGTGCTAGATAACACCGTCCAATCCGCGCCCACCATTCAAGCCCGTATCACCAAACAAGGGCGAATCTCCGGTACTTTTTCCGCCGAAGAAGCCCGCGCTTTGGCTATCGTGCTTAAAGCCGGTGCGCTGCCCGCTCCCGTAAAAGTAATCGAAAAGAAAACCATCGGACCGACCTTGGGGGAAGACTCCATTAAATCCGGTCTGTCCGCTTCTTTCTATGCGTTCGTCATCATCTTGGCGTTTATGCTCGTTTACTACAAAGCGGCCGGTTTCATTGCCGATATTGCCTTGGCGTTAAACTTTGTGCTTACCGTAGCGATTATGAGCTATTTTTCCGCTACGTTGACCTTGCCCGGTATCGCGGGTATGATTCTGTCCTTGGCGATGGCTATCGACGCCAACGTACTGATTATTGAACGTATGCGCGAAGAAAAACTGTTAGGCAAACCGGTGTACGAAATTATTAACTTAGGGTACGATAAAGCGTGGTCGGCTATTTTTGACTCCAACATCACTACCATTATCGTAGGCGCGTGTTTGCTGCAGTTTGGAACGGGCCCCGTGAAAGGCTTTGCCGTAACGCTTATCATCGGCCTCTTGGTCAGCTTGTTTACCGCCGTATTCGTTACGCGCGCTATTTACGAGCTGGTTTTAACTTCTAACACAAAGGAGATCAGCTTATGATGCACTTACTACCCAAAACAAACATTGATTTCCTTAAATACAGAAAAGTATATTACACGTTGTTTGCCGTGCTTTTGGTGGGCGGTATTATCAGCTTCTGCACGAAAGGGTTTAATATGGGCATTGACTTTACCGGCGGCACTATGGTGCAGGTAAAGTTTGACGGCGCCGTGGAAATGGAACAAGTACGCAGCGCTCTGTCCGCCACGGGGGCAAACTCCGAACTCCAATCTTTCGGGGACAACTCCTACGCCATCAGCGAAAAAAGCACCGCCGACGAAGTCGGCGTTGTACAGGCCCGTATTGAAAAAGCGTTGGATACGCTGAACGTACCCTACACCGTACTGCAAACGAACTCCGTGGGGCCGGCCGTCGGCGAAAGTATGACGGAAAGAGCCTTGTGGGCGATTTTGCTGTCTTTGGTGTTCATCATCATTTACGTGGCGTTCCGATTCAGCAACATTTTGTGGGGCGTTTCGGGTGTTGTCGCCCTGTTCCACGACTTGTTCGCAATGGCGGTGGCGTTCTCGCTCACGCAGCGCGAAATTGACCTCGTGGTCGTGGCCGCGTTCTTAACGGTGGCCGGTTTCTCCATTAACGATACGATTGTTATCTTTGACCGTATGCGCGAGAACATCCGCCTCCACCCCAAAATGTCGTTTAGAGAATTAATCAACCTCTCTATCAATGAAACCTTATCCCGAACGGTTATCACCACCTTAACGGTATTGTTTGCGCTCGTGGTATTGTATTTCTTCGGCGGGGAAGTGATTAACTCGTTTGCGTTTGCGATGCTGATCGGCTGCATTTCCGGTGTGTACAGCACCATCGCGCTGACCACGCCGCTCGTGTATACGTGGAGCCGCGGCCAACTCAACGACGGATCCAATCCCGTTAAGTCAGCCGCCAAACCGGCCGCTAAAAAAATCTCCGCGGAAGTAAAGCGCGAAGAAAGCGCCGCCGAAGGTTATGCGCCTGCCAAACCCAAAAAGGTTATAACTAAAATTAAACGCACGCGCAGAAACAGAAAGAATTAGTTCTATTGCCGGACGGAGTATAAAAAACTCCGTCCGGCGGTTTAAATAAACGCGGGAGCAGAATTTCAACCTTCCAAATCGTAAAAAAGTTCCCCGTATTTATTTAAGCCGTTAAAAAAAACCGTATGCGAAAAATCAAACGCTTTAAAATCGCCCCCCGCCAAAAAGAAATTCTGCGCAAATTATTGCGCGGCGGCGGCCTCTTGCGCCAAGCGGGATTTACAAGCGAAATGGAAGTCACTCAATATATTTTAAACGCATTTACCCTGCTGGACCCTGGCGTCGTGTACGAATTTAATCAGGACGCACACTGGGAACTGGACGACGAAAGCGCCGTCCATAAAGAAATGTTTACCGCCTGCGCCGTTACGTTGGGGAATAAAATTGAACCGTTTTTACGGGAAGCCCAAACCCACGGAGAACCGAGAAACATCGTGGCGGGCAGTATTATTTTGGAATTTTTAAAAAACGCAATCAGTTTTGTAACCGATTTGGTACGCGAACAGGCGCAAAAAGAAGAATACGAAACATTAGATCCGCAATTTGTTTATCTTCCCCCCTTCGGTTTGTATGCGCCGCCCAAACTGCTGCGAGAATCCGTCCGGCTGGAAAAAACATTGGCAGAAAAAATTTTACCGCTTATTTTGGAAAAAATCAATGCGGACAAAATTGAGGTAACACTGGCGGACGGCGTTTTATCGCCCGCTTACACGACCGTATTGTTAGTGCCGTGGCAAAAAATACGCAAAAAAGGAAAAAAATAATGCCCGATATCCAATATACCGACTGGAAACACGCCGCCGGCTCCACTTTAGCCTACTGGTATACCGTTTTTTTGGGCTGGACCACCCGTATCTACTGGTTTAAATCCGAAGAAGGCAAACGGTTAGAGGAGGAAGGAAAAGGCGTCATTTATGCCGTTTGGCACAACCAACAGCTCTTTTTATTATATCCCTATAAAGGGCAGAAAATCGCTCCGCTCATCAGCCAGTCCAGCGACGGAGAATATATTGCACGATGTCTGCCTAAATTCGGAATGTTGGCGGTACGCGGTTCGTCAAGCCGCGGCGGTGCGCGCGCGCTGATCCACTTAATGCACGCCGCGCGCGACGGCTACCGCCCGATGCTCACACCCGATGGTCCCCGCGGCCCGATTTACAAAGTACAATCCGGTATTTTATTTTTGGCTAAAAAAACCGGATTTCCGATTATCCCCGTAGGCACCGCGCTCAGCCACAAAATTAAAGTGGGCTCTTGGGATAAAATGCGCGTGCCGCTGCCGTTTGGCAAAACCGCGCTGACGTACGGAAAAACCGTCCGCGTAAAGGACGACGCCGATATGGAACGCGCCGCCAAAGAGTTGGAAGAACAGCTAAACTGGGCGTCGGACCAATCGGAAATGTTTGTCAACAAACAACATTTTGACAATACGAAAGGGTAAAATAATTCCTCTGCACGGAAAAGTTCACAATATATAAAAACGCCCCCGAAAAAAGCCGGAGGCGTTTTTAAAAATACACAACTATTCCGTATAACAATTTCCAATAGAAATAGCAGGGGCTCGGTTGCAGTCAGAAGGAGAAATAGAAAAGCCAAGACGCTTACACTCCCCCCTACTACTCGGATCTGAACAATAAAAGCGCCCGTCATCAGCAAGGATTATTAGCATATAAGAAGAGGCATTTAAACGAGTAGCCATTATCCCCCGACACCTCCCGGATTTCCGGACTCCAAGGAATATCTAAAATTTTTGGTAGTAAAGGGAAACGCAGCAGCCGTTCCGTTCGCACCCGAAACCGAAACACTTAACTCGTCTAAGGGATAGACGACGCCTTCTGTACCCATTTCCAAATTTCTCGACCGTTCCGCCTCGTACAATGTTTTTAACATTGTGCGAGCCTCAGCCAAGCGGGATTTTTCCACCGCCTTGGTATACTGCGGCAGTGCCACCGAAGCCAAAATACCAATGATTAATACAACAACCAACAATTCAATCAGCGTAAAACCCTTCATATCACATTCTCCTATCAAACAAAGTCATCCAGAGTCGCTTCTGTTCAGGATCTAGCGATTTTGACGAAATAAATCTCAATTGGTAGACCCCCTCACAGGAACACCACGGAATACCCCTATCGTATCAAAAAAAAAAAACGGGTCAAGCCCCCAAGCAGGGTCGGGCAACTTATCCGCGCTCCTCTGATTAACTGAGCCACACTGTTTTGGATATAGCCCCTCTTCTACATAAACCAGCATGGAGGGGGCTGCCCACGTATAAACGCATTTCGCATCCGGCTGCAAAAAGCCCCGCGGAACAAAAAATTCCGCAGGGCTTATCCTCTCTCAAAAAACGGCTTTATTTTATTTTTTCTTCGGCCTTGGCAATTTCCCGTATTCCGTACGCAATATTGCGTCCGCTGGGCTGTTGGTAGGCGTAAAGGCCAAACTCGTGCAAGACGGAGAACAAGTGGTCGAAAATATCGCTCTGCAAGGCTTCGTAATCCGTCCACACGGTAGTATTTAAAAAGCAATACACTTCCAGCGGAATCCCCTGTGCCTCGGGCTTTAACTGGCGCACCATCAGCGTAAAATTCGGGTCGCCCGATACCACAAACGGCCGCGACTGCAAATAAAGCTCTGCATAGTGCCGAAACGTACCGATATTAGTTAAATGGCGCCCGTTCAGCACGTTTTCTTTTACGTCGCGCTCGGCATTAAACGCTTTGATTTCGGCTTCTTTCATTTCCAGATAATTCTTTAACAGTTTGATTTTTTTAAGACGCTCAAACATCGGGCGGTCCAAAAATTTTACGCTGTCCACGTCAATGACGATACTGCGCTGAATACGTCGCGCTTTGGCCGCATACATACCGCTCCAGTTTTTAAACGGTTTGGAAATCATATCATACGTCGGCACGCTGACAATCGTCATATCAAAATTCTGCACGCGCACGCTGGTGAGCGAAATATCAATAATGTTGCCGTCCGCGCCGGCGGAGTCTACAGTAATCCAGTCGCCGATTTTAATAAGTTTATTCGTCGTCAACTGGATACTGGCGGCAAAGCCTAAAATAGGATCTTTAAAAATTAAAGAAAAAACTGCCGCCAAAGCGGACAAGCCCGTAATGATGTACATCGGTTTGCGCCCGAGCAGTAAGGACAGCACAAATAACCCCGTGATTAAAAATACTACAATTTTGACGGCCTGCACCAATCCTTTTACGGGGATGTTCGGGTTGCGTCCGTATAAATGGTTAAGCATATTCAAGAACGAGTTAATCAACCACGCAAAACTGAGCACCACAAACAATCCCGTCACTTTACCCATCAGCGTAGAGATCCACCCCACATTTTCCATAATAAACACGGGGTGAAGATGGATGGCCAGCATAGCGGCGGTCACCACACCAAGCGCGGTAAAAAAACGGTGCGCCGTCATTGCCTTTACCCATTTATCGGCTTTTAATTTAGCAAAAAGATAGGCTAGATACTTATTACAAAACCACGTAAAAACACGCGCAGAAACATACAGAATTGCTAAAAACAGAATTGCCGCCACAGTCTGAGCGATTAATGTATGATAGGTTTGCGGAATACAGGAAATCTGCTCTACGTAAGACAAAATAAGTTTCATAATCCATCTCCTTAAAAAGTTACTATAATAAAGTGTATGAAAAAAACTCTTTGCGGCGCAATTTTAATTTTTCTGCTCGGCGGCTGCTATACACCGATGAATAACTCCGGCGTGGCCACCACCAAGCCGTGGCTGGAAGTTTCCGGCAAAAAAATAGGATTTGACGGGAAACAATACGATTCTTGTTACCGCTTCAACCTGCGTTTCTGGCCGCAGGAAGCCGCAGATAATCTTAACCTGCAAGAAACGTGCATTTCCGCCTGCTGTTGGCGGTCGGAGAAGGAAGAAGTCGTGCTGGACTTTAACCGAAATTTTGACGCAGATATGCTTATCCACGGCCGCGCACGCAAGTATTCCCCCGAACGCATTACCCTGCAAATTGATCACTCCAATTTACTTAATACCACCAAAGTAACCGTTTCCCCCAAAGGAGCTATTTCCAATAACGGGCTTGTAAACCTTTCTTACAAAGAATATGAAAATCCGGCGCGCTTGGCGCAAATTGCCAAAAACGCCCAAGCGTTGGCAAACAGCCTTGCCGCCGCGCCCGCAGAGAAACGCCAAACCGTAAAAAACCGCGCCGTTAAAACACCGAAGCAATCGTCTACACCGAAAGAGTCCGATACGGCCAAAGCGTTGGTACAACGCCAAGCCGGAGCCAAAATCGACACCTATTTTTATCAGATGGACAAAAGCTATAAAAAACAGGGCGCGGTTTTTTTGCTCAGCGAACGCATTTTACACGCGCGCAAAACCGCCGATCCGGACTTGTATGCCGTCTCCTGCCAAGCCAAGGCGCGCACGGGCCTTGACGTACAACACCTGCGGGCGTCCACTTTCTCGTGCGGATTATGGAACGTCAACGTAACGGAAGGAACTGTAGAGCCAGACGACAAACGCGCACATCTGATTTGGGGAAAATAACCCTGTAGGACGAAAATTTATTTTAGTATATGCCCTTGCATCTGCACGGAGTATTTTGTGAGGAATCTGTACAATGACTTTCTTTGATTGAATTACCTGCTTTCACAGGTAATTTATTATAAAAAGGAGTTTTTCCATCTTCCTTAACAGTGTAATTTTTATCGCCCCAATATAGTTAGAGCAGCATATACAAAAACCCGCCCCTACAAGAGGCGGGTTTTTGAAAAACAACTGTTATTTGGCTTCAGCTACAGCCACCGCAACAGCTACCGTCGCGCCAACCATCGGGTTGTTACCCATACCGATTAAGCCCATCATTTCCACGTGGGCCGGAACGGAGGAAGAACCCGCAAACTGCGCGTCGCCGTGCATACGACCCATCGTGTCGGTCATACCGTAAGAGGCAGGGCCGGCGGCCATGTTGTCCGGGTGGAGCGTGCGGCCCGTGCCGCCGCCGGAAGCCACGGAGAAATATTTTTTACCGTTTTCGGTCGCCCATTTCTTATAGGTGCCGGCTACCGGGTGCTGGAAGCGGGTCGGGTTGGTGGAGTTGCCCGTAATGGACACATCCACGCCTTCGTGGCGCATAATGGCTACGCCTTCGTTGACGTCATCGGCGCCGTAACATTTTACTTTGGCGCGGTCGCCGCTAGAAAACGCTTTTTCGCTGACGATTTTCAGTTCGCCCGTTTTGTAATTATATTCGGTTTCCACGGAGGTAAAACCGTTGATGCGGGAGATGATGTAAGCGGCGTCTTTACCGAGGCCGTTCAAAATAACGCGCAAGGGTTCTTTGCGCACTTTGTTGGCGGTGCGGGCGATACCGATGGCGCCTTCGGCGGCGGCGAAGCTTTCGTGGCCGGCCAGGAAGCAGAAGCATTTGGTTTCTTCGCGCAGCAGCATGGCGCCCAGGTTACCGTGGCCGAGGCCTACGGCGCGCTGGTCGGCGACGGAACCGGGAATGCAGAAGCTCTGCAGACCCACGCCGATTTTTTCGGCCGCTTCGGCGGCGGTTTTCACGCCGGATTTCAAAGCGATGGCGGCACCCACGGTGTAGGCCCAAACGGCGTTTTCAAAAGCGATGGGCTGGATGCCTTTTACGATGGCTTCCACGTCGATACCTTTTTTGGTGCAAATTTCTTTGGCTTCTTCCAAGGAAGCAATGCCGTTTTCTTTCAAAACGGAATTGATTTTATCAATTCTTCTTTCGTATCCTTCAAACGTAATCATATTTAATTGTTCTCCTTGGTTTACTCTTTGCGGGGGTCAATTTTCTTGACGGCTTCGTCAAAGCGGCCGTATTTGCTGACGTTTTTCTCAAACGCGGTTTTCGGATCTTCACCCTTCTTGATAGCATCCATCATTTTGCCCAAGTTAACGAATTTGTATCCGATGATTTCACTGTTTTTATCGAGGCCGATTTCGAGCACATAACCTTCGGCCATTTCCAAATAGCGTGCGCCTTTGGCTTCAGTACCGTACATCGTACCGATCTGGCTGCGATGGCCTTTACCAAGGTCTTCCATACCCGCGCCGATCGGCAGACCGTCATCGGAGAAAGCGCTCTGTGTGCGTCCGTAAACGATTTGCAGGAACAGTTCGCGCATAGCGGTGTTAATGGCATCGCACACGAGGTCGGAATTTAAAGCTTCCAAAATGGTTTTGCCGGGGAGAATTTCGGCAGCCATAGCGGCGGAGTGCGTCATACCGGAACAACCCAAGGTTTCCACCAACGCTTCTTTAATGATACCGTTTTTGACGTTCAGCGTCAGTTTGCACGCGCCTTGTTGCGGGGCGCACCAGCCTACGCCGTGGGTAAGGCCGCTGATGTCGGTAATCTGTTTGGCTTTGACCCATTTTCCTTCTTCGGGAATCGGGGCCGGATCGTGCTTAGCGCCTTTGCAAACGCAGCACATATTCTGTACTTCAGGGGTGCATTTTTCGCAGCTCATTCTGGTCTCCTATGAAAAATAAATCTTTCAATATATTTTACAAAATTTATCCCGCCACGTTGCGCGAAAACAAGAAAACCCCGCTGCAAAAGCGAGGTTTTTTGTAAAGCAAGTAAAGTTAGAAAGGTTTGTCGCCTTCCTCGTATAAATCAAGCGAATCGCACACGGCAATACTTTTCGCCGTATCGGCCGTGCAGCGCAAGGAAGAACTTTTTCCGCCCGTTCCTTTTTGGTACGGATTCCACAAGATATAATCGTACTTAGGCGCGGCGTTACGCCGGGCCGTTACGCCGGCGCAGTCCGTCCCCGGGATAACGGCATTTGTGGCGGAATTAATTGTATAGACAAAATCCTTCGTCGTAAGCGTACTGCCGTTGGCACTCATATTTCCGGACAGCTGTGTAGCCAATTTTTTAAAAGATACGGGGCACGCGTTGTCGCCCGTTCGTCCGGCCGCATACGCGTACACGGCATCATTAAGCGCTTTTATAGCGGCCATCGCTTCCGTGGCGCGCGAGCGTTCAATAGAACGCATATACTGCGGCAGCGCCACCGCCGTCAGCACCCCGATAATGAGCACGACCGTCAGCAATTCAATTAAGGTAAAACCCTTTCTGTTCATAATTTCTCCTATATTTAGTATTGTAGCAAAAATCAAAATTTTAAAGCGGCCACGCGGGCGGCGGCTTCGCGCGTAAGCTCGGGCGTGTTAAACGACGTCAGGCGGAAAAACCCTTCGCCGCACGAACCAAATCCCACGCCCGGGGTGCCGACCACGCGGGCTTCGGTCAACAATTTATCGAAGAAGCCCCACGAATCAAGCCCCGCCGGCGTTTTAAGCCAAATGTACGGCGCGTTGTCCCCGCCGTACGCGGTAATGCCGGCGTTTTTCAAGGCGTCCAAAATCACGCGCGCATTCTCTTTATATCCTGCGATGACTTCGCGCGTTTGTTTAAACCCTTCAGGTGAATAAACCGCCTCCGCTCCGCGCTGCACGATATACGGCACGCCGTTAAATTTAGTGGTCTGGCGGCGCAGCCACAGCGCATTTAAAGACGCTTTTCCGCCGCGCACGTCCGAAATTTCCAGCGCTTTGGGCACCACGGTATACGCACAGCGCGTACCCGTAAAACCAGCTGTTTTGGAGAACGAACGGAACTCCACCGCCACTTTTTCCGCCCCTTCAATTTCGTAAATGGAATGAGGAATGTCATCATCTGAAATAAAGGCTTCATAGGCGGAATCAAATAAAATGACGCTGTTATGTTCAAGGGCCCAGTCCACCCATTTTTTCAGTTCCGCGCGCGTTAAGGCCGAGCCCGTCGGATTGTTGGGAGAGCACAGATACACGATATCGGCGTGTTCTTTGGGCAGTTCGGGCGCAAAATTATTTGCTTCTACGCACGGCAAATAAACGATACCGCCGTAACGGCCGTTTTCAAACGCGCCCGTGCGGCCGGCCATCACATTCGTATCCAAATAAACAGGATAAACGGGATTTTGGAGTGCCACTTTACTTTCGGATGAAAAAAGCTCCTGAAAGTTGGCGACGTCGCTTTTTGCGCCGTCACTGATAAAAATTTCATCCGCCGACAAATTAATTCCGCGGGACAAATAATCCCCCTTCAAAACGGCTTCACGCAAAAAAGAATATCCCTGTTCCGGCCCGTACCCGCGGAACGTGGCAGCCTCGCCCATTTCGTCCACCGCTTTATGCATTGCTTCCACTACGGCGGGCACAAGCGGGCGCGAAACGTCGCCAATGCCTAAGCTGATGACGGTTTCCGTCGGATTGGCCGCTTTGAAAGCGGCTACGCGTTTGGCTACCGTGGAAAATAAATAACTGCCCTGCAGTTTAAGATAATTGTTATTAATCGTCGTCATTTAATTCTCCGGCCATTCACCCGTAAAAACCTCGCGGGCGGGGCCCGTCATAAAAATATTCTTTTGCTCCGGCCATTCAATAAACAAATCTCCGCCGTCCAGTTTGACGGTTATGCTTGGCCCCGTTTTTCCGTTTAATACGCACGCGGCCGCCGTCGCGCACGCGCCCGTTCCGCAGGCGCTCGTAATGCCCGCGCCGCGCTCCCACACGCGCATACGGACGGTTTTATCGTCCAAAACTTGCACAAATTCCACATTTGTTTTGCGCGGGAAAGCGGAGTGTTTTTCTAAGACCGGTCCCAACTCGACCACAGGAGCGGTTTGGGCATTTTCCACAAACGTCACAAAATGCGGATTTCCCATCGAAACGGCTGTACCGTACACTTGTATACCGTTAACGTCCAGCAAAACATTGACGGCGCGTTCATCCGCTGCGCCTGTCATCGGAATTTGGCTGCGCGTCAAACGAGGCTGCCCCATATCCACGCGGACAAGTCCTTTTTCTAAATCGATAATATCCGTACGAATAATTCCGGCAAGCGTATCAAGCGAAATCTGTTTTTTATTCGCCCGTTTACGCGTAAACCAATGCAGCGCCACACAGCGAGACGCGTTGCCGCACATTTCGGCTTCGGAACCGTCCGAATTGATGATACGCATACGCACGTCCGCCTTGTCCGAAGGCAGGAGGAGTACAAGGCCGTCCGCACCCACGCCGAAGCGGCGGTCGCACATTTTTACAGCCAATAAAAAAGGGTCTTTTACGGACAGGGCAGACGCGCCGTCTAAAAAGACGAAATCGTTGCCCAGTCCCGTGTATTTGGTAAATTGCATAGTTGTAAATCCTTATGAATTGGATCCTGAAACAAGTTCAGGATGACATACTGCGTCTATAAGTCGTCATACTGAATTTATTTCAGTATCCAGTCGTTTAAAAAGATTCCTCTTTACGAATTAGATCCTGAAACAAGTTCAGGATGACATACTGCGTCTATAAGTCGTCATACTGAATTTATTTCAGTATCCAGTCGTTTAAAAAGATTCCTCTTTACGAATTAGATCCTGAAACAAGTTCAGGATGACACTCCCTTAGAATAATAATTTATAACAAACCAGAATATAAATCATCCCAATTTTTATTTTTACTTTCCACTAAATTAATCTTCCAAGCACGGTGCTAGCGTTTTAATTGCTTTTCGCGTTCAATAGCGGTAATCATTTGGTCAAAAACCTCATAATAAACCAAACGAGAAACACCATAGCGTTTTGTAAATCCGTCCGCCAACTTGGTTTTATGCTCATAAACGCGTTTAAGCAAATCAGCCGTCACGCCCACATAAAGCGTACCGTTCTTTTGACTGGCTAAAATATACACATAAGCGGGCATATTTTTATTTTATAAAAACGGGAGAGCAATTTGGTAAGATATTTTTATACTTCACAAGGAGTGACTTTTATGGAACTTATGCAAGCCATCGCCACGCGCAGAAGCGTGCGTAAATACCAAGATAAACCCGTAGAGCGGGAAAAAATAAACGACTGCCTTGAGGCAGCACGTTTGGCGCCGTCCGCGTGCAACTCGCAGCCGTGGCATTTTATCGTCATTGACGACCCGCAAGTGAAAGAAGCGTTTTGCAAAGAAGCCTTTTCCGGCGTATACAGTATGACCAAATGGGCCGAAAAAGCCCCCGTCCTGATTGCCGCCGTGTCGGACAAAGGCTCATTTACCAGCCGCATCGGCAATTTTTTCCGCCGCACGGAATTTTATTTGGTGGACCAAGGCATTGCCTGCGAACATCTGGTACTGCGCGCGTGGGATTTAGGTTTGGGATCCTGCTGGATCGGGTGGTTAAATTCCGACAAGGCCGAAAAGTTTTTCAAACTCCCCAAAGGCAAAAAAATTGAACACTTGATTGCGCTTGGCTATCCCGCCGAAGAACCGAACGCGCGGCCCCGCGAGACGTTTGACGAAATCGTCAGTTACAACGAATATAAATGAAACTCCCCGGGCTCACGCCCGGGGTTTCTTTTCATCCGAACAATTCCAT
>NZ_JBJEGE010000024.1:0-6894 GCF_051874775.1 Candidatus Avelusimicrobium sp.
CGAAGGCGGTCATACGGTAGGCGCCGGCGTCGTTACCAAAATTATTGAGTAGTAACGACTGTTGGTAACTAACGGTTTACGCACAACGGATAAGAAAGAGATTTCTTATCCGTTGCTCGTTATACGGGCAACCATTTTCCATATTTGGCTAACTTTGTGTTCCCTTGCCCTTGACGTGGCTACAGCCACGCCTATGCGGGCAACTGGCAACGCAAATTTAGCGCAAATCTGAAAAATCAGCCGAAGCTATGTGATGTTATTCTATGCTGCACGGCACTTGAATAACGACTGTTGGTAACTAACGGTTTACGCATACGGAGCAAAACGGAAAGTTTTGCTCCGTATGTCTTTTAAGAATAAACAATTTTTCAAAACCTGCCGTCTTGCACGTACCTTGGGGCTTACGTAATTACCACTACGCCGCGCCCCAACTTGTCCGCGCAATACGGAGCGGTTTTGAAAAATCATATAATCTTCCATTAGGTCATTCTACGCTGCACGGCACCTGAATAACGGCTGCCAGCAGTTACAACGTGCCGTTTTGGTTTAATTGGTCGCAAAGCTGTTTTTGGATAGAAGAAACTTGAGGATAAGTCGTGCATTTAGTTTTATTCGGTTCTTCGCGGGATATCCAAATATAATACGATTGTTTGAACGGCTGTTCATATTGCGCCAGAGCAAGTGCCGCAAATATAAACAGCCGTAGTCTGCCGCCACTCGGGCGGCAAACATTCGGCACAAGACAGAGGGGTTATAAGGCCCTCCGTCCTGCGCCTCTAATCGGCTGTTTTTGGACTTGCTCTGGATTACTTTATGTAATGCCGCCGTGTTCTGCACACGGTTCCAAAAACAGGTAAAATTGTGTACTACGGTTCTATTATAATAAATTTGGCGGGGATATAGAATTTGATATAATATCCTGTATCGTAAAGGAGGTAAAATATGAATATCAAACTATTGGGGTTATTGGGCGCGGCCGTGTTGTTCGCCGGATGCACCAAAACGGCGGAAGTGAAAACTCCCGTCAATATGAAAGCTAAAAATTACGCCGAAGCGTTGCGGTCGGCCGATAAGTCCTGCAACGTGGACGAGGACTGCACCTCGGTCAACAAGGGCTGCTGTATGTGCGCCGGAAAAGAAGCGGTAAATAAAGAAGCCGCCGCTGCGCTTCAGCCGTTTTTTGTGAAAGAGTGCGACCGCGCTGCGTGCACTTTGCAAATGTGCTATGTGGATATTGAAACGTCCTGTCAAAACGGGAGCTGCGTGGGTACGCCTAAACCGTATAAAAATTATTTCGTAAAATAGGGGAATAGAATGAAAAAAGTATTATTTTTAACCGTTTGTGCCGCTGTCTTGGCCGCGTGCGCTTCCGCCCCGAAATCCGTGGGCATTAACGCCAAACCCAAATCGCTGACGAAAGCAATTTTAAAAGCCGACAAAGCCTGCACCGCGGACGCGGACTGCGTGGCCGTACAGAAAGGCTGCTGTATGTGCGACGGATATCAAGCCGTCAGCCAAAAAGGAGCCGAAACGGTCAAAGCGGCGTTTGATAAGGCCTGCTCTCTTGCTCCTTGTACGCGCGAAATGTGCCGCGTACAAATTGCGCCTAAGTGTGTGAACAATGTTTGCACGGGCGAGAGCTCCCGCGAGTAGTTTTTGACAGATAAAAACGCCGGATCCGCAGCAGGGTCCGGCGTTTTTCGCGTTTATATGGGGACCTGTTATTGCTTTTTGTGGCTGTGGCTATTTACAATACAGGACAAATTTTATACAATATATCCAAGCGAATTTTAGGCGCTTTATAATGAAAGCGAAACGGTGAAAAACGCAAGTAAATTGTATAGCGCAAAAGCCCGCTGATTTGGTATAATAAAATGTACTGAATTGGAAGCAAAGGCGGAAAATTCCTAACTGGCTCGTCGGAGAAGGCGAACCGGAGTGGGGGTTTCTGCCGAATAATTTTTTTGTAAAAAACATTTAAGGAAACCAAAAATGGCAGAAAAAACAGAAAAAAAGGCTAAAGTATTAAGCCAAGAAAGAATCCGCATCAAATTGCGTTCTTACGACCACCGTATGTTGGACGCCTCTGTTTCCCGCATTGTGGAAACGGCCCAAAAAACCGGCGCCATCGTGGCGGGTCCTGTTCTTCTACCGGTCCGGATTAAGAAGTACACCGTGCTTCGTTCTCCCCATACCGATAAAAAGAGCAGAGAACAGTTTGAAATGCGTATTCACAAAAGACTCATTGACCTCAAAAGCCCCACCTCTAAAACCGTCGACGAACTGATGAAGCTCGATTTGCCGGCCGGTGTAGATGTGGCTATCAAAAGCAACTAATAGGAAACTGAACTGATATGACAGAAGAACTCAACCAAGCTGCTGGTGCCCAAGAGGCAACTCCCGTTGCTGAAGCGGCCAAAGCAGAAACTGTCAAAGAAGCTCCCGAAACTTTCCGCTTTGTAATTGGCGAAAAAATCGGTATGACTCAGCTCTTTGATGAAAAAGGCAATCTTCACGGCGTATCCGTAGTAAAAGCGGGTCCGTGTAAGGTTGTGCGTGTCAGAACTCAAGAAAAAGACGGTTACAATGCCGTTTGCGTGGGTTTTGGCGAAGTGAAAGAAAGCAAACTCAACAAACCTGAACTCGGTTATTTCAAAAAAGCCAACGTCGCTCCGGTCAGACATATGAAGGAATGCCGTGTCGCGGATGTGAACGGTTTCGAAATCGGTCAAGTCATTTCACTCGAAAAAATCTTCAAACCCGGTGACTATGTAGACGTGCAGGGTAAAATCAAAGGCCACGGCTTCGCAGGCGGTATGAAACGCCACGGCTTTGCCGGACAGCCTGATTCCCACGGTCAGTCCGACCGGTCCCGCGCCCCGGGTTCTTTGGGATCCCGCCGTTCTTTGGGTAAAGTGCTTTCCGGTCAGCGTATGGCCGGCCATTACGGCACCACCACCCACACCGTAGCCAAAATTGAAGTTATCAAAGTGGACAACGAAAACGGACTTATCTTCTTGAAAGGTTCCGTCCCGGGTGCCAAAGGCTCCATTGTGTCCGTCTTGGAAACTTCCAAATACAAAAAACACTATGTGGCGCCGCAGCAGCAGAAAGTTTCTGCCTCTAAAGCCGCCAACAAGAAGTAAGGACTTTGACCTATGGAAACTAAAGTTTTAGATATTAAAGGTAAAGAGAAAGGGACCTGCGCCCTGCCGGACAGCTTGTTTGCCGTCAAGGCCAACCCCACTTTCTTGCACGAAGTCATCACCGCCTTTTTGGCTAACCAAAGAAGCGGCACCGCCGACGTCAAAACCCGCAGCGAAGTTTCCGGTACCGGTAAAAAACCGTGGAAACAGAAAGGCACCGGCCGCGCCCGTCAGGGCAGTTTACGCGCCGTGCAGTTCCGCCACGGCGGTATCGCTTTTGGTCCTACTCCGCGCTCTTTCCGTCAGGATTTGCCGGCCGCCAAAAGAAGAACCGCGCTTGCGATGGCTTTGTCTGCCAAGCTTGCCGAAGGTAACTTGGTTGTATTGGAATCTTTAACGCTTAAAGAACCCAAAACCAAAGCTTTTGCCGAAATTATGGACGTCTTAGCTGCCGGCCGCAAACCGCTGGTTATGGATAACTTTGCTGACGCTAACGCCGCGTTGGCCTGCCGAAATGTTGCGGGTCTTACCCACATCGCTCCGCAGGACGCTAACGCCTATGTGGTACTGAACAGCTCTAAAGTTATTTTGACCACGGACGCCGTCGCCAAACTCAGCGACACGTTTGCCAAGGAGGCCAAATAATGACCGTTTACACTACGCTTAAAAAGCCCCTTTTAACCGAAAAGAGCTTGATTGAACGCGATACCCATAACCGTTACGGTTTTGTGGTTGCTAAAAATGCGTCCAAAGGCGAAATTAAAACCGCGGTGGAAAAAATCTTCAACGTAACCGTTGTAAAGATTAACACGATTTCCGTCACGGGCAAGACCCATCGTATGGGTCGCTTCGAAGGTAAAAGACCCGACTACAAAAAGGCCTTTGTTACCTTGAAAGAAGGCGATAAAATCGAAATGGTGGAAGCCGCTTCGAAGTAGCTGAAAGGAGAAACTACTAACTATGCCTATTAAGTCATTTAGACCTTACACCCCTTCCCGCAGAACGATTACGGTGTCGGACTACTCCGATATTACGAAAACCACTCCGGAGAAGAGCTTAACCAAAGGTCTGCGCAAAACCGGCGGCAGAAACAACACCGGTATGATTATGGTCCGTCACATTGGCGGCGGTCACAGACGCGCATACAGACAGATTGATTTCAAACGGGAAAAATACGGCGTTCCGGCCAAAGTTGTATCTATTGAATACGATCCGAACCGCAGCGCCCGTATTTGCCTGTTGAACTACGCCGACGGCGAGAAAAGATATATTCTTCATCCGCTGGGCGTACAAGTGGGAGACGTACTCATGTCCGGTCCGGCCGCAGATATTAAAGTGGGTAACTGCCTTGCTCTTAAAAACATTCCCGAAGGTACTTTTATCCACGCCATTGAACTGAAAGTCGGCAAAGGCGCGCAGCTTGCCCGCAGCGCCGGCAGCCAAGCTCAGCTTATGGCCAAAGAATCGGACTATGCCCATATCAAAATGCCGTCCGGCGAAATCCGCTTGGTGCCCAGCGCCTGCTGCGCGACCATCGGCCAAGTCGGCAATGTGGACCACTCCAACATTGTAATCGGCAATGCCGGCCGCAACAGACACCGCGGCCAGAGACCTACCGTCCGCGGTAGCGCGATGAACGCTGTCGACCACCCGATGGGCGGCGGCCGCGGTCACGGTAAAGGCGGCAACATTCCGCGCTCTCCGTGGAACCAGCAGACCCGCGGTCTGAAAACACGCTCTACCAAAAAAGCGTTTGGCTGGATGATTGTCAGCGACAGAAGAAAAAACAAGGTTAAGTAATTATGGGAAGATCAACTAAAAAAGGTCCGTTTGTGGATTTAAACCTGTTGGAAAAAGTTCAAGCGATGAACGCTTCCAATGAAAAGAAACCTATCAAGACGTGGGCAAGAGCCTGCACCATCGTGCCTGAATTTGTGGGACATACGTTCCTTGTGCACAATGGCAGAAAATTTCTTCCCATTTACGTATCCGAGAGAATGGTAGGCTACAAACTCGGTGAATTCTCTTTCACCCGTTTGTTCAAAGGTCACGGTGGTATGACGAAAGATTCCACCGCCCTGAAATAAGAGTTGAGGATTTGATATGGAAGCTTGTGCAAAAGCTAAATTTCAACGCTATGGCAGCCGCAAGGTGAACTTGGTGCTCGATCAAATCCGCGGTAAAAACGTGAAAGCGGCGGAAGACGTACTTCCGTTCATCGCCAAACGCACCTCGGATTTGGTGGCTAAAACGCTTCACAGCGCCGCCGCCAACCTGGAAGTAAAAGCCGGCAAAAAGCTGGATTTCAGCAAAGTCTTCATTAAAGAAGCGTTTGCCAACTTGGGCCCCAGCGGCCACTTAAAAAGAGTGCAGCCCGGTCCGCAAGGCCGTGCGATGCCCTACAAAAAGAGTATGTGTCACTTGACTGTTATCGTCACCGACGAAAAAAAGGGAGGTCGCTAATTTATGGGACACAAGATTCACCCGCGGTCAATCAGACTTGGTTATATTCAGGATTGGCGCTCCAGATGGTTCGCTCCTAAGAATATGCCGGCGTTGATTATGGAAGATTTCCAGATCCGCAAAATTATTGATGACAAATTCAAAATGGCGGCCGTCAGCTACGTCGGCATCGAAAGAGCCGGTGCGTTTCTGCGCGTCAACATCCACACCGCCCGCCCTGGCGTGGTAATCGGCAAAAAAGGCGCCGACATTGAAGCCCTTCGCAAAGAATTGGAAGCCCTTACCGGCAGCAAAACCTTTGTGAACGTAATTGAAATCAAGAATCCGGAAACGGATGCTCAGCTGGTAGCCCAAAACATTGCAATGCAGCTTGAAAAACGCGCCCACTACGGTGCCGCTATCAAGAAAGCAATTGAAAAGGCCTTGTCCGGCAAAGCGCTTGGTATCAAAATTATGGTGTCCGGCAGACTCGGCGGCGCGGAAATTGCCCGCACCGAGTGGAAACGCGAAGGACGCGTGCCGCTGCACACCTTGTGCGCCGATATTGATTACGGTTTTACCGAAGCAAACACCATTAGCGGTAAAATCGGTATTAAAGTCTGGATTTTCAAGAGAACCCACTTCGCTAAATCTCCTAAAGAGATTATGAACGAGCTCAAGAAACACCGCGACATTGAAAACGGTTCCACCGAAGGTGCGACGGAAGTCGCCGCGGTGGAAGCCAAATAGAGGACTTTGACTTATGTTGATGCCTAAAAGAGTTAAATACCGCAAACCCTTCAGCGCGCCCCGCATTAAAGGCAATGCCAAACGCGGCACGGAAGTGGTGTTCGGCGAATTTGGGTTGAAAGCGTTAGAACCCAAATGGATTACCGCACGGCAGATTGAAGCTGCCCGTATTACCTTGTCCCGCTTCATCAAGAAAAAAGGTAAACTTTGGATCCGCATTTTTCCGGACAAAGCAATTACCAAACACCCCGCCGAAACCCGTATGGGTAAAGGTAAAGGCGCGCCCGAATACTGGGCGGCTGTGGTGAAGCCCGGCAGAATTTTGTTCGAATTGGAAGGCGCTACATTAGAAGATACCAAAAGAGCTATGCGCTTAGCGTCCGACAAACTGCCGATCAAAACGAAATTGGTTAGCAGAAGGTAGTTTATGAAAACGAACGAAAAAGAAGCTTTAAAGAACAAAACGTTGGCCGAACTGAACGAAGCACTCGGCAAAGCCCAGGAAAAGAAATTTAATCTTCTTTTCAAACACAGCACCACCCCCATCGCCAACCCG
>NZ_JBJEGE010000024.1:6994-48220 GCF_051874775.1 Candidatus Avelusimicrobium sp.
GGAAAAGAAATTTAATCTTCTTTTCAAACACAGCACCACCCCCATCGCCAACCCGATGGAAATCAGAGCTGTAAGACGCGAAATTGCTCTTTTGCAAACGCTAATCAACCAGAAGAAAGAGCAAAAATAGAGGTTTGAAAAATGGAAAATCAAGAAACCCGTGCCAAAAGAAAAGTTCTGAGCGGCGTAGTGGTGTCCGATAAAATGGACAAAACCCGCACCGTTAAAGTGGAACGCTTAGTTCACGATGAACGCTATGGCAAAACGCTCAAAAGAGCGGCCAAATTCCACGCTCACGACGAAGCCAACGAAACTAAAATTGGCGACAAAGTGGAAATTATGAGCACCCGTCCCGTTTCCAAAACGACGAAATGGCGCATTTCCAAAATCGTGGAAAAAGCCAGAGCTTAGTTTTTAAAAACTACGGAGTTACTAAAGTATGATTCAATTAAGAAGCATCGTTAATGTGGCCGACAATTCCGGCGCGCGTAAAGTGCAGTGCTTTAAAGTGCGCGGCGGCCACCATCGGGATATCGCGACTTTGGGAGATGTTATTATGTGCTCTGTTAGAGACGCGATCCCTACCTCCGCCATTAAAAAAGGCGACGTGGTCCGTGCGGTAGTTGTGCGTGTGGCCCGCGAAAAAAGAAGAAAAGACGGTTCCTATATTCGTTTTGATGACAATGCTGTTTGCATCATCAACGATAACGGAGAACCCAAAGGCACCCGTGTATTCGGCCCGATTGCCAGAGAGCTGCGCGAAAAGAATTTCTTGAAAATCATTTCCTTGGCTCCTGAGGTGGTATAGTATGAACATTAAGAAAAAAGACACCGTTTTAGTGTTGTCCGGCAAGGACAAAGGCAAGAAAGGCGAAGTGAAATCCATCAACCCGTCTAAAAACAAAGTAGTGGTAACGGGCGTGAATATGATTTCCAAACACGTGAAGCCTTCCCAAAACAAGCAGGGCGGCATTATACAGATGGAAGCCGCGTTGGACGCATCCAACGTAGCGGTAGTCTGCAGCAAATGCAAAAAAGCGATGACGCCCAAAGTGCAAATCTCGGCCGACGGCACCAAAACGCGCGTCTGCCGCAAATGCAACGAGCCGATCATTTAATCAGGTACCGTTAAAATGACTAAAAAAGAAACTAAAAACGAAACGAAAGTGCCCGCCGGCTATATGCCGAAACTGCAGGCTCTTTACAGAGAAAAAGTGCTTCCGGCCTTGCTTAAAGATATGAATGTTAAAAGCCCGATGGCTGTGCCGAAAATGACGAAAATTGTCATCAATATCGGTGTGAAAGAAGCCCGCGAAGACATCAAAGCGTTGGAAACGGCCAAAGAAGATTTGACCGCCATCGCCGGTCAGGCTGCCCAAGTGCGCCGCGCTAAAAAATCCATCTCTAACTTCAAACTTAGAGAAGGTATGCCGATTGGCGTGCGCGTGACACTGCGCGGTGCCAGAATGTATGAGTTTATGGAACGCTTCATCTGCATCGCCTGCCCGCGCATTCGCGACTTTCAGGGCTTTAACGCCAGCTTTGACGGCAAAGGCAACTTGAACTTGGGTATTAAAGAACATTATATTTTTCCGGAAATTGATGTTGAAAAATCTCCCAAAGCCCACGGTATGAACATTACGTTCGTTACCACCGCCGAAAACGACGAAAGCGGTCGTATGCTTATGAATTATATGGGTATGCCGTTCCGCAAATCGGCCAAATAATAGGAGTTAGAAAACTTTATGGCTACTAAAGCTTGGGTTGCAAAAATGGCGAAGGATCAAAAGTTCGCCGTGCGCTATCACAACAGATGCCAAATCTGTGGGCGCGCGAGAGGTTACTACCGCGACTTCGGCCTCTGCCGTATCTGCCTTAGAAAAATGGCACATCAGGGTCTCATCCCTGGTCTTAGAAAATCGAGCTGGTAATTTACAGGAGGAGGTACCTTTTTCGGGCCAACTCCGTTAAACGGAAAGTGGTTTGGAGAGGTTGCCTATATATATGGATCCAATTGCAGATTTCTTAACCAGAATAAGAAACGCCAATATGAAGAAAAAAGAAAAAGTGGATATTCCTTTTTCTAAAATCAAAACCGAAATTGCGCGCGTACTGAAAGAAGAAGGTTACATTGCCAATTTCAAAGCCGTCCATAACGAAACCAAAGGCGGCGTGGTAAGAGTGTTTTTGAAATATACGCCCGAAAACGAATGCGTCATCCAAGGTTTGAAACGTATTTCCAAACCAGGGTCCCGCGTTTACAGCGCCTATAACAACATTCCGAAAGTGCGCGGTGCCTTCGGCATTACCATTCTTTCCACATCTAAAGGTTTAATGACCGACGCGCAAGCCAAAGCCGAAAAAATCGGCGGCGAACTCTTGTGTCAGGTCTGGTAAGGGGGGAATATGAGCAGAATCGGTAAAAAGATTATCAACGTTCCCGCCAAAACCAAAGTGGAAATCAAAGACAGCGTCATTACCGCCACGGGCGCGCTTGGCACTTTGTCTTACTCTATTCCGGAAGGCATTACGCCCGAACTTAAAGACGGTGTGTTGACCTTCTCCGTCGCTGAAAACCGGATCAAAGAACTCAACGCTTTGCACGGAACGACCCGCGCCAATGTTTTCAACATTATTGAAGGCGTGACAAACGGTTTTTCCAAAGTGTTGGAAATCAACGGTTTGGGTTACCGCGCCAACGTGGCCGGCACCAAACTGAACCTGGAACTCGGTTTCTCCCATCCCGTGAATTTGGATATCCCCGCGGGCCTTACGGT
Organism: Candidatus Avelusimicrobium sp.; assembly: GCF_051874775.1. Lineage (GTDB taxonomy): Bacteria > Elusimicrobiota > Elusimicrobia > Elusimicrobiales > Elusimicrobiaceae > Avelusimicrobium. Next base: position 9,772 of record NZ_JBJEGE010000024.1, read on the forward strand.
CACGGTGGATCCGAAATCCGGCTGGGTAACGATTAAAGGCAGCGATAAGTTCAAAGTGGGCGATTTCGCGGCCAAAATCAGAAGAATCAGACCTCCGGAACCCTACAAAGGCAGCGGTATTAAATACCAGGGCGAACATATTGTTCGCAAAGCCGGTAAAACTGCGGCGGGAGGCAAATAATTATGGCCACTAAACAAGAAAGATATCAGTTCAGAAAAGACCGCAGCCGCGGGCACCTTTTGAAAAACGGTGCACACCGTCCGAGACTGTCCGTCTACAGAAGCTTGAAATATATTTATGCCCAAATTGTTGATGACAACACGCACAGCACGTTAGTGTCTGCGACTACGTTGTCCAAAGAATTTGAAGGCAAATTTGAAGCTTCCGCCAAGAGCATCGAAGCCGCTAAAGCTTTGGGCGCTGCGATTGCCAAGAAAGCGCTCGAAAAAGGCATCAGCGAAGTGATGTTTGACCGCGGCGGACGCGTCTACCACGGCAGAATCAAAGCGCTTGCGGATTCCGCCAGAGAAGCAGGATTGAAATTCTAAGGTCACAGGTGAATTTAATGTCCAATGAAACGCTAGTAAAAAGCGATAACAGAAAAGAAGCGAAAGGCAAAAGAGCCGAGTTTCAAAAAGCAAGACCGGCGGCTGAAGGCAAAACCACGGTTATCCACGTAGCCAGAACGGCCAAGGTGGTCAAAGGCGGTAAACGCTTTGGCTTCCGCGCGCTTGTTGTAGTCGGTAACGGTATGGGCAAAGTGGGCGTTGCTATTGGCAAGGCAAATCAGGTTCAGCTGGCTATCGCCAAAGCTGAATCTCACGCTCGCAAACATATGATCACGTTCCCGATCGTGGGCGAAACTATTCCGCACGAAGTCATCGGCAAATTTGGCGCCGCTTCCGTATGGATGAAACCCGCCGCCCCCGGTACCGGTGTAATCGCCGGCTCCGGTGCGCGCCTCTTGTTTGAAGCTGCGGGGATCAAAGACGTATTGGCCAAAAGCTTGGGAAGCAGCAATCCCTGCAACTTGGTTTACGCCACGATGGAAGCTTTCAAACAGCTGAAAGCCAAAGAAGCCGTGAACGTTATGCGCGGCAAAGCCGCTCCTGCGGCCGAAGCCCCTAAGGCGGAAGCGAAAGCCGAACCCGCCAAGGCCGAATAGTTTTGTGGAGAGATAAAAAATGGTAACTTTAAATAAACTTTTCCCTAAACACGGGTCCAGAAAAGAAAAAAGACGCTTGGGTCTTGGCCCGGGTTCCGGTTTGGGTAACTACTGCACCAAAGGTATGAAAGGGCAGACTTCCCGCTCCGGTAACTCCCGCAAAGAAAGCAAAGAAGGCGGCCAGATGCCCTTAATCCGCCACACGCCGAAAAGCGGTTTTTCCAATAAAGATTTTGCCAGACGTTTTGACTACGTTAACGTCGGCTCGTTGGAAAAAACTTTTGCGGCCGGTGCGGAAGTAACTCCCGAAGCTTTGAAAAAAGCCGGTATCATCCACGATGTTACCCGCGTCAAAGTGTTGGCTAACGGATCTTTGACCAAAGCTTTGAAAGTGTCTGCCCACGGTTTTTCTGCCACTGCCAAAGCGGCGATTGAAAAAGCCGGCGGCACCGTAACCGTGCTTGAACAGAAGACCAAATAATGGCTAACAACACAGTTGCAAATATCTTTAACGCCCCCGAACTCAAGAAGAGATTGCTCTTCTTGATCGGGGCGTTGGCTGTTTTCCGGATTGCGGCCGCAATCCCAATACCCGGCATTAATACGGAAGTCTTAAAGCAAATGTTTGCCGCGCATCAAAACGGTATTCTGGGATTCATGAATATCTTTTCGGGCGGTGCACTGGGCAGATTTTCGATTTTGGCCTTGGGTATTATGCCGTACATTAACGCTTCCATCATTATGGGGTTAGTGCGCGGTGCCCATATTTTCCCTGCGTTGGACCGTATGCATAAAGAAGGGGAATCCGGCAGAAGAAAAGAAAACCAGATCACCCGTATTTTTGCACTGTTCTTGGCATTGCTGCAAGGCTCGATGATGACGTTCGCGATTACGCGCATTGAAGGCGCGGGCGGCGTTTCTGCGGTGGTAAACCCGTCGTTTATGTTTTTTGTTACCACGGTGGTGACGTTGGCCGCCGGCACGATGTTTGTGATGTGGCTCGGTGAACAGATTACGGAAAAAGGGGTGGGTAATGGTATTTCGCTCATCATTTTTGCCGGTATTGTGGACCGCTTGCCCAGCGCGATTATGGAAGTGATTAAACGCGTACAGACAGACGAGATGGATTTCTTTATGGCGCTTGTTATCTTCGGCGCAGCGCTTGTTATTACGGCTTTAGTGGTGTGGTTGGAAACGGCGCAGCGCCAAATTCCGGTACAATACGCCAAACGTCAAGTGGGGAATAAAACCTACGGCGGGCAGGTTAGCTATTTGCCGCTTAAGATTGACCAGAGCGGTGTAATTGCGGTAATCTTTGCTTCATCCGTTATTTCCCTTCCGCTGACGATTGCCAGCTTCAATCAAGAAGCCCCTTGGGCGCAGAAACTGTTGGAGTCTATGAATCATAGCAGCATTCTTTATATGTTGCTGTTCTCGGCCCTGATTATTTTCTTCTGTTATTTCTACAATTCAATGACGATTAACCCGTCCGATTTGGCGGATAATATGAAGAAATGGGGTGGTTTTATCCCCGGTATTCGTCCCGGCGAACCCACAAAAAATTATATTGAGTGGGTAATGAACCGTTTGACGTTCTGCGGTGCGATTTTTGTCTGTTTAATCGCGGTCCTGCCGGACTTCTTCCGCGCGCAGTTCAACGTAGACTTTTACTTCGGCGGTACGGCTTTGCTGATCGTCGTGGGTGTTGCGTTGGATACCGTTGGCCAAGTACAGGCGCACCTGTTGGCCCGCAATTATGAGCCTTTGATGAAAGGCTCCAAACGGATTAAAGGCCGCTGGTTCAACGTCGGACAGTAATTTTTACGGATTTTGGGGGATTTCGTTGTTGCAGTTTTCCTCGCATAGCAAATAAGTATGCTTCGGAAACCTGCGCCTAGAAATCCCCACAAAATCCTAGAAAATTATTTCTACTGTGATAAATTAGTTTTCCTTAAACTTAAAGATTTTTGACAATTTGCACAAATTATTTTGCGTTTGAATCTTACGGGGGTCAAACGCAAAGTTGTTTGTATTTTGAAAGGTAGGTTTACAGAAGTGAACATTGTTTTAATGGGCTGCCCGGGGGCTGGAAAAGGCACCCAGTCGGCCAAATTGCAGCAGAAGTTTGATTTGTACCACATCTCCACGGGGGATGTTCTCCGGGCGGAAATCGCTTCCGGTTCGGAGTTAGGCAAAAAGATTGCCGCCATTATCAACGACGGTAACCTGGTGCCCGATGAACTGATGGTTTCCATGTTGGAAAAAATCGTCAGTGCGACAGATAAAGGCATCATTTTCGACGGTTTCCCGCGCACCGTTGCGCAGGCCGAAGCGTTGGACGCTATGATGAAACGCTTAAACCGCGAAATTACCGAAGTCGTAATGATTGATTTGCCGGAAAGCGAAGTCGTCAGCCGCATTTCTTCGCGCCGCCAATGCAAAAAGTGCGGAGCGATTTTACACGTAGATTTGAATGCGCCGCTGACTGCCTGTCCGGCGTGCGGAGGGGAACTCTATTCCCGTGCGGATGATACGCCCGAACGCGTTAAACACCGTTTAGAGGTGTATCACCACGATACGTTGCCGGTAAAGAATTATTATCAAAATAGCGGCAAGTATGTGGAAGTCAACGGGAATCAAAGCCCCGAACAAGTTTTTGAGGACATTTCAAAAGTCCTTGAGAAGGTAAAATGATTGAAGTAAAAAACGAACAAGAACTCCAACGGATGCGTGCAGCCGGAAAAGTTACTGCGGCGGTCCTCAAACTGATGACCGAAATGGTACGTCCCGGCATTTCCACGCTGGAGTTGGATTCTGCCGCGGAAAAAACGATTCGTTCCTTTGGGGCGACTCCGCTTTTTCTGGGGTATTACGGGTTTCCGGGTAGTATTTGTGCGTCGGTAAATGAAGAAGTTGTGCACGGAATCCCAAAAAAAGCTAGAATATTAAAGAGTGGTGATATTATCAGTATCGATACAGGGGCCCGCCTTGACGGCTTCTGTTCAGACGCCGCTGTCACCCTCGGCGTGGGAAAAGTTTCCGACGAAGCCCAAAGACTGATGGATGTAACCAAGAAGTCTTTATATAAGGCAATCGGGCAAGTCAAACCGGGCAAACGTCTTGGCGACGTGCAGCACGCGGTGGAAGCTTTTGCCAAGCTGCATAACGTAGGCGTCGTGCGCGATTATTGCGGGCACGGCATCGGACGCAATATGCACGAGGAACCCAGTATTCCGAATTTCGGCACGCCTGGGACCGGCCCCGTTTTAGAAGCGGGGATGGTGCTTGCGATTGAGCCTATGCTTACTGCGGGAAGTTATAGAGTCAGGGAGCTGGATGACGGTTGGACCGTAGTCACGCGTGACGGCAGTTACGCCGCGCATTTCGAACATACGGTGGCCGTAACGGCTAACGGCAGCGAAATTTTTACTGCCTTTGAATAAGATACCCCGCGCGTTGGAAGGATAGACGCAGAGGGTGTTTGTTCTGTGATTTAATCCGAACTCGGAGTTGTATGAGCGATAAAATCGAAATTGAAGGTAAAGTCTTGGAAGCCCTGCCCAATGCAATGTTTAAGATAGAAATCGCGGGCGGGAAAGTAATTCTGGGGCACATATCCGGCAAAATGAGAGTTCATCATATAAGAATTCTTCCGGGCGATAAAGTAAGATTGGAACTTTCCCCTTACGATTTGACCCGCGGCAGAATAACTTATAGGGAGAAATAAATGAAAGTTAGAGCCAGTGTTAAAAAGATATGTCAAAAATGCAAAATCATTAAACGCAACGGCGTAGTACGCGTGGTTTGCGAAGTCGCGAAACACAAACAACGCCAAGGTTAATTTACAGGAGTTTTATAAGATATGGCTAGAGTCGCAGGTATTGATTTACCGAAAAATAAAAGAATAGATGTCGCGTTGGAATACATTTATGGCATCGGCAAGAAAAATGCGAAAGAAGTGCTTGCCAAACTGGAAGGGCAGATTGACCCCGCCACCCGCGTCAAAGATTTGACCGAACAACAAGCCGGTTTGCTTAATACTCTTTTGCAAAAAGAATACAAAGTGGAAGGCGAACTTCGCCGCGAAGTGGCGCAGAATATTCACCGTGCCATTGAAATTGGTTCTTACAAAGGGCAGCGTCACCGCCGCAACCTGCCGGTCCGCGGCCAGCGCACCAAAACCAACAGCAGAACCCGCCGCGGCAGAAGAAAAACCGTGGGTTCCAAAACCAAATAAATTTTAGAAGGAATTTAACTATATGGCAGAAGAAAAAGTGACAACGACCGCGCCGGCCCAAACGCCCGCGGCGAAAGGCAAAAAGAAAAATTCAAAAGCGCCCGTTTTTGGCGTGGTGCACATTTACTGCTCGTTCAACAACACTATTGTAACAGTGTCGGACGACAAAGGCAACACGGTTGCTTGGTCCACGGCCGGTTCTCACGGCTTTAAAGGCACCAAGAAAAGCACCCCGTTCGCCGCGCAGATTACCAGCAACAAAGCGGCCGAAAAAGCCGTGGCAATGGGTATGCGCGAAGTGGCCGTAAAGGTCTGCGGACCCGGTCAGGGCCGCGAAACGGCCGTCAGAGCCGTACAGCAAGCCGGACTTACCGTGTCTTCCATTAAAGACATCACCCCCATCCCCCACAACGGATGCAGACCGCCTAAAGCCAGGAGAGTATAAGATTTATGTCTAGATATACAGGACCCAGCTGCAAAAAATGCAGAAAATTAGATTGCAAACTTTTCTTAAAAGGAACCAAGTGCTATACCAACTGTGTCATTGACAAGTTGGCTGCTGTTACCAAACGCGGCGGCAAAGTCAGAAAAGCCAAAGTGTCCGAATATGGCATCCGCTTGCAGGAAAAACAGAAAGCCAAATTACAGTCTGGTATGTCGGAAATTCCGTTCCGCAATATGTTTGACTCTGCAGCCAGAGCCGAAGGTCAGACGGGTGAAAACTTCTTGCGTAAATTGGAAACCCGCTTGGATAACATCGTGCGCCGCCTTGGTTTTGCGGTGTCTTTGAAAGCGGCCCGCCAAATTGTTTTGCACGGATATGTAACGGTCAACGGCAAAGCCGTCAATGTTCCTTCCTACCAGCTTCGTTTGGGCGATAAAGTAACTCTGAAAAAATCTTTGGCGGAAAACGTCCAAGTCAAACAGGGTCTTACGGAAGCCGAAAAACGCAACCAACGCCCCAGCTTTTTGGAATATGACGCGGAAAAGATGACCGGAAAACTCTTAAGATGGCCCGACAGAGCGGAAATGTCCTACCCTGTCAACGAGCAGCTCATCGTCGAATACTATTCTAAATAGTTTTGGAGGCTTATAATGGCTTTAACAGAGATTAAACTTCCCCAAGCGATTCAACTGGAAGAAAAAACCGCGTCCGACTTTTACGGCAAATTTATTGCCGAACCGTACGAAAGCGGTTATGGTCATACGGTGGGAAATTCCTTGCGCCGGATTTTGCTGTCCGGTATGGACGGTGCTGCCGTTACCGCAGTCAGAATCGCGGGGGCCGTGCACGAATTTAGTACTATTCCCAACGTTCGGGAAGACGTGATCAACATTTTGCTTAACCTGAAAAACCTTCGTGTGAAAATGGAAAGCAAAACCCGCGAATATCTGCAGCTGCACGCCGATAAACCCGGCGTAATTACCGCTGCGGATATTGAAGAAGTCGACGGTGTGGAAATTGTCAATAAAGACCTGGAACTGGCTACGCTCGAAGTGGGCGGCAGCTTGGAAATGGAGATTGAAATTTCCCGCGGCAAGGGTTACGGCCCCGCCGAAGAACAGGCCAAAGTTCAGCGTCCGGCCGGATTTATTCCGGTAGATGCGCTGTTTTCCCCGATCGTGAAGGTGCACTATGACGTGGAACCTGCGCGCGTCGGCCAGAAAACGGACTACGACCGCTTGATTTTGGAAATCACCACCGACGGCACGCTGGCTCCCGCCCGTGCGTTGCACCGCGCTGCTGTGTTGCTTTCCAACTCGCTCCATATTTTTACGATTGAAGGCGAAGAGGATTGCGTTGCTACCACGAGTGACGAAGTGCCAGAAGAACCTATTTCTTCCGCGGCCTCCGCACAAACCGGCGGTGCCAACGCTAAACAAGAGGAGCTTTTGAATCAGTCCATTGAGTTTATCGAGCTGTCCTCCCGCTCCATCAATTGCTTAAAGTCGGAGAACGTCAATACGGTGCGAGATTTGGTAAAAATGACCGAAGATGATTTGAAAATGATCAAAAATTTCGGTGCCAAATCGATGGATGAAATTAAAGAAAGACTTGCCGAGATGAATCTTTCCCTCGGTATGAAATTTTAAGGGCATTGCCCCCTTACAGGAGTAGTTTTAGAGTATGATTAAAAATACCGGATACAGAAAACTTGGCAAGACTGCGTCCCATCGCAAAGCTATGCTGAACAATATGGCCACCAGTATTATTCTTCACGAAGAAGTGAAGACCACGCTGCCCAAAGCCAAAGAAGTAAGACGCGTGGTGGAAGGCCTTATTACCTTGGCCAAAGCCAATAACGAACGCGCCGCTAAAGATACGGTGAAAGACGCGGCCGCCGTTAAAAAATTGTTTGAAGTGTTAGCCACCCGTTACGCTAACCGCGCCGGCGGCTTCTGCCGCATTTACCGCGCGGGCGTGCGTCAGGGGGACAATGCTGAAGTAGCCATCGTTAAATTGGTTGACTAATATAGGGGACTGAAATGGTAATAGACTATCTCGGAGGCCTGTTTTCTTCCGACTTGGGTATGGATCTTGGCACGGCCAACTGCCTTATCTACGTCAAAGACAAAGGCATCGTTCTGCGCGAACCTTCGGTGGTTGCGGTGGAAAGAGAGACCGGCGAAGTCAAAGCTGTGGGAGTCAAAGCTAAACAGATGTTGGGCCGTACTCCTGCTAACATCGTGGCCGTTCGCCCGATGAAAAATGGCGTTATCGCGGATTTTGAAGTAACACAGGAAATGATTCGTTACTTTATCCGTAAAGTACACAGCCGAAGCAGTCTGTTACGTCCTCGGATAGTCATTGGCATCCCTTCGGATATTACCGGCGTGGAACGCCGTGCGGTGGATGACGCTGCGCGTCAGGCCGGTGCACGGGAAGTATATTTAATCGAAGAGCCTATGGCTTCGGCTATGGGCGCGGATTTACCGATTGCGGAACCGCACGCTAGTATGATTGTAGATATTGGCGGCGGCACGACGGAAGTGGCAGTCATCTCGCTGGGCGGGATGGTTGTGGCGAAGTCTATTGATGTGGCCGGTGACGAGCTGACCGAGTGTATCGTGCAGTATTTCCGCAAGAAATACAATCTGATTATCGGTGAAACGACCGCCGAAGAAGTCAAGATTAACTTGGGTTCCGTTTACCCCTTGAAAGAAGAAAAATCTATGGAAGTGAAAGGACGCGATCAGACGCAAGGTCTGCCCCGCACACTGACGGTAACTTCGGAAGAAATCCGTCAGGCGCTGATGGAGCCTGTGCGTTTGATTATAGACGTTATCAAAAGCACTTTGGAGGAAACTCCGCCCGAATTGGCCGCGGACCTCGTGGACCGAGGTCTTGTGGTGGCCGGCGGCGGCAGTCTTTTAAGAGGAATTACCGAACTCATCCGCAAAGAAACGGACATTCCCGTCCACCGCGCCGCAGATCCCCTGAGCTGTGTGGCGTTGGGTACGGGTAAGTTCTTGGAACAATTAAACGAAAAAGGATCCCGCTTCTTCGGTTCCCGCGGTAAATCTTACTAATCTGGCTGCTGATTCTATTTGGCGGACATAGTTCTTGAAAAGGGACCGTGTCCGCTTTTTGTTTTTTACGGTCCGCGTGCGTTTGTGCGGAAGTGTCGTCCGGCTGTGCGGCCGGAAGGTCTATGGCCACTGGTTTTACACGGCCTGTTTATCGGAGCAAAACCAAGCCGTCAATCTATTTTTAAATTTTATGCTGCCCAACAGAACTAAACAACATAAAAAATACGCTGCAGGGACGAAAAGACGCTTTCTCTTGCCTGTTGTGTTCTTGTTGCTTGCTTTTTTGCTTATGATTTTGCCGCTTGAAGGGTTTGTATCCTCGGTTAAAGCGGTACTGTCATATATTTTTATTCCGCAGGTGCGTTTGGCGCACGGAACGGCCAAGTATGTGCAGAACGTCAACGAAACGGTGCGGGAACTTTTAGATACCCACCGAGAAAATCGCGAACTTAAACAGCAAATTGAGATGACCAAATTGCTCGCTTCACAGGCGGAATCTGTTTTAGATGAAAACGGCCGTTTGACAGAAATTTTACGTTTAAATCCGGCCCGCCGCTGGCAGGGTGTATGGGCCAAAGTGGCATATCGGGAACCTTCGCAGTGGAACTCGGTGATTATTGATAAGGGGAGCGCTGCCGGAATCCGAGAACGCAGTGCGGTGCTATCGTTGGAAGAAGGGACGGAAGGATTGGCCGGAGTAGTGACGGAAGTGACGGAAAACACCTCTAAAGTGTTGCTTATCAGCGATGAGGATTTTATGGCTGCTGTTTCGCTGGAACGCGGCGGAGAGGAAGGTTTGCTAACGGGCGGGGGACGCCGGCCGGTGCGTTTGAAATACATTCCGTTGCTGGCGGACGTACGCAAAGGAGACAAAGTGTATACGTCCTCAGCCAGCAGTATTTTCCCTGCCGGCATATTGGTGGGCAGCGTCAGCGGGGTGCGTAATGATGAGAGTTTCCAAACCGCACTTACGGTGGAGGTAGACCCACAGGTGCGTTCTTCGGCGGTAAAAGAACTTTTTGTAATTACGGACGGGAGGAAATAACCGTTTATGCTGGCGTTTATTAAACTCATTTTTTTATTTGTATTGGCGACGGTGTGCCATTGGTGTTTAGTGACGATGTGTTCTGTATGGGGCCTAAGTGTGAACATTATGTTGGCGTTTGTTGTGGCGTTTTGTACAGTATTAAAACCTGCGTTCGGGTATCCTGCGGTATTTTTGTGCGGGCTGTTTTTAGATTTTTTCGGTACTAAATTATTCGGCAACAACGCTTTTACGTTTACCGTGGCCGCGTGTGTGGTGTATGCGCTGGCGGAACGGTTTGATTTTGACGGTATTTTTCCGCAGATTTTTACGGTATTCGGGCTGACTTTTTTAGTCGGCGCGCTCAACAGCTTGCTTCTGGTGTGGTTTACCTCCGCTTCTATGTGGCCCGGATTTTTTAGTTTGCTAGGTGGTTCGTTGTTGGGGGCGGCACTGTCTCCTGTCGTATTTTGGGTAGTCCGCCGTGTATTGGGTAAGGGGGCTGTCTGCCGGCAGGCATAGGGTAAAAAATGGCCGTTACCAAGATTTTTTTTAACGCGCGTTTAAAAGCAATGATGGGACTAGCCGTCGCGGCCGGAGCCGTGATTGCACTTCGTTTGGTGGATATTCAGGTGCTTCGTCATAACGCATATTTGCAAATGGCGGAACGAAACCGCACGCAAGTGTTGTATCAGACAGCGCCGCGCGGCCGCGTATTTACGGCTGATGGCATAGCGGTAGCTTCTAACGAGCCGTCTTTCAGTTTGTATTATTTGGGCGGGAACCAAGATGCGGCATATCTGGAGCAGTTGGCGCACGATTTTGCCCCGCGGCTGCGTTTACCTGCCCCACAGTTGCTGGAAAAACTCCGCTTGGGTGCAAAAAGCGGGAAAGCGACGCTGCTGGCCGAAAATTTATCTACCAAAAGTACCGTTGCTCTTCAGGAACTGCAGTTGTATTATCCCGGGATTTATCTGATTGAAGAAACCAAACGCAGCTATCCGTATGGTGGTTTTGCCAGCCATTTGCTCGGTTATTTGGGCAGTATGGACGATCACACTTGGCGTACGCGCGATTTAAAAATGGGATACCGTTTAAACTCTAAATTGGGGAAGAACGGAATTGAAAAGAAGTTTGAAAAAGAACTCAAAGGCACAGACGGCGGCGTGTATCTGGAAGTGGACTACCGCGGCCGCGTAAAGAGCATTATTGAAGATAAAAAATGGGCCGCTGGAAGCGATGTTTATTTAACCCTTAATTTTGCGGTACAAAGCGCGGCCGAGGAAGGACTTAAAAAATCCAAAACGGGGCGCGGAGCGGCCGTGGCGCTTGATCCGCGTACGGGCGCTGTTCTTGCCTTGGCGAGTGCACCGTCCTTCGACCCGAATATCTTTGTGCCGTACAGCGATGCCGAAAATCCCGCCCATTCCAAGAAAATCAACGAATACAATTTGGCAGTACAGGGTATTTATCCGCCGGCTTCCACTTTTAAAATTATTACCGCGGCCGCAGCTCTTGAGGACGGACATCTAGATGTAAAACATAAAGTGAATTGCACCGGTCATTATGATTCGGGTCCGCGCGTGTTTAAATGCTGGGGAACGCACGGGCCCGTTGATTTTTTTGACGGAATGAGTAATTCCTGTGATGTTTATTATTATACCGTGGCGTCGCAGGTGGGGTCGGCAACTATTGAGCGTATTGAGCGCAAATTTATGTTTGGCCGCCAAACGGGGATTGACCTGCCAGGTGAAAAAGCGGGAAATCTCTACGGTCCCACACGACGCGCGCGTAACAAAACCTATTGGTTTATCGGGGACACGCTGAATTTGTCTATCGGGCAGGGAGAACTGCTTGTTACGCCTTTAAAAATGGCGCAGTTCGCGGCCGCCGTGGCCAGCCGTGGCAATGTGTACCGTCCGTATTATGTGGATAAAATTGTCAGCAACCAAACGGGTAAGACGCAACAGGTAGGCAAAACGGAGATTTTGCAACAAGCCGATTTAAAGCCCGAAACATACGATTTGCTTTTTAAAGCTTTAAAATATACTGTGGATAACGGTACGGCGCGCCGTGTCAAAATTAAAGGACTCGATGTTTATGGCAAAACAGGAACGGCCCAAAACCCGCACGGGCCGGACCACGGTTGGTTTATGGCATTTGCGGGCAGAGAGGGAGAGGAGCCGTCTATTGCTGTGGCCGTATTTGTGGAATTTGGCGAAGGCGGAAGCTCCGCCGCGGGACCGATTGCGCGTGCTATGCTGGAGGCTTATTTCGGCTTGGGAGCGTTTGCGCCCAAACCACGCCCAGACGAAGATTATAAAGAACTTTTACCGGAGGAGAGTGCACGTGGCGGCGTTTAAATTTGTTGCTTCATCCGGCCGCAGCCGGCTGGATTATTTATTGTTGGGGGCGATGATCGGCCTTGTGCTGTTGGGCGCACTGTGTGTAATGTCTGCCGTGAACAGTCTGTCGCTTTCCAGCAGCGTGGTGCGTACGCATTTGGTTGCACTTTTTGTGGGCGGTGCCGCATTTTTTGCAGGGTGGAGTTTTAACTACCAGATTTACGATGAGCAGTGGAAAGCCGTATACGGGTTTATTCTTCTCTTATTGGTAGGCGTTTTGTTGTTTGGATCGTACCAGCGCGGATCGCGTTCGTGGTTTGTTTTTCCGTTTTTTTCAATGCAGCCGTCCGAAATCTGTCGCGTATGTACGATTTTGGTAGCCGCCGCGTTTTTGGACCGCCGCGGACGGCGTATCCGCGACGTGTCCACCCTGTTCGGGTTAAGCTTGCTGCTTGTCCCTGTGTTCGGCCTGATTATGATGCAGCCGGACTTTTCGTCCGTGGTGGTGACGTTCCCCGCGCTGTTGGTACTTTTGTATTGCACGGGGGTAAACGTATTTTATTTGGGGTTAATCGGCCTATTTGCGGGGGTGACGGGCTTTTTTACCATTACGTGGACGTATATCTATCTTCATCCTGAGCTGGCTGATTATTGGCTTATTAAAGCGTTTTATGAACTAGCTCATAACGGGTGGTATATGGCGGGCTTTTCAGCGTTGGTTATTTTGGCGGGATACGGTGCGTGGTGGTTTTTTAAGCAGCTGCGTATTTTCTTGCCGTCGTTCTATTTTGTATTGGCAACGGTAGTAGTGCTGGCTGGGCTTTTCGGCGGGATTTTTGTAGATCATCAGATGAAATACCATCAGCGAAAACGTATTGAAACATTTCTGGCTCCTAAGTCTGACCCAAAAGGCGCTGGCTACAACGTACTTCAGGCGCAAATTGCAATGGGTGCCGGCGGGGTATTTGGCAAAGGGCTTTTTTCGGGGACGCAATCTCGTTTGGGTTTTGTGCCGGAAAGACATACGGACTTTATTTTAGCTGTTGTGGGCGAAGAACTCGGTTTGTGGGGTACGCTTTCAATACTGGGGCTGTATTTGCTGATGCTGTGGCGCATTATTGTAGTAGCGTACAGCTCAAGCGACCGGTATGGTTATCTGATATGCTCCGGCATTTTTGGAATGTTCTTTACATATATGTTGGTAAACTTTGGTATGCTTATCGGCATTGTACCGGTGGCGGGGATTCCGCTGCCGTTTATCTCCTACGGGGGATCAAATCTAGTGGCGAGTTTACTCGCCCTCGGAGTGGTGCAGTCTGTATATGCACGGCGCATCAAGGCGTAAAAAAGTATGATAAACCTTCCAAAAATTTATAAAATGCGTATAGTGTTCCGGTTCGCCAAAAAGACGGCCGGACAGCGTAATGTTTTTAACGCGGTAAGAAAGATGGTACTCGCGTCCGGTTTACCCTTTGAGCCGGCCAAAGTAAACGCAAATTGGCCGCGCCTTTCGTACGGCCCCGCTCCCGCACAGGGCCAGCGGGCGGAAAAGGAGTATCTGGACGTTTATCTGCATAAATCCGTTGTGGCGGAAGAAGTACGCCGCGCACTGTTGGCGGCAGCTCCTATAGGGCTGGAAATCACCAGTGTAGTGCGGGTGCCGTATCCGCTGCCTTCCGTGCAGAATCTGGCCGCCGCGGCCCGATACCGGATTCAGGGAGATTTCGCTTCCTTGGGAGCCGGACGGAAGTTGGAAGAATTTGTAAATGAAGCGCGGATAGATATTGTGCGCCGTGCAGAAAACGGGCTTGCGTGCATTACAGATGCAAAACCGTATATTCTGTCGGCCAAAACCGCCGCGCCGGACGAAGTGGTCCTGACGCTTCAAAGCGTGCAGAACAAATGGGTCAAGCCCGAGTGGATTGTGGCTTCTTGGCTAGGAATGGAAGTCCCTGCGGAAGAAGAAGCATTTTCGGTGGACGGCATAACCGTTACGCGGGAATGTTTGCTGTGGAAAGATTCACAAGGTTTGTTCCACCCGATTTGAGTTTTGAGGCTTTTTTAAAAGCCCAAGAGAGGATTTTATATGAGTAAGAATTTAGAAGAATTACCCAGCGTGGAAGTGCTGGTAAATACATCGTTTGAAGAAACACGTATCGCCATTTTGGAGGACAACCGCGTTAACGAACTGATTTGGCAGCGCCGCGGCGCCCTCAACATTGTAGGTAACATCTACAAAGGTACGGTGGAAAACGTACTGCCCGGTATTTCAAGCGCATTTTTGAATATTGGTTACGAAAAAAACGCCTACCTGTATATTTCCGATGTCATCGGCGGAGATAAGAAAAACATCGACAAAGTGCTTCATAAAGGGCAGGAAGTGATGGTGCAGGTAGTCAAGGACGCTATCAGCACCAAGGGAATGAAAGTGACGATGGACGTGACGCTGCCGGGCCGCTATTTAGTGCTTACGCCGCACCAGAGTTTTGTGGGCGTTTCTAAAAATATAGAAGATTCCGAGGCTCGTCATAAACTCAACGATATTATGCAGGAATTGGCCGCCAAACACTTAAACGGAATGGGGTGTATCGTCCGCACGGAAGCTGAAGAAGCCAGCAAAGACGAACTGGAACGCGAAGTAAAATACTTATACCGCCAGTGGCAATCTATTTTGAAAAAATTTGAAACGTCTCGTTCTCCGCGTCTGTTGCACGAAGATATGGACGCGGTGTTGCAGGTCGCGCGGGACGTGCTGTCTGAAAATGCAAAAGTCTATTTGCTCGATAATAAAAAAGATTATGAACGCGTGCTTGATTTCGTGGAAAAGAACTCGCCCGATTTGGCGGACCGCGTGAAACTCTACAAAGGCAAAACGCCGATTTTTGAGGCTTATAATATCGAGCCGGAAATTGATAATTTGCGTAAAACCAAACTGCCTCTTCCCAATGGCGGAAGTATTATTATTCAGGAAGCCGAATCACTTTGCGCTATTGATGTAAACACCGGTAAATTTACCGGTAATAAATCACAGGAAGAAACCGTTACGCAGACCAATATAGAAGCAGCGGGTGAAATTGCTCACCAGCTGCGTCTGCGCAACATCGGCGGGATTATTGTCATCGACTTTATTGATATGCGCAAAGCTTCCAGCCGCCACCGCGTGGTGGAGGCACTTGCCAAAGCCGTCCACGGAGACCGCGCCAAAATCCGTATTTTACCCATTACGCGTTTGGGCCTTGTGGAAATGACGCGCGAGAGAAAACGCGCCAGTACCGGTAGCTTTATCAGCGAGGAATGCCCGCAGTGCCACGGTTCCGGCCGCGTGCTTTCCACCGAGAGTATGCGTATTAAAATCCAACGCGAAATTTACGATCTTACAAACGGCCGCCCGGGTGGTAATTTGCGTGTAGTGCTTCATCCGGTATTGGCCGAGGCTATTAAACAGCGGCAGGATGACATTGAACAGAATATCCACCGCACGCTGAAAATCCAAGCCGATCCGCAGCTGGCTTGGGAAGATTACAAAATAGTTTTGGAGTAACCGTTTGCGCCCGCTTTTTATGGCGGGCGCATTCTCTCGCTTATGAAACGTGTGTGGGCGGCTGTTTTGGTTTTTGCCAGTATGCTTTTTTCCGGTGTGTTGTTTGCACAAGGAAAGGCGGAGGTTATTATCTCCGGCCGGAAAGCCGGCGTTGTGCCTGCGCTGGAGGTAAATGGCGTGATGTATGTGGATGTGCAGGCCGCCGCGCGCAAATTCGGCGCAGCGGTGGAGTTGTTTGCACAGTCCAAACAAGCCAAAATTACCGCCAAAGGTTTTTACGGTATTTTGACTGCGTCCCTGCCGGACATTATTATTAACGCCCGCGCACAGACGCTTTCTTCTCCCGTATTAGTTCACGGCGGGAAAATAATGGCTCCCACGGAGTTTTTTCTGCTTTCCTCCTTTCAAAAGGCTGTTGGTAAACGTATTTTGTTTCAAGACGGTGCGTTTTTGGTGGAGCGTCCGTTTGATTTTGCCCGTACGGAAAATCGTTTAAACAAGCAGGATACTCTTTTAGTGTTTGAAACGGAAAAGGAGATTGCATTTTCCGCCAAGCAGATTAATGCTCATACCGTTGAGGTTTCCTTTCCGTCTGCCACAGTAAAACGAGATGAATTTTTCCGCTTAAAAACGCCTTTTATTGCATCGGCGGAAATTCGCCAGTCGCGTGAAAATGCCGTGTTAAAAGTGATTTTGGGCAAAGATGCCAAAGACTGGAGTTTTACCAAAATTGACGGGCGGTTGGTCTTTCGCGCGGGCGCAAAAGCAGCCCCCGCTGTGCTTGAGGAGCCTAAACCTGTTTTATCGCCTGAACCGAAAGAAGCTTCGCGGATGCAGACGCAAGACGTGAATCCTGATCCTAATAGGGAGTCTCCCGTCAGCCAAAAACCTTCTGTTTTGACTGAGGACGACGGTTTTGTGGAAATGTTTCCCGAGCCGGGACCCGTTATCAAAGAAGCGCCCGCGCAGGATTCTAAACCCGCTGCGCCCGTAAAAACCTCGCCCGTTATCAAACAGGAACCGCACCCGTTGGCGGTCTCTCCCGCGCATAAAAAGATGCGGATTGTGGTGGACCCGGGGCACGGCGGTAAAGACCCGGGCGCCGTGCGCAGCCGTCTGCGCGAAAAAGATTGGAATCTGGCGGTGGGTAAGGAGTTGTCCATACTCTTAAAAAAAGCTGGATTTGAGGTAAAAATGACGCGCGATGACGATACGTTTATCCCGCTGTCTGACCGGTCTAAAATTTCCAATAATTTTAAAGCGGATTTGTTTATTTCTGTGCATACCAACGCGTCTAAAAACAAAAACGCGCACGGATTTCAGGTATATTTCCGCTCCGAAAAAGCTACCGACAAAGAAGCTGCCGATGTGGCCGCTATGGAAAACGAAGCGATGCAGTATGAAGAAGTCCACTACAATTTTGTGGACGCGCTCTTGCAATCCTTGGCCAAAAATGAATTTGTAAACGAAAGCTCAAAACTGGCCGGCTATGTGCGTAATGCCGTGTACAAACAACCCGGTATCGGCATTGCAGTCAACCAAAACAGCAGCGTGCGCCAAGCCAATTTCTACGTGTTAAAAGGCGTAAACAGTCCCGCCGTGTTGGTGGAAATGGGGTACATCAGCAGCCCCAAAGACCGCGCGCGGCTTTCGCAAAAAGCAGTGCAAAAGAAAATGGCACAGGGGATTTTTAACGGCGTGCGCGATTACGCCAAAAAAGAAGGCTGGATAAATTAGTATTTCGTCTGATTAAAACGGCCAAGGAATTTTGGTTCCGTGGCCGTTTTCATTTTGCCGTATTTAAAGCAAAGACTAAAGGTCGTTGGAACTATTTTCTTCTTCCGTTTCATCCTCGTATCTCGCTTGTTCCCATACTCCTTCGGGCAGAATCCAATTTTTCCGAGTACATAAGTCGTTAATTGCCTCCGTTGCAAGGATGCTGAAATCATCTTTTTTTGGCCTATGTTCTATATACATCATCCCCGTCGGTTTGCCATGAACAAGCACTTCAAGTAGTACCTTTTGCCTTTTCCCTTTTCTAAAAGTTTTAATAGTGGTTACATAAGTTTGATTGGAACATGTAAAAGTTTCTTTTTTAATTTCATATTTTGGAGATAGGGGTTTTTCTTTTGGAGATATGGCTTCTTCCAGCAAACTTGCAGGGTCTGTTTCGGGGTTTTCAATAAAAGGCTCTTTTTGGTCTTCAAAAAAGACTGCCTTTAGTTGCGGGCTTTTACAGCTATGGCATTCAGTTCCGTCGTCCATAATGTCTTTTTTGCAGCGCAAAGTGTGCCCCATAAAAGAAAAAGTTAGGTTTTCGCTGTCAGTATTTTTGGTTGCGTGCGCGCAGGGATCGCAACGTGGCCGTCCTCAATTTACGCAAAATCGCCGCAGGGCTTGGGGTGAGCGTAGGGGATTTATTTATGCAGCCTGCCAAAACGTCAAAATAGTAAAATATCCGTATGAAAACGTGTTTGTATTTATTTTGGGCGTTTGCCAAAATCGGCCTGTTTACGCTAGGAGGTGGTTACGCTATGCTGCCGCTTATCGAGCGGGAAATCGTCGACCGCGGAAAGCTGATTGGCCGCAAAGAGTTTTTGGATATGGTTGCCGTTGCGCAGGCCGCTCCCGGGGTAATGGCAATTAATTTATCCATTCTCTCCGGATACAAAGCGGGCGGTTTTTTGGGCTGTTTGTTCGCTGCTGCGGGAGCGGCTTTTCCGTCATTTATCATCATTTTGTTGATTGCCGTTTTTTTTCGCGGGTTTCAGGATAATCCTATTGTCAGGCGTGTATTTATGGGGATTCGGCCCGCCGTGGTCGCGCTGATTGCCGTGCCCGTTTTTAATTTAGCTAAAACCGCCGGTATTACGTGGAAAAGCGTATGGATTCCCGTAAGCTGTGCGCTGTTAGTGTGGTTGTTAAAGGTATCTCCTGTTTATGTGGTTTTGGCGGCGGGACTTGGCGGATTTTTGTATGGCAGCGTATACAAGCGGGGTAAAAAATGATTTATTTAAAACTATTCTTTACGTTTTTTAAGATCGGACTGTTCAACTTTGGCGGCGGGTACGCAATGATTTCTTTCATTCAAAACGAAGTAGTGTTTAAAAACGTATGGCTAACATCGGGCGAGTTTACCGATATCGTAGCCGTTAGTCAAGTTACTCCCGGGCCGATTGGAATTAATTTGGCTACATATACGGGTTATACCGCGGCGGGTAATTTTTGGGGGAGCGCGGTAGCTACCTTTGCGGTATGCCTGCCGTCTTTTCTCTTGATGCTTTTGGCCAGCCGGTATTTTTTGAAGCACCAGCACGCCCGTCCGGTAGAGGCCGTATTTGCGGGGCTGCGTCCGGCAGTGGTGGGGCTGATTGCGGCGGCCGCTCTTGTGCTGTGTAATGCGGAAAATTTTGCGGATTGGAAAAGCCTCGTTTTATGCGC
The DNA here is from genome assembly GCF_051874775.1 of Candidatus Avelusimicrobium sp. Classification (GTDB taxonomy): domain Bacteria; phylum Elusimicrobiota; class Elusimicrobia; order Elusimicrobiales; family Elusimicrobiaceae; genus Avelusimicrobium. Next base: position 29,057 of record NZ_JBJEGE010000024.1, read on the forward strand.
AGGCGCATTTATGGCGGTTTGGAAATTTAAAACCGGCCCGATAACCGCTATTTTGTGTGCGGGAATTTTGGGATTGGTGCTGTATTAGTAGGCAAGACTAATTATATCTTAAAATAATAACTCCGTTTTTTACGACGGAGTTATTTTTTGTAAAAACAATATTGTTAGTTTAATCTAACTTTTATATAATAATTCTATCCAAGTAATATCTAAGGAGAAAAAATGAAAAAAAGTTATGTAGTTGTGGTACTGTATATGTTGTTTGTTTTTGCCGTTCCCTCTTTTGCGGAAACAACCCTCTATAACCAAGTGGAGCGGGAAGTAAGTGCAGCGCAGTTCGCGCGATCTGCGCGCGTTGATTTAACGTTTGAATATAAAAAAGATTTTTGGCTGTCCGATTATGTTCACCGGCGCCGCCCCGGGTTTCGCAATGTAATCGTTAAAACGGAAATGAAACAAAAAAAATGTGTCGGCGTTTTATTGAAGGATTTGCGCGTGGCAACGCTCTCGGAATGCGCTAAATATAAAGATTTTGAACTGGTAGAGGTACGGGTTTCTTTGTCTAACGGCCAGACGGGCAGCGGTAAGGCGGGGGCTGTATCCGTAAACGACGATATCGCTTATGTCCGCGTATCCTCTTCTTTAACAAAAGGGCTCGGCGGATTGGAGGTAACCTATATTCCCCAGGGAAACACCCTTCAGGATGTATACGGTTCGGATTTCGGAACGAAATTGCAATCCTTTTTAGCTGGCAGAGGGGTTGTGACGCGCAAAGCGCGGTTAATGGGGCACCGTCCCCAGCTTGAAAAAGGAGAACCTTTCATTTGGAAAGGCAAGGTAGTGGCCTTATTTAACAGCGTTCCCAGTCATTTGCCTGTTTCTTTGTTCGGTCAGATTTCGGAAGATTATTTATCCGTATTCCGTGCGTAACTTTAGCAGTAACTCTGCCACTTTAGAGCCAAAGGTGCGCAGAGAGCAGTCTCCTATACGAAAACGAACCGCCGGAAATTCTTACCGGCGGTTTTTTGCTGTTGCAGGGGATTTTGTTGATAAGAGAGATAAATATACTTAGACGGCTTCTTCCTGCGGTTCTTCCTTATACGTCAGTTCCACTTCGGCGAATACAGAGCCTTTGTTTTCGTTGAGCCATCGGCGGTGGTGTTTATAGTCGGGGCAGAATTGCGCCACCAACGCCCAGTATTCCTGCCCGTGGTTCATATGCACCAAATGGCAGAGTTCGTGCACCATCAAATAATCCTGTACGGCTGGCGGCATTTTGACGATACGGTACGAATAATTGATGTTCTTCTTGCCCGAGCAGCTGGCCCAACAGGTGCGTTGGTCCTTGATAACGATGTTGTTAAATGCCACGCCGATTTTGTCCGCCCATTCTTTCGTTTTGGCTTTCAGCGTTTCGTTAGCTTTGTTCCTCAGCCACGCGGTAACGAGCGCGGACGGATCGGACTTTTTTTCTTTTAAATAAATATGGAAAACGGCGCCGTCAAATGCCACGCCTTCTTCCTGGTCCGGCGTAAGATACATACGGGCTTCTTTCAGGTCTCCGTTATAGAGCACCTTGTTTTCGCCCGCAGAGGGGGTTCCCTCCGTTCCGGTCTGCGCCTCCGCGCCGCCGAACACTTCGGGAAGTTCTTTTTTTAACCGCTCGATAAAAAGTTTTACGTCGCTTACGACGCTCTGCGTATCTGCCATAATTATATTATAGCAATTCCCGCACAGCGGGCTAGGGCAGTTCGTACAGGTTACAGGCGGTTGAATAAGTGGCGGTGAACAGGGTAGTAGTGTAAGCGGTTCCGCCCATACTTTTACATACTTTGTTTGCGGTCGGGCTGTCCGTGCGTGCGGCACAATAGCTTTTGCCCGGTTTGGCGGAATTATCCAAATACATCCCGTAGCTGATTAGAATTCCGTTTGAATCCCGAACGTATCCCATAACGTCGTTACCGCGGTCAATAGCGGTAATCGTATCATAACCCGTTTTACCGTCTGCGTAATGCCCGGCCCCAACTTTTTGGAACCCGGTTAAATCAAACGTTAGTTCGTCAAACGTATCGTTTAAATATACGCCGTTGGCCATAAAATACTCTTCTTGTGCGTTTTTTAGTGCGCGCACGTTGGGGATTACCCCCGCCAAACGGCTTTTGAGCACTGCCACTTGGTACTGCGGCAGCGCGGCGGCGGCCAAAATCCCGATAATTAATACGACTACCAATAATGCAATCAGCGTAAATCCCTGCTTCATTTTTTTGCTCCTATAGTTGCCCGAGCCCGAATTTGCGCATAAAAAACGGCCGCAAACCCGGGCTAAGCAGAGTAACGCCCGAATAAACAGCCGTAGTTTACCGCCAAAAGGCGATAAACGTTCGGCGCAAAAGAAACGGGTAATTAGGCCGTTTCTCTTGCGCCTCAAACAAGTGTTTTTGAACTCTGCTTATGCGGCGGTAAATCCGCCGCGATTTCAAAAACAGCTTAAATGGTGGACGGGCCTTGCGCGGTCCAAAAAAATTCTCCCTAAAATAATCTACTGTCGGTTTAGCATTTTCCCGCTTTTTCCGGCTATTATTTTATACAATAAACGTATACTTTTTGGAGGGGTTATGACCCACAGCGAACTAAAAAAAACGCCGCTTGCTTCCCGTTGCGAGAGTGCCGGCGGGAAAATGGTGGACTTTCACGGTTGGCTTTTGCCCGTGCAGTTTGACGGCATTATCGCCGAACACAAAGCCGTGCGCGAGGCCGCCGGAATGTTTGACGTTTCCCATATGGGGCAGATTTTTGTGGAAGGCAAAGACGCGTGGCCTTTTTTGCAGTACATCAACTGCAACAACATTAAGAATGCGCCCGCGGCCGGAACGTATTCCCATATTTTAACGGAAAAGGGAACGATTATTGATGACGCCATTTCCTTCTGCCTGACGCCGGAAAAATTCCTGGTGGTCGTCAACGCCGCTTGCATCAGCGAAGATTTTGCGTGGTTCCAAAAACAGGCCGCCAATTTTAACGTGTCCGTTCGCAACGAAAGCGCGGACTGGGGCATGATTGCCGTGCAGGGGCCGCAAGCCTTGGAAAAAGTTTCTAACCTAATTTCGGACGTGCGGGATTTGCCGCGCTTCCATATAAAAGAGATAGAGCTGTTCGGCGCGAAAGGGTACGTTACCCGCACGGGATATACAGGGGAAGACGGCGTGGAGATTATGCTTCCGGCCGCGTATATCGGGAATCTGTGGGACGCACTTTTAAATTTAGGCGTAAAGCCTTGCGGTCTCGGCGCGCGCGACGTACTGCGCTTAGAAGCGGGGTATCTTTTAAACGGCGCGGACGCGGACCAAACGCGTACGCCGTATGAGGCTAATTGCGGGTGGGTGGTAAAACTCGCCAAAGAAAATTTTGTAGGAAAAAACGCGCTTTCGGCGCAGAAAGCACAGGGATTGAAAGAAAAATTAACTGCCTTTGTGTTAAAAATGTCAGGCGTGCCGCGCGCGGGATGTAAGGTCTATTCCGGTGCGGAAGAAATCGGGGTACTGACCAGCGGAACATATTCGCCTTTGTTTAAAGGAATTGCCGTGGGCTATACGCGGGCGGATGTGGCCGTTGGGAGCGAAGTGGAAATTGAAATACACGGCAAAAGGGTCAAGGCCGAAGTGCTCAAAACGCCCTTTTACAAAAACCGCGTATAATTAAAATTTAAGGAGAATAAAACTATGCATACCGAAGAAAACAGCCGTTTTGCCAAAACTCACGAATGGGCCCATACGGAAGGCGACATCGCCACTGTGGGCATCAGCAACCACGCGCAGGAAGAAATCAGCGACATCGTGTTTGTGGATCTTCCCAAAGTCGGACAACAGGTAACTGCGGGCCAGAACTGCTGTGTGATTGAATCCGTCAAATCCGCGTCCGAAATTTATGCGCCCGTCAGCGGCGAAATCGTGGAAGTAAACGAAGCCTTAAATGCGGACCCTGCTCTTGTGAACCGCGAACCGCACGGCAACGGCTGGCTGTTTAAAATCAAAATGACGGCTCCCGCCGAGTACGAAAACCTGCTCGATCTGTCCGCTTACAAAGCCACCATTCAAAAATAGTGTGTTTGATTCGTCCCCCGCTTGCGGGCGGGGGATTTTCTTTTACGATGAGGATTTTTTACTATGTTTACCCCTAATACTCTTGAGGACCAACAAGAAATGCTTGCAGCGGCCGGTGTTTCATCGGTGCGGGAACTGCTTTCCCAAATCCCGCAGAACCTTTTATACCCCGCTTTAGATTTGCCCAAAGCTTTGACGGAACAAGAACTTTCCTCCCATCTGCACCAGCTGGCGGCCAAAAATAAACCGCTCAAAAATTTTATCGGCGCGGGAATGTACGAACATTTTATTCCGTCGGCGGTAAACGCGTTATCGTCGCGCGGGGAATTTTTAACCGCTTATACGCCCTACCAGGCTGAAGCCAGCCAGGGCACCCTGCAAACGATTTACGAATTTCAGAGCTGTATCTGCGCGCTGTTTGATATGGACGTGGCTACCGCCTCCCATTACGACGGCGCCACCGCTCTCGCCGAATCTGTTTTGGCCTGCATGCGCGTCAACGGCCGCAAAGAAGTGTTAATCCCTGCCGCGCTTCACCCGCATTATAAAGAAGTGTTAAAAACATATCTACGCCATTTTGAAGGCGTACAGCTGTGTGAAATTCCTTTCGGCGCGGACGGCGCGCTTGATATGAACGCGTTCAAAGAAAAACTGTCGGACAAAACGTCTTGCTTTGTCCTTGCAAACCCGAACTTTTTCGGATCGCTAGAGGACGCGCAGGCTGTTTCCGCACTCGTGCACGGCGCGGGCGCGCTGCTTGTTGCGCTTGTGAATCCGATTTCATTAAGCGTGGTACAGACAGCCGGATCGTACGGTGCGGATTTTGCCGTGGCCGAAGGCCAGCCGTTGGGAAACGCCGTTAATTTCGGCGGCCCGGGGCTTGGGATTATGACGGCCAAAAAGGCGTATATGCGTCAGCTGCCGGGACGCATTGTGGGGATCGCCAAAGATCACGACGGCAAACGCGCATTCGTATTGACGCTTCAGGCGCGCGAACAGCATATTCGCCGCGAAAAAGCGTCGTCCAACATTTGTTCCAACGAAGCGTTGTGCGCGCTGAACGCCGTTATTTATTTGACGCTCCTCGGCCCCAAAGGCCTTAAAGAAGCCGCTCTCTTAAATTTGGAACGCGCACATCAACTGGCGGAATTAATCGCCGCCGTGCCCGGGTTTAAAGTGAAATTTACGGCTCCTTTCTTTAATGAATTTGTTGTCGAATGTCCGGTTCCGGCGCAGACGGTTGTAGATAAATTGGCGCAAAAAGGAATCGGCGCGGGCTACGCGCTCGGCAAAGATTTTAAAGGAATGGAAAACTGCCTTTTGGTTTGCGCCACGGAAACCAAAACTCCGGAAGATTTAAAGGCGTATGCGGACGCGTTGAGGGGGATTTAATATGGAAGAAATTTTGAAAAACAGTGAGTTATCTATTGAAAAATCCCGCGCGGGCCGCCGTGGCGTGCAATTTGTAAAAACGCAGAAAAAGGCGGAAGATTATCTGCCCGCGTCTTATTTGCGTGCGTACGAGCCGCGTCTGCCGGAGATGAGCGAGTTTGACACGGTGCGCCATTTTACGCGTTTGTCGAGGCTAAATTACTGCTTGGACGCGCAGTTTTATCCGCTCGGCTCCTGCACGATGAAATACAACCCCAAAGCGTACGATACCCTGTCTGCCTTGGAACCGTTTTGCGCCGCTCATCCGTTTGCGCCCGAAGAAGCCGTGCAGGGTACGCTTCAGGCCGTGTACGAAATGCAGGAACTGCTTAAAAAAGTGACGGGTCTTGCCGCGTTTACGCTTCAGCCCGCCGCGGGCGCGCACGGGGAGCTGACGGGTATTTTAACCGTCCGCGCGTATCACGACGCGCATAAAGATTTCGCCCGCAGCGAAGTCATCGTGCCCGACACGGCGCACGGCACCAATCCGGCCACGGCCAATATGGCGGGTTACACGGTGGTGAACATTAAATCGGCTGCCGACGGCTGTGTAGACAAAGAGGCACTCCGGAAGGCCCTGTCTGAACGCACCGCTGCCGTTATGCTGACGGTTCCCAATACGGTGGGACTTTTTGAAAAGGACATCTGCGAAATTGCCGATATGGTTCACAAGGCGGGAGCTCTGTTGTATATGGACGGAGCCAATTTTAATGCACTCATTGGTCTTGCCAAGCCGGCGGACTTTGGAGTAGACGTTATGCATCTTAACCTGCATAAAACGTTTGCTGCTCCGCACGGCGGCGGCGGACCGGGGTCCGGCCCTGTGGGAGCGGCCGCGCACGTAGCGCCGTTCCTGCCCAAACCAATGGTGGAATTCAAAGACGGCAAGTATACGCTTTTGGGTTCTAACCTGCAAAGTTTAGGTAAAATGAAAGCGTTTTATGGCAATATCGCCGTTGTACTGCGCGGGTATTGTTATTTGCGCCAGTTTGATGGCGAAACGCTAAAACGCATTGCCGAAAACGCGGTGCTTAATGCCAACTATGTCCGTGCGCGTTTGAAAGGTAAGTTTAATGCGTTTTTCGATCGTGTGTGTATGCACGAATGTGTGCTTTCCATTAAACCGGCCGAGATGAACGGTGTGCATACGACAGATGTGGCCAAGCGGCTTTTGGACTACGGTTTTTACGCGCCGACCATTTACTTCCCGCTTATCGTACCGGAAGCGATGATGGTGGAGCCGACCGAAACCGAAAGCAAGGATATGCTTGACGCGTTTGTAACCGCGCTGGAAAAAATTTACGACGAAATCCAGACGGAGCCGGAGAAGGTAAAGGGTGCGCCTCATACGCAATGCGTGGGGAGGATTGATGAGGTTTCAGCCGCCCGACAGCCGAATTTGAGGTGGTAAGATTAACGGCGTTTTTGCGTAAGCCGTGAATTTTAACGGGCGGCTATTTCCCAAATTCACGCTGCATTTGCATTGCTTGTTACCCGAGCTCCGTTAGGTACACCAAGCGGTAAGGGAACGCAAAGTTAGCCGAATTTAGGAAATCAGCAATGTAGCGCAACGTTAATAGGGAAAGTACCCTGCCGCGTAGATTCCCATAATAAGATTTTGATGCGGATATTTTTAAGTCTCTGTGGTCGGTTTATGAAATGTCCGGCTAAGCCGCTCAAAATTTTTTATAGACGGGTATAAAGCGGCCGTATTGGACCAGAATTTTTGTTAAAAATATGAATCTGCTTGTTTCTACTCCGCCTTTAAACGTGTTTGAACAGATGGCATTTGACGAACAAACGGTTCATCTCCGTCCGTCTGCCGTTACCCTGCGGTTTTACCGTTGGACGGACAGTCCTGCTGTTACGTTTGGTTATGCCCAATTTTTAAGCGAAGTGGATTGTGCTCTTTCGACGCAGCGTTTTGCCGGTCCGCGCGTGCGCCGCCCGACGGGAGGAGGCATAGTATTTCACGCAGACGATTTAACTTTTTCCCTCGTGTTCCCATATAAGGATCGTCCGGCGGAAATTTACCGCAGTTTGCACAGGTGCATTTTGGCGCAGTTGGAGCGGGCGGGGCAAACCGTCCGCGCATTTGATAAAACGCTTCCCGCTGTCGCATATGCGCCCAGTATTAATCATTCCGCCAATGCGTGTTTTATAAATCCCGTAGAGAACGATTTGATCGCTGCGGACGGACATAAAATTTTGGGTGGTGCTTTGCGCCGTTTCGGAGAATGGGTGTTGTATCAAGGTTCTTTGCAGCTGCCGTGTGCGCGGACAAATCCGCTCTACAGAAGGGCCGTTACGGAAGCGGTGCGTACCTTTTTTGCTGCGGATTTCCGGCCGTGCGGGGCAGACGCAAGTTGGCTGGAAAGTGCGCGCCGCTTAGCGCAAACACAATATAATACCGCGGCTTGGATAGGAAAATTTTGATGAAACCGGTTAAACTGTTATGTGCGTGTTTATTGCTCCCCACGGCGTTTTTTGCGCTCACTGAAACGGGTCTTATTTTGCTGGCTGCGCTTGGGCATTTAAATACGGCGGTAAGTTTTGTGGCAGGTGCGCTTGTTTATATGGGGATTCATTACGGGTATTATAATTTTTCCCGTCCGTATGTTTTTATGCACGAAATGACGCACGCTGTGGCGGCACTGTTGTGCGGATGTCGCATTAAAGATGTTTCGGTGCGGGAGGACAGCGGATACGTAAAAATGGACCGCTGTAATGCGTTTGTCGTGCTTGCGCCATATTTTATTCCCGGATATGTGATTTTAACGGTGTCGGCTTATGTTATCGGGGATTTATTTGCAGATTTGACGCCGTACCGGCAAGTATTTTTGTTTTTGGTCGGTTTTTTTACCACATTTCATTTTGTGCAGACATTTAAAACACTTTTTGAAGCGGACCAGCCCGATTTAAAACTGGCCGGCGGAAAACTGTTTTCCGTTGTTATGATTGTGCTTTGCAATTTAATGGTATTGGCCCTTTTGGTAAAAGGGTTGTTTCCGGAAACAGTATCGCTCTCCCGCGCGGTCGAGCGCGTATTTTGGGGAACCGTCAACGTGTGGCGAATTTTAGTAAACTATATAATAGACCACATAGTAAACGCAGGATAAGTTATGGTTAAAAAGAAAAAACGAACCTTCTTTTGGTGGGTGCGGCGGTTTATCAAATCGTGCTTTTTTTTAACGCTGCGTACATCGCTGTTTACTGTTATGCTGCTGCTGCTTATTGCTTCGGCCGTGTGGCTGGTGTTTCTGAAAACATTTAATGCGCAGCATATCAGCGAGCTGATTACAGACGAGCTGCAGAAAAGGTTGGACCGTCCCGTTGCCATTTCCTCTTTAGACCTTAAATTCATCAATACTGTGGAACTGAAAGGATTTACTGTGCTGGATACCGAAGGAATGGCCGGCCAAGCACTTTTGTCGGCTGATTCGGTAACCCTGCGTTTTGAACTGCTTCCTTTATTGGAACAACAACTGGTAATTGACGAAGTGTCTCTGCACGCTCCGCGTTTTAGCATTGTGCGCGGCGTGAACGGCGAATACAATATCCCGCGGGTTAAACCGTCCAAAGAACGGTCCGTTTATATCAGCGAAGCAACGGGGAAAACCTTTACCGTAAGCGTGGAGGACTGGACGGTAAAAGACGGAGTCATTAGCTATAAGGATCTTGCTTCCGGTGTTACGCACGCCGTGTATAAGCTTAATTTGCACTTTGAACGGCTCCGGTTTGACGAGCTCTCCCGTTTTACGGCCGATATGGTGTTGCGTAATAAGTGGGGGGATAACATCTCCGATATGGAAATTAAAGGTTCTGGTCACGTAAATTTTGCGGGATTTAACTGGAACGATTTTGCCATACGCAGCCTGCGCGCGCAAGTATTCCTGTTCCGCAAGCCGCTTTCCGTACTGCTTGATTTGGATAACTTGCGTACGCCTTATTTCAATGCGCGTGTTTCCGTGCCGGCTTTTGAATCGAAAGATTTGTCCTTGTTTCAAACGGCTGGAGTGGATTTTGCTGTTCCCAAAGCCGAAGTGACAGCCAAAGGAATGCTTGATAAAAATTACCGTTTGGTGCGCATTAATCAAGCGGGAGTAGCGGCGGCCGACGTAAAACTGGACGCGCGCGGTACGCTAGATTTTTCGTCTCCCGCGTATACGGCGGATTTGAATGTTTCTTCCAATTATTTTAGTTTGGCGGGGAAAAACCGTTATTATGCACCTATCGGCAAATATAAGCTGACGGGACAGGCCTCTGTTTCCGGCCGTATAACGCGCGCGGACGGAAAGTATGCACTGCCGCTGTTTACCGCGCAGGTAAAAGACGCTTCGGGCGATTTATACGGTTTTAAGGCAGAAAACATAACGGGCGAATTCCAAGCTAAAAAAGATTTTTCCGATTTATACGCAGCTACTACCGCCGGAAAGGTGACAGTGTCAAAATCCGTATTTGACAAGTTAAACTTAAACGCCAGCTGGCGCAAAGGTAACTTATATGCGTATATTGCGTCTACAGATTTGAACGGAATTCCGTTTAAAATGAGTTTGTCCGTAAATAATTTAAAAAGCCCGCGCCGCCATATTCGTACATCCGTTTATCTCAAACACTTGGACCCGATGGCCTTTATCGGGGTAGTCCGCGATTTTGTGGATGTTATTGTTCCGCTTATTCCGCGCGGCGTGAAGTTTAAAGCTCCCGTAGAAGGAGATTTGGCTTGGCTGCGCAATTTTAGGGATCGGCTGCCTGCGTTTATGCCCAATTTAGCGGGAACTTTGTCGGCTGATACATTTTCCAGTCAGGTGCTTTCGGGAAACCGTTTCAGCGCGGAGTTTGATTTTACGGGCATGCGTGCCGGAATGAAACAGCTGACAGGTACACTGGAGGCACGCTTGGAAGGGGGTGTTATTCACCAGATGGAAAAACTGGCCGAAGAACAGCGTGCACTTAACGTAACTTTCCAACCGTTTATCATTATGCACCGTATGGAACGGGCGGGCAGCTTTAAGGTGGGCCAAGTGCTTAAAGACGTTTCGTTTACCGAAATGGCCGTCTCCGGACATTTTGCCAGCGGGCGGATGCAGATAAATAACGCGTATGTTGTAGGGCCGACTATTTCAGCTGTAGTGAGCGGTTGGACCGATTGGGTAAACGAAAATTTTGATATCATAATAGGGACGATGTTTTCCAATACGTCGCGCTCCGGTGCGCTGGCGGAGAACTTGACGGATGAGTCCGGTAATCCTGCGCTGTCGTTTCGGGTGTCGTCATCGATGTTAAAACCCAAATTGGAAATGCTGCGCGCCAAGAAAACGGGCGAAACCATACGCGCCGCTCAAACAAAAGGACTGCAAACGGATTTTAAGACGGGACAGGAATTTATTCAAGGAGATTTCAATGCCAAGAAATAATATGGACGTGCTGTGCCTCCTGCAAGAACACGGGGCAATTTTAGAAGGACATTTTGTAATGCCCTCCGGCTTTCACAGCCAGACGTACATTCAGACCACGCTTTTGATGCAGCACCCCAATTTGGCCCAAAAAATTGCGGGTGCGCTGTCAGAAAAATTTTCTAAACCGGCCGATGTGGTAATGGCGCTTACGCCTTCGGATTCCATTTTGGCGCAGGAAGTGGCCCGCGTACGCGGCATACGTGCGATTTTTGCTTCTAAAGACGATAACGGCCAGATGATTTTAAAACACAGTTTTAACATTAAAGAAGGAGAAAACGTGTTGATTGTGGACGATGTAGCCGTTTCCGGCCGCAAAATCAATAAAGCCATCGAACTGGTAAGCAAGTTGGGCGGAAACGTCATCGGCGTGGGCGTGATTGTGGACCGCTCTATGGGATATCTGCCCTTAACCGTGCCGCTTCGCGCACTGTTGTCGTATCCGATGCAAACTTTTACCGCCAAAGAATGTCCTCTTTGTGCGGCCAACATTCCATTTACGGAAGTAGAAGGATTGAACAAATAAATTTATGACGGAAATTAAATTAAAAGCAAAAGAAGAAAGACGTTTACAGGCGGGGCACTGGTGGGTGTTTTCCAACGAAATTGACGGACTTGATACCTCCATTGAACCCGGAACCTTGGTGCGCGTGGTAAACCACGAGGGTAAACAAGTGGGAATTGGTTGTTTTAATCCGCACAGTTTAATTGCGGTGCGCTTGATTTTAAAGGGCGAAGGTGCACTTTCGGACAATTTCGTGTTTGAACACTTGGACGAAGCTTATACTCGCCGCAAAGAAGTCGGCGTGCGCAAATACGGGCGTATGTGCTACGGCGAAGCCGATCATTTGCCCGGCCTTGTAATTGACCGATACGGCGATGTGTTGGTGATCGATGTGCTGACTGCGGGTATGGAAAAATTAAAACCCGAAATTACCAAAGCCGTCCAGAAAATCTTTAAGCCCAAAGGAATTTATTACAAAAATGACAGCGCATTCCGTGCGCTGGAAGGCTTAACCAGCACGCCCGAAATCATCGGTGACGTGCCGGAAGAAGTGGAAATTGAAGAAAACGGCGTGAAATATCTGGTTCCTTTGCGCGGCGGGCAGAAAACCGGCTTCTATTTTGATCAACGCGAAAACCGCGAATTTTTAAAACCCTACTTTAAAGAAAAACTGGTGCTCGATTTGTATTCGTACATTGGTTCTTTCGGCCTGACCGCCGCACTGGCGGGGGCAAGTCAAGTGTGGGGATGCGATTCTTCCGCCGCTGCCGTGGAATACGCCAAGAAAAACGCGGAGCTTAACGGGGTGTCCGATATCGCAGTCTTTCACCGAGATGACGCGGAGCGCTTGCTTTCCGCTATGAAAAAAGGCGAACTGCCCGACCAGCCTGATATCGTCCTTTTGGATCCGCCCGCTTTCGTAAAAAGCCGCAAAGCTCTTCCTCAGGCCGTGGGACTTTACGTAAAGCTTGTCAAAATGGCGTTGGAAGGATTGAAATCCGGCGGTTATTTGGCGTTTTCCACCTGTTCGCATCACGTGTCTCGTGAACTGTTTATGGACATTATCCGCCAAGGGGCCAGCAAGGCGGGCCGCGAGGCCGTGCTGGTAGAACTGCGCGGGCAGGCCAAAGACCATCCCGTTTTGATTGGGATGCCGGAGACGGAGTATCTTCACTTTGCCCTGGTGCAGGTGAGATAGGAGGAAAAGTACCCCGCATTTGCGGAAAATATAACTGATTTATCTGTTTTTGGAACCATATACGGATATGGTGTTACCGCTAAGGCGGTATGCAAACAGGCCAAAAACAGTCGTTTTAGGCGCCAAATAAAAGGACTAATTACCCTTTTGTTTGGTGCCGAGTGTTTTCCGCTCTTTGGAGCGGCAAGCCACGGCTGTTTCATTGGGCTACCTGTTTGCAGCCCCGTGAAAACGGCCGTTTTTTTATGCGCGGGGCCGGGAAATAGGAGTATATTATGTTCAAGCATGCAGGTTTCACGCTTATAGAATTGTTAGTGGTTGTGTTGATTATAGGTATTTTGTCAGCTGTTGCTCTTCCGCAATACCAAAAAGCGGTGGTGAAGGCCCGGTTTTCGGAGGCGTTGGTGTTGTTGAAATCCCTTAAGCAAGCTAAGGACGTATATATGCTTCAAGATGGCGCAGTTAGTAATCCAGGGTTGGAGGCACTTGATGTGGAGATCCCGGAAGAAACGGCGTATTTTTACTTTTTTGAATTTGACCCGCAAAGTGGTGGTTACGGTCCCAGCGTAGGATATAAAAAAGAACAAGTATGTGTGTGCTATTATGATGAAGCTGACGAAAATGGGCCAAATGGAAAGCTCGTCCTTTCTCAAAACCATAGTTGGAGTTGTTCAGATAAACCCGCCAGTTTAGATTATGCCAAGCTATTAAACCTCCCCGAAGTTTCTAGCGATGAGTGTGGATGTTGTTAGGAAGCGATTTGCGCTTGAGGGATAAGAAAGAAATTTCTTATCCCTTGTTGTTTGTTTTGGCTGCCTAACTGGAAGGGGTGTCACCCCGTAAGGTTGTAATATGGGGTCTAGTTATAGGGTTTCAGAATCCAGATATATCGGTTTTTTGTTTCGCACGGCAGGAAGGCCCCTTATAAAAAATCCCCGGGCAAAAAGCCCGGGGACTTAACAATATAAAAAACGAAATGCCGAGGGACAGGATCGAACTGTCGACACCTGGTTTTTCAGACCAGTGCTCTACCACTGAGCTACCTCGGCATTACTCGTATATAATATCAAATTTATTTTGTGCGGGCAACAAAATTTTTTCTCAGGAGTTTTTCCCGCGGCAACACATCGTATTTTTTATTGCGTACCCGCCCGCAAAAGACATATACTTTATGTATGGGTTTACCGGTTTTTGTCCCCGGACCCGATAGGAGAATTATGCCAAGAATTGAAGTGGACGCCAACAGGTGTAAGGCTTGCTATTTGTGCGTCAGCGCCTGCCCGAAGAAATGTTTGGGCAAATCCAAAACCATTAGCAAAAAAGGATATTTCCCCGCTAAAATGGAACACCCCGAAAATTGCATCGGCTGCACGATGTGTTATATGATGTGCCCCGATATTGCCATTACGGTAATTAAAGAATAACAATTTTAAGGATTTTATATTATGACCGAAAAAACATTAAGAAAAGGCAACGAAGCGCTTGCCGAAGGCGCCATCCGCGCCGGAGCACGTTTTTTTGCCGGATATCCCATTACGCCGCAGAATGAAGTTCCCGAATATATGTCTGCCTATATGGCCGACAACGGCGGCGCGTTTGTGCAGGCTGAAAGCGAAGTGGCTGCCATCAATATGGTCTACGGTGCGGCGGCTACCGGCACGCGCAGCATGACGTCCTCGTCCTCCCCGGGTATCAGCTTAAAGCAGGAAGGTATCACCTATTTGGCCAGCGCGGATTTGCCGTGCTTAATCGTAAACGTGATGCGCGGCGGGCCCGGTCTGGGCAGCATTGCGGGAGCGCAGGGCGATTATTTCCAAGCCACGCGCGGCGGCGGAAACGGGGATTACCGCGTTATCGTGCTGGCGCCGAACTCGGTGGAAGAGCTGGGCAATTTCCCCAAACTCGGTTTTGAACTGGCGGAAAAATACCGTATGCCCTGTATGATTTTGGCCGACGGCATTTTGGGGCAGATGATGGAAAGTATGTCTTTTAATTTTGAACCTGTGGACCCCAACAAGTTGGGTAAATTCGGCTGGGCTGTGGATATCCATAAAAACGGCCGCGCCAAAAGCAAAGTGTTTTCCTACAAGGGCGACAATTTAATTGCCGATGTGGTGGAACGCGCCAAACGCTATGGTTTAATCGAAAAGACCGAAACCCGCTGGGAAGAGCGCGATACCGAGGACTGCGATGTTCTTTTGGTTGCCTACGGATTATCTTCCCGCGCGTGTTTGGAAGCGGTCAATAAGGCCAAAGAAGACGGGTTAAAAGTCGGGTTATTCCGCCCAATTACGCTGTGGCCGTTTCCGTCCAAACGCTTGGCGGAGTTGGCGTCCAAAGCCAAAGCCGTGCTGTGCGTGGAACAAAGCTTAGGTCAGCTGGTGCAGGACGTAAAACTGGCTGTTAACGGCAAAACCCCCGTCTGTTTAAATGCTTATCCCGCCGGCGGACAGCCGGACGGTAATACAATTCTTACTGCCGTGCGTTCCTGTTTGAACGGAGGCAAAGAAGGGTTATTTGACCTTCAGGAACACGCCGCCGGTTTTTCCTACGACTGCAAGCGCGACGAATCGCTCGGTATGCAGGGCGATTTGAAAGGAGGAAAATAATTTATGACTATTCTTGCTAAAAAACCGCAGAGTATGACCGATAAGCCTATGCACTACTGCCCGGGCTGCGGACACGGCATTGTGCACCGTTTGATGGGTGAAGCGTTTGACGAACTCAACATTGCAGACCGCGTGATCGGAGTGGCTCCGGTAGGCTGTGCGGTTTTTGCCGACGATTATTTCACTTGCGACACGGTACAGGGCGCGCACGGGCGCGGGCCGGCCATTGCCACGGGTATTAAACGCTCCAAACCCGGCGCCATTGTGTTTTCGTACCAGGGCGACGGCGATTTGGCTTCCATCGGTATGGCGGAAATTGTACACGCCGCCGTCCGCAGCGAAAACATCACCGTCATTTTTATCAATAATGCCATTTACGGGATGACCGGCGGCCAAATGGCCCCGACGACGCTTGTAGGCCAGGTGGCCACCACAGCCCCCAAAGGGCGCGACCCCAAACTGCAGGGCTGGCCGATTAATATGTGCGAAATGCTCGCGCAGATTACCGGTGCCAAATACTTGGAACGCGTGGCTGTAGATACGCCCCAAAACGTAATGAAAGCCAAAAAAGCCATTAAAAAAGCGTTTGAAAACCAGGTGAAAGGCGTTGGGTTTTCGATGGTGGAAGTGTTATCCCAGTGTCCGACCAACTGGCACGCCAATGTGCCCCAGGCCCTGGAATTTGTGCGCACCAAAATGATGCCGCAATATCCGCTGGGCGTATTTAAAGACGAGGGGGCCAACTAATGTACCAAGGTATCAGAATCGCCGGATTCGGCGGACAGGGTGTTATTTCCGCGGGTATTTTGCTCGCGCAGGCGGGGGTGGAGGGCAAAAAGAACGCCAGCTGGCTTCCGTCTTACGGCCCCGAAATGCGCGGCGGTACGGCCAACTGCTCGGTAGTGGTGACGGACGGCGAAGTGTATACGCCGATCGTGTCTGCGCCGGATACGGTTATCGTGATGAACGAGCCGTCCCTGCCCAAGTTCGAGCCGCTCCTTAAAAAAGGCGGGCTTATGATTATTAACAGCTCGCTGATTAACTCCCGCCCAACGCGCACGGATATTAAGGTCGTGTGCGTGCCGTGCAACCAGATTGCCGAAGGGTTGGGAATGGACCGCATCGCCAACTTGGTGGCGTTGGGTGCGTTTATTAAGCTGACGGGTGCGGTAACGTTAGAGAGCGTGGCCGACGCGATGAAGAAAGTATATAAACGCGCGAAACCGGAGATGTTGGAGCTGAACAAGAAAGCGCTCCAAGCGGGTTTTGACGCGGTATAATAACAGCTGATGTTAACTTTCGTAATACGCACGAAACGCAAAGAAATTTTCTTTGCGTTTCGTTGCTTATTAGGACCAACAATTTGCTAAATTCTGTTATCTTGTGCGTGCCTCGGCCTTGAACCGTTTTTTTTTTTTGATATATTAAGAATAATTCCAATTAACATTTATTTTGTGATATCGGTTTAAGGGATAATCTTATGAATCAAAAATGCGGGTTTACGCTTATAGAGCTGTTAGTTGTCGTTTTAATTATTGGTATTTTGTCGGCGGTAGCTCTGCCGCAATATGAAAAAGCGGTGAAGAAATCGCGCTTTATGCAGATTGTTACTACCGCGCGCAACTTGTCTGATGCGCAGCAGCGGTATTATATGGCCAACGGCGCTTATGCAATGAATTTAGATGAATTGGATATTAGTTTTGCCAATACCACCCAAGACAAAAGCCAAAGTGTTCTTTTGAAAACGGGACGCTGTTCTTTAAACTATGATAATCTCGATACTCCGCCAAACAGGGTGGGGTGCTGGGATTCTTACGTAAGCATTTTTTACGAGATACGCTTTTCCACTCAAAAAGCAGCTTGCTGTGCTTATGCGGCATATAATTACAAAAATTCTGATCTGTGTAAGGGTTTGTTTGGTGGTGAAGGACAAAGTGCTTGTAGCGGCTCCTGCCGGTGCTGGTCGCAAAATTAATGTTTGGCGCGTTGCTCGTTTGCGGACAGCGCGGTAAACAATAACCCTGGCAGCAGCGTGGCGCAGGCCAGCAGCAGCGCGGTTTTAAGCCCCCACGCGTCCGAGGCGCGCCCGATAAGTACAGGGGATAAAGCGTCCCCCAAGGCGTGAATGATAAAAATGTTAAACGCAAACGCCATGGAACGCACAGACGGTTTGCTTAATGCCACCAGGGCGGCCGCTACCGGGCCCATCGGCAGGAAAATACATAATACCGCTAGGCTGATAAAAAGAACGCCCAGCGTACCGTTCGGCGCGTACAAAGCGGCCACGGCGCAGGGGAGCATAAGTAAAATCCCCGAAAAAATAGTGATAAAATACGCTTTCGGTGTTTTGGTAAGCAGACGGTCCGCCAGCTTTCCGCCCAAAAACGTGCCTGCCGCACCGCAAATGACGACAATCGCCCCGAATACGGTACCCGCCTGGGCGACGGTAAAGTCAAAATAACGGTGGAAATACGTCGGCATCCACGCGGAAAGCCCCCCTTGCACAAATGTAATCATTGCGTGCGCCAGACAAATCCACAAAAAGGCTTTGTTGAAAAGAAGCGCCAGATAGTCGGCCAGTCGGGGCCGTTTGGCGGGGGATAAGCGTTGGCGCGCCGAATCTGTTAATTGCGTCCACGCCAAAACGCCTAAAACCATACCCGGCGCGCCCGCCAACATAAAAGCCGCCCGCCAGCCCCAGTGCTGACCAATGAGCCCTCCGAAAAAGTATCCCAGCGCACTTCCAGCCGGCAATGCCAGTCCGAAAAGAGCCAGTGCAGTGGCGCGTTTTTTGGCGGGATAATACTCCGCTAAAAAAGGCTGGGCGATAGTGGTAAATCCGGCCTCTCCTGCACCGATTAGGCTGCGGGAGAAGAGTAAGCCTCCATAATTTTTTGCCGCGGCACACAAGAGTGTAGCCGCGCTCCACAGAAACGCTCCGGCAGATATTAATTTCGGGCGGGGAAAACGGTCTGCCCAATATCCCGCTAGCGGCGCAAAGCCCATATACACCAGCATAAACGATGAGGCCAGCGAGCCTAATTGCAAATCGCTCAGCGCCAAGTCCTGCTGTAACAGTGGAAAGACGGAGTAGAGTACTTGGCGGTCAATGTAATTAAGCAGGTTGAGAAAAAATAAAATCCAAAACAGCTTTTTGGCGTTCATACGGATATTCTATAAAATAAAAACTCCTGTACTGTTAAAAATGGGAGCAAATTTATATAATAAAGTATCTTTCGGGAGGATTTATGAAAAAGGGATTTACGCTTATTGAATTGTTAATTGTAATGGTGTTGGTGGGTGTGCTGGTGACGATTGCGCTGCCGAAGTATTACGCTTCTATGGAACGCGGCCGCGCAATGGAGGGCGTGACCAATTTACGCGCGGCGAGTGATTTTGTAAATGCGCGCTATATTATAAATGGCAACAGCTATCCGTCTTATACGGTGGGCGCACATTTAGCAGGAGATTTTACAAAATCCACTTATTTTTCCGATCCAACGGTGGCGAGCTCTTCCGGTACAACAGTAGTTGTCTCTCTTGCGCGCGACAGCGGAGAATATACGCTCCGCGCAACGAACACCGACGGAGAATTAACAAAAATGACTTGTGTTCCGACTTCTGGATCAGATTTGACCGAAAACCAAAAACTTTGTGAAAATATTGGCTTTGAGTCTTCCGGTTCGGAATACGTGATGGCGTTAGATTAAATTGTTTTCCTCAAAAAAAACCGCTTCATAAGAGGCGGTTTTTTTTGTCAGTCAATTTGTTTTAACGCGGTTTTGACGGATTGCTTCGAAAAGTACGATGGCGGCCGAGGAAGATAAATTGAGCGATCGTACGGGTCCGCTCATCGGAATGGTAA
>NZ_JBJEGE010000025.1:0-10311 GCF_051874775.1 Candidatus Avelusimicrobium sp.
TAATCGGCCAGCGCCTGCGCGACGCGGCGGACATTTTCAAAAGTAAAATTCCACGCAATTACGCCTCTCCAACCGTCGGTACCGAACTTAATTTCCGTTGCCATATTCTCCCCCTTACATATAAGACAAAACTGTTTTCCAATTTCCGCACGAATATATTTCTGCCGTCTATCGCCGCCTTTCGCCCGTTTATAAAATCCGTTTGCGCGGAACCAAAAGGCATTTTACCTGTCCGACTGTAAGGAGTTGTAAAATGCCCGCGCAAAACTGGGTTTTATGGGCATTGGCGGCCAGTCTTTTTCGTTCTTTTTCTGCTGTCAGAAAAAGAACAAAAAACTTTTTACTTCCTATACTTTTTCAGCCGAAAAAGTGGAGGTGGGGGGATTCGCACCCCCGTCCGAACATCCTCTCCTCTCAGGCGCTACAAGTTTAGCTTCGCTTATTTAACCGCAAACTAAGCGCGAAGCGGCACGTTTGCGGTTTGGTTCGTTAGTCTTAGGCAAAACCGGACGAACCGCGCCCGCTTTGCAGCATTCCATATAATAACCGCTGTCCTTTAGCGTATGGAAAACACCAAAGGCGCGGTGGGACTAAGCGTTAGCCCAAGCGACTTGATTGTCGTTAGTTATTTTTTTGGTCCTATTTTAGCCGGCCTGACCAACCGGCACTTGCTCCCGAGCGGCAACAGATACCCGTCGAATCTATTACACCCCCGAAAATACGGAAATTGTCAAAGACCTGCTTTTTCAAATGAGTATTATATTGTATCATTTTCTTATAACAATTTTTAGCTTCAATGGCAAATGGAAATGTATACTAGTACCAAACCCACTGTTTATTTGATTGACGGCCTCAACCTTGTACGCAGCTTTTTATACCAGTTTGCCCGCACGGAAGAGGACGTAACTGCCGAGTTCTTGGATTTTTTGGCCGAAATTTCCCAACACGAACGATACGCTATGCATACATACGAAGTGATTTTTGACGGCACTTACCGTACCGTCGGGCCCTTGTACCGCGGCGGGGTGCATATTTCGTTTTCCGAAGATGCGACAGCAGACCAAATCATCTATGAACGCGCGGACTACTTACACCAGAATGGACGGCGCGTCATAGCGGTGACGGACGACCGTCTGCTGCAGGAAGATTTAAAAAAGCTCGGCGTAAAAACCCAATTTTGCCGCAAGTTTTACAACGGGCTTAAACTGCCCGAAAAATAATCCTGCAAGCGCATTGACAAAAATAGTGCAAAAGCGCGCGTTTTTTGTTAAAATAAAAATAAGAGGGCTGGTGGCGGAATGGCAGACGCGACAGACTTAAAATCTGTTGACCGCAAGGTCGTGGGGGTTCAAGTCCCCCCCTGCCCACTCTTATTTCTCCTGCCATTCAATTTACCCCGCCAGTATAAAAAATATGTTAGAAGACATTAACCGTACATTCGTTAAATGTTTTGGTTGGGTTTCCACCGTTTTGCCTATGGGGCTTAAATTTTTTGCTATCGGGGCAGTTGTTTCCGCCTTTTTATTATTTTTCGGCTGGCGTTTAGCTGGCGGCATCGCCTTACTGGCTGCCTGTTTCTGCGCGTATTTCTTCCGCGATCCGAAAACGAACGTCACATTTGCCGATGACGAAATCGCCTGTCCGGCCTGCGGCACAGTTCTATCCATTAAAACAGAAGACGATCCGAACTCTGTTGTCGTGCGTATTTTCCTTTCCGTATTTGACATTCACGTCCAGCGCGCGACCGTAACCGGTAAAACCGGCGACATTTTCTACAACAAAGGCACTTTTTTATTTGCCAATAATCCGGCGGCCGACAAAAACGAACGTAACCTTATCCAACTGTTTAAAGACGGCGATCCGGAACGTTTTGCGCACGTAGAACAAATTACGGGTGCGATTGCTCGGCGCATTGAATGTTGGGTAAAACCGCAGCAAGACATTAAAGCCGCGGAACATTTAGGATTGGTGCGCTTCGGTTCCCAAGTGGCCGTCTATATGCCGAAAAACAAAGTACGCATTATGGTCAAAGAAGGGCAAAAAGTTCAAGGCGGTATTACAGTACTTGCACTGTGGAAATAGAGGCTTTATGCAAAACGAAAAAAAAGCGAGCAACGTAGTCAACAAACTTAAACACACCGGAGCAGTAACGGCTCCTTCGCTGTTTACGCTGGGAAATTTGGCCTGCGGTTTTTTTGCGATTATCTCTGCCTCCAAAGGACACTTTGCCCACGCGGGCTGGCTGATTTTATTTGCTATGGTGTTTGATATGTTCGACGGGCGCATAGCGCGCCTCTTGGGCAGCGAAAGCAATTTTGGCGTGGAAATGGACTCGCTGGCCGATGCGGTTTCGTTCTGCACGGCGCCCGCACTTTTAATGTACTTTTTTGTACTTCATACACAACCCGTTTGGGGTGCCCCTATTGCCTGCGTATACGCGAGCTTTGGGGTACTGCGCTTGGCTAAATTTAACGCAATGGCCTACGCAGGGGAAGGCTCAAAAAAATACTTTTCCGGTCTGCCCACTCCGGCGGCGGCGGCCATTTTGGCTTCGTTTGCTATTTCTTACAGCATTATGGAAGGAAATATGGGCGGACGCAATATTCATTTGCTGACCGTTTACCTGCCGCATTTGTATAATTTTGTATGGTTTGCGATGCTTATTTTGTCGCTCTTGATGGTATCCAATATTCCGTACGCAGCATTTAAAGCTAAACGCGAAAAAGGCCTGTCTGTATGGATGTTGCTCTTAATCGTGTTTTTGGTGGTAATGCTGATCCGCTTCCCGCAGGACGTGATTTTCATCGTATTCTCACTGTATGTAGTATTTGGTCTGTTAGCCGTACTCTACCGCGCATTCCGCGGCATTAAAGTGGAAAAATAAGTTTTTTAGACATGTAAACTGCCACGGGCTCCCGCCCGTGGCAGTTTATTCTTAAAAGCAAGAACGAGCAGAAAAAACCTTTCTGCCCGTTCTGCGAATTGTAGAAGTTAAGTACAGCCGTTATCTTACCAGTTTTTATGCCGCCAAAAAATCATTACCAGCCAAATCAAAATTAAACAAATTCCCATCAGCATCCAAAACGCGTGCGGATGTTGGGACATCGGCAGCGCAACGTTCATCCCGTATGCGCTTACGACAAGCGTCGGCACCATCATCCAGATAGTAATTACGTTTAATTTTTTAATCAGCAGGTTTAAGTTATTGCTGACAATGGACGCGCGCGCCCCCAAGAGCTGCGCCAGAATGTTGGAGTAAATGTCCGCCTGCGTTTTACATTGCATATTTTCAACAATAATATCATCAAGCATTTCTTCATCTTTCTCGTCAAAACCGATACGCGCGGACAAGTTCCGCATTTTTTCAAACACAAAACCGTTGGAGGTAATGGCTTCTGCATAATAGACCAAGCTTTTTTCAAGGCTGAATAAATTAAACAGATATGTATTGTCCATTGCTTCGGTCATTTTATCTTCGATTTCTTCCGAAATCATATGGATAATACGCAAGTGTTCCACATAATGCGAAATAGAATTGTATACCAGTTTTAAGAAAATTTCTTTAATAGTAGAAACCGCCAAAAAACGCTTACCCACAAACAGCGGAATATCTTCGGCAAGCACAACGATAAGCTTATCCTCAAACAAAAACATTCCCACGGAAGCCACCTTAAATTCCAGCTGGTCTTTACCGGAATAATTTTTGGGCCGTTTATAAATGGTAACGATATGTTCCGGCTCAAACTCCAAACGGGGAAGTTCGTCCGGATCCAGTGCGGAAGTAAGCGTATGCTCGTCAATTTGATACGAATCCACCAAAAAACGCTGCTCTTCTACCGTTGGGTTCGTGTACACATACACCTGCGCTGAGGCGGAATCGGTTTCCAACAGTTTTTTATTTGAGATAACGTATTTTTTGAGCATATTTTCGCCTTACGGTTTGCGGTTATATTTAAATGATAGCACCTAAAAACAGGCTTGTAAAGTTTTTTGCCGCCTTAGCGCGTATTTTGCGTCAACTCATCTGCTAAGTATTTTTTCGTTTCGGAAACAACCTCCCCACGAAGCAGCCACAACGAAAGCAAATTAGGAATACACATTACGGCTATCGCCGTATCGGCCAGTTCCCATACCAGTTTCGGGCTTAAAAAACCGCCCACCCCCATTACCACCAGCCACATCCAATATACGGGTTTTTCCACCTTGCCGCGCACAACAAAACGCACTGCCGCGGCCGTATAATAACTCCATCCCACCAGTGTACTAAAAGCAAACAACGTTAAGGCTGCCAGCAACAGCACGGGGCCGCCCGTTACCGAAGAAAAAGCACTCTGCGCCAACTCCGCTCCGAACAGTCCTCCGCTAAAGTTCCCCGCCACCACTACCGCCACACCGGAGAGAAAGCAAATCACAAGCGTATCCCAAAATACGGTGGTGGCCGAAATCAGCCCCTGTCGCACGGGATTGGGCGTTTTGGCCGCAGCTGCGGCAATCGCGCCCGATCCGCTGCCCGCCTCGTTGGAAAGCACGCCGCGCGACACCCCGTAACGCACCGCTTCTTTAACGGTGACTCCCACCGCGCCGCCCAGTGCGGCCGAACCTGTAAATGCTTCCCTTATAATTCGCCATAACGCGTCCGGCAGTTGGGGCAAATGCGTAACAAGGATCCACAAACAAAGCAACATATATAATACCGCCATAAACGGTACCAACCATTTGCATACGGCAACAATTTGCTTTATCCCGCCCAAAATGACAGTTCCCGTCAACAATACCGCGATTCCCGTCGTCCATCCCGCCGGAACATTCAATACCGAATTATATACAGCCACCAGCGAATTGGTTTGAATCAGCGCATCGCCAAAACCCATTAGCGCAGTGGCCCCCGCAAATATGACGGCCCACTTAGGCATATTTAAACCGTTTTTCAGCACATACATCGGCCCGCCGACATATTCCCCTGTTTCGTTTTTTTCGCGGTATTTGACAGCCAATACCGCTTCCGCATACTTAACCGCCATTGCAAATACTGCCGAAAGCATCATCCAAAAAAGTGCCCCCGCACCTCCCGTGGACACCGCCGCCGCTACGCCTACGATATTCCCCGTGCCCACCATCGCCGCCAACGCCAGCACAAGCGCCCCAAAACCGCTAACGGATCCCGCCGCGCGGCTTTCTTGAACCGATAACGACACCGAACGCAGCAAATGACGCTGAATAAATTTTAGTTTCCACGTAAAATAAACGCCCGCGCCAGCAATCAAGGCGAGCATTGGAACGCCCCACAAAAAAGCGTTCATCCTGACAATTAAATCGGTTATTGTTTGCATATTTTTATTTCCGTTCTCTTTTGGTATAGTATAAAAAATACTATAATGGGAAATTATACCAAATATGACTCTTTTATTCCCCCAAAAAAATAAACTATCGCGGCCCGCGCTAATTACGCCGCAAGCATACGCGCAGCAATTTGCGCGAAATGTAAAACTGCCTCCCAAAGCGGTATTGTGCCCTATTTCCCCGCTGACCAAATACGTGGAAAACCATACGCGGTGGAAAAAATATTTTTGCTTGGCCGACATCTATATACTGGAAGGCAAAAATGCCTGTTATGTCACCGGATTCGGCTCCGGCGCACCCGCGGCAGCGACCGTAGCGGAAATGCTTATCGCGTGCGGCGTAAAAGACATTTTCTTTATCGGCTTATCCGGCAGTTTACAGGAAGAAATATTGGCCGCGGACCTTGTGTTGTGTCAGGAAGCACTGTGTGCAGACGGCGTTTGCGCGTGTTACACGCGGCGGGAAATCATACGGGCCGACAAAACCCTGTTAAACAGCTGGGCAAAAACACTAAAAGAAGTCGGAAAAGATTTTCACTTAGGAAAGAACTGGACCACAAACGCGTTGTTCTGCGAAACAAAAGCCGAAATAAAACATTACCAAAAACACGGGGTACTGACAGTAGATATGGAAACGGCGACAATATATGCGTTGGCTAAAAAACGCGGAGTGCGTGCGGCAGCCGCATACGCAGTGAGTGACGAGCTCTTCCGGCTGACGTGGGAACCGCATTTTGGGGATAAACGCATCTTCCGCCAGTTGGAAGCATTATTTGAAACATCGCTTCAAACACGTTAAACCGAAAAAGCGCAACGCAAATTCCCTAAACGCAATCATCCGTCTCTATTAAACTCGCCGGTTAAACAAAACTCAATAATGGGTTTCTTCCAGTTCATCTTCCAACGGGTCAATCGCTTCCAGACGGCTCCAAAATTCGTCAATAGACTGGATGCGTTCTTTCGGATCCTCTTTCAGTGCATCCGCCAACAAACCGTCCACGGCCGGCGGAATATGCGGCGCCAGTTTGGATGCGGGAACAATTTTTTTGTTGGCAATGTCGAAGCCCTTTACCGTCCACGGCACCTGCCCGACAAGCGCCTCATACAAACAAAGCGCCAGCGAGTATACATCCGACTGCTTGCGCATAAATCCTTTCTGCTGTTCAGGCGCCATATAAGCGGGAGTGCCCGCCACCGTACGCGCGCCGGTTTCGTGGTCAATAGATTTTCTCGCCACGCCAAAATCCATTACTTTGGCTTGGTCGTTACCGTAAATCATAATATTTCCGGGTTTTAAATCGCAGTGAATAATGTCCTGCGAGTGGGCGTAATGAAGCCCGCGGCAGACATATTCAAAAATTTGCTTGGCTTTGGAGAACGGCAGCCGCCCGTCAATATCCAAACGGGTTTCAAGCGTTTGTCCGTCCACGTATTCAAATACTAAATAAAGCGCACTTTCGGACTCAATAACCGTGTAAATTTCCACAATGCACGGGTGACGCAACAGCGCCACCATACGCGCTTCTGACAAAAACTGTTCGCGCACGTATGCGCTGCGCACCAGTTCCGGCCGCACGCGCTTGATGGCGGCTTTGCGCTTAAGCACTTTATCATACGCTTCGTACACTTTGCCCATACCGCCTTCTCCGATTTGGCGGATAAAATCGTATTGTTCTTTTACTTCCACTTCCCTGCGGGAAAAAGCGTTTTTCGGCTGGTGGAATACATCCTCATAACGCCAATAAACATACAGCAAAATTGCTGCAAATACCGCCACAAAATACATAATAAACCACGTAGGGGACGATTTTTTTTGCGGGGCGGCAGGCTGCGTTTCCTGTTTGCGCACGACAAAAGTTTTCTTATCCAATTCGGCCTGATATTTTTGCGCCAAACTGGATTTAGGATTCAATTTAAGCGCGGTATCCAAATCTATCTGGCAGCGTTCGTACTGACCTTGTTTTAAATAGGCCCCCGCACGTAAAATATACGCACGTGGATCCTGCGGAGTAATGGCTATCGCTTGAGCAGCGTAGTAAATCACATCGTCGTATTTACCCAATCCGTCGTACGCAAGAGCTAAAGTAAGGTAAAACCGGTTGTCCAAAAAATTATGTGAGGTAAGTTGTTCAATCCGCTTAATCACTTCTTCATTCTGGCGGAGTTTAAGTTTCTCGTTTAAGGAAGCGATTTCAGCATCACGGGCTTTTTGATTAAATACCTGCGCTTTGGAAGGTGTATTGGTTTGCGCGGAAAAGTTTCCCTCCACAATCAGCGGAGTGACGGAATCCGCCGCGGCAACCCAACTGCCACATACCAATAACAAGGCACCCACCAACAATAGGATTCTTTTTTTAAGCATACAGATATTCTAGCACAAACTAGCGCAACTGGAAAATGTTTTCTATCCTGCATGTACTGCCCGATAATTACTATAATTAAAATATGAACAAACAAGCTATCGGCGTTTTTGACTCCGGTTTGGGCGGACTGACCATCCTCAGCGCACTGCGCAAGCGCCTGCCCAATGAACACCTTATCTACTTTGGAGATACGGCCAATGTACCCTACGGTTCCAAATCAAAAACCGCAGTAACGCGTTTTTCTCTCGCCATTGCGCGCTTTTTGCAGGAACAGGGCGTAAAGCTTATCGTTGTAGCTTGCAATACGGCCTCCGCGCTGGCACTTGCCGAACTGCGTAAACAAATTTCCATCCCTGTGATAGGCGTTATTGAATCCGGCGCAGAAAAAGCCGTACGTTCCACCAAAAACGGAAAAATCGCCATCTTAGGGACGGAAGCCACTATTAAAAGCCGCGCCTATCCCAAAGCCGTTCTAAAACGGAAAAAAACGGCAGAGGTTTTTCAACAGGCTTG
Organism: Candidatus Avelusimicrobium sp.; assembly: GCF_051874775.1. Lineage (GTDB taxonomy): Bacteria > Elusimicrobiota > Elusimicrobia > Elusimicrobiales > Elusimicrobiaceae > Avelusimicrobium. The sequence continues at coordinate 8,216 of NZ_JBJEGE010000025.1, forward strand.
CCCGCTTTTTGTACCATTAGTGGAAGAAAACTGGGCGCACACGCCCGTGGCGCGCTTGACGGCAAAAACATATTTGGCATCCATCATAAAATCCGGTGCCGATACCGTAATTTTGGGCTGCACGCATTACCCCGTTCTAAAACCCGTCATTGCCGGTATGCTGGGGAAAAAAGTGACGATAGTGGACTCGGCCGACACTCTGGCCGAAACCGTCGAACGGCTTTTAGCCCAAAACCGACAAGCCGCCCCCAAACGCAAAGGGCGCCTGACCGTTTTCGTCAGCGACGATCCGAAACGCTTCAAACGTCTTGCGGGCTGTCTACTGTCCGAAAAAATCGGTACGGTACGCCTCAAAAAATTAAACGTATGAATATATACGCAGATAACCGGATGCTTTCCGAAGGATTAATCGGAGGAACTGTCTCCCGTCACGCGGGGGATATGCGCCAAACCGCCAACCAAAACGAGGTCTTTGGCAAATTGGGCATACCTCAGGATAAAATGCTGCGCTTTCATCAAATCCATTCGGACAAGATTATCCGCATTGCGTCCGACGCGGATGCTCTTTCGCTGTTAAGCCGCCCAGCACAAGATGCCGACGCGTGGATTTTTTCGTGCGGCGGCTGGGGCGGTGTCATTCAGACGGCCGATTGTGTACCACTTTTTTTGTGGGATGAAACTGCCAATGTTTTTGCTCTTGCGCACTGCGGCTGGCGCGGCGTGGCGGCGCAGCTTCCTTATAAAACCGCACTGGCAATGAAAGAGGCCGGTGCACAAGGCCTCATTTATGCATGGGCAGGACCACACATCCAAAGCTGCTGTTTTGAGGTACAGGAAGATGTAGCACGCCAGTTTTCCGTGTGCAGTGTCATTCATAAAGAAGGAAAAATTTTCGTGGATTTGAACGCGGAAATCAGTTTACAGCTCCAGTTAGCGGGGCTCACGGCCGCTAACCTGAAAACGCCGTACTATTGCACCTGCGGCGACAGCGAAAACTTTTTTTCTTGGCGCCGCGACCATATTCGCCAGAACTTGCTTTCATTTATTTATAAACCATAAAAACTATCTCCGACTAATTACCGCAGCGTATTTATCACTATAGTACAACTTCTGGAAATCTGCCAAATATTCTCTGTAAGATAGGCAAAAAAACGCGGAGCCTTACCAGACTCCGCGTTTATAAACTTCCCGTACAAATTATCCAAGCAACTTGCCAAGCATCTGGCTGATGATACGCGGATTGGCTTTGCCTTTGCTCATCTTCATCACTCCGCCCACGAGCGCCCCGATAGCAACCTTATTACCTTTTTGGTAATCGGCCACAGCTTTGGGATTGGCGGCAATGGCGGCCTTGGCCCATTCTTCCAGCTGGCCTTCGTCGCTCACCTGCACCATACCGCGTTTTTCCACCACGGCGGCAGGGGCTTCGCCCGTTTTCCAAATTTCGTCGAACACTTCGCGGGCCTGCTTGCGGTTGATTTTGCCGCTTTCGGCCATTTCCAAAAGTTCCGCCAGGCGCGCGGCCGGGATGGGAGAATCCTGGATTTCCTTCTTTTCGGCGTTAAGCATACCCAAAAGGTCGGTTTGAATCCAGTTGGAAGCGGTTTTTAAAGACACTTTGCCGCTCTTGGTGACTTCTTCAAAATAGTCCGAAATTTCGCGCGAACTCGTCAATACCCCCGCGTCATAAGCGGAGAGCCCGGCCTTTTCAAACCGCGCTTCCTTGGAAGCGGGCAGTTCCGGCATGCCTTTTTTGATGCTTTCGAGCCATTCTTCCGCAAGTACCACGGGCGGCAAATCGGGTTCCGGGAAGTAGCGGTAATCCAGCGCGTCTTCTTTGGAGCGCATGGGTTTGGTGACCAGTGCTTCTTTATCCCACAGGCGCGTTTCCTGTTTGACTTGGCCGCCCGCATTCAAAATTTCCGTTTGGCGGCCGATTTCGTACGTCAGCGCGTCTTTAACGGCTTTAAACGAGTTCAAATTTTTGATTTCCGCGCGCGTGCCGAATTTTTCCTGCCCGACGGGGCGCAACGAAATGTTTACGTCCACGCGCAGTTCGCCTTTTTCCATATCGCAGTTGGACGCACCCACCCAGC
>NZ_JBJEGE010000026.1:0-2520 GCF_051874775.1 Candidatus Avelusimicrobium sp.
TGCGGATTTCTGCGGTATTGATGCGTATACTAAGGAATGCTGCAGTGATGGTACGGAAGCGACTACAGATGGTACAGCTGCCGCTGAGGGAACTGCGGGGACGATGGCTGTATTTCCGGCAGGGTCTAGTTGTATTAAGCCCGCTGCTGCTGGTTCTGGTCTGTAAGCGTTTTAAGGTATTTGCCTTTTCCGCCCCCGCAGTTTGGGGGCGGATTTTTTTATGCCTTGGCGGTATTTGAATAATCCTTTTTAGTTTTCCTTTCTGTGTGCACACGTGGGGCAAAAATGTCCAAAATTAGGCGGGTGCGGTTGGTTGTTTTGGCGAAAATTTATTTGTTAAAATAAAAAAAGAGGGATAAAATGTCATTTGGTGAAAAAGAAAAACAGCTGTTAAGCTCTATTCGGCATTACCGCACAAAGGAGGCATTGGATCTTTTAGAAGAAAAAATAGATCTAGATGCGTGCGGCTTTACGCCGTTTGAAACGCCCCTCTTTCTAGCGATAGAAACAGGCAACAAACCTGTCCTCCGCAAACTGGTGGAAAAGGGCGCAAATGTAAATTATTTGGGGCATTGGCGCGAACCCGCCAGCAAAAAACTGATTGAGTTAAGCGAAGGGCATTTTGGACAAGAAAAAAACGAATACAGATGTCCGCTTTCCTTGGCATTGCAATACGAAGAAAAGCACGGTTTAGCGGCGGAGGTCGCCTTGCTTCGCGCGCACGGTGCCAAAGAACTCAACGACCTACTGGATAAATGATTTACTTGCCGCGGGATAAAATGTCCCGCGCAATTTTTTTTGCGTCAAAATCCGCCGCGCAGGCAAGCGGTATGCGCAGGGCGTTCGTATAGCGGTTAAACCATGTGCGCTGCCGTTTGGCGTATTGGCGCGTAAGCGTGGCGACACGTTCCACCGCGTCTTTGCGCGAAAGTTCCCCTTTTAAAAACGCGATTGCTTGCGGATAGCCCAGGCTTTTTAAAGCGGGGGTATCTGCTGTGTATCCTTCGGCAAGAAGAGTGCGGGCTTCTTCGGTCATTCCGTCAAAAATCTGCTCCGTGCGATGCGCGATGCGTTCGTTTAACGCTTCTTTCTCCCAATCCAAATAAACCCAAAAGGATGATTTTTCGTCGGGCAGTTTGAAAAATTTTCCGCTTTTAAGTTCGCTGGCCGGTTTACCCGTGAGCATATAAAGTTCCAAGGCTCGCATCGTGCGCTGGACGTTTCCTGCAGGGATTTTTTCAGCCGACGAGGGGTCTTTTGCCCGCAAGGCTTGGTGCAGCCCGTCCTTTCCGTGTTCGGTAAGCAGTTTTTGGAGTATTTCGCGCGTTTGGGGTGTGCTTTGCGGGAGGTCATCCATTCCTACAAAAAACGCGTGCAGATACATTCCCGTTCCGCCGGCAAAAATAATTTGGCGACCGGAGTTTTGCCGGATGATTTCCCCGGAGCGCGCTTTAAATGCTCCGGCGTTAAACGTGTCCGTTACGTCCAAAAAATCCACCAGATAATACGGTACCCCGTCCACTCTATACGCGCCGTTTTGCCAAGCGCCCGCAGGTTTAGCGGTGCCGACGGTGAGGCGTTTGTACACTTGGCGCGAATCGGCGGATAGAATGATTCCGTCTGTCTGGCGCGCTAGTTCAAGCGCCAGTTCGGTTTTGCCGGATGCGGTCGGGCCGCAGAGGACGATAGGTTGCATATTTATATTGTACTTTTTATGGGAGTGGGTTTGGAAAGCTGTTTCGCGGGATAGCGGCATATCTAAAACGGTGTGGCTTGGTTAATCAGAGGAGCGCGGACAAGAGGGGAGCCCAGCCTCTGGGCCTTGACCCGTTTTTTTTTTTTGATACCATAGGGGCATTCCGTAGTGTTTCTGTTTGGGATATTCTGATTGTGTATTGTTTGCTTAAAATCGGTAGATTCTGAGCAGAAAACTTTCAGGATGAGACTTTTTAATGAGGAAAATAAAATGAAAGGATTCACCTTAATAGAGTTGTTGGTGGTTGTATTAATTATTGGTATTTTAGCGGCGGTGGCACTTCCGCAGTATGAATGGGCGGTGGAAAAAGCGCGCGCCGCCGAGGCTTTGACCGTCCTTAAAACGTTACGGGACGCGCAAGAAGTGTATTATATGGCAAATGGCGCATATGCGTCCGATTTCGCGGCGTTGGATGTGGCGGTGCCGGAAAGCAAACATTTTATCTATAATATCTCTCCAGAATTTTCTGTTCATGCAACCAGCAAGACAAAGCCGTATATTCTTTTTTACCGCTGGCAAACAGGCGGCTTGGATTCTATTGCTTGTGGTACGCAAAGCGACGGAGATAAATTTGAATGGGCAAAACAGATGTGTAAACATTTGGGGGCGGATACCAGTACTGGCGGTAATCGTTGGACCATTGTTAAGTAAAAACGTATTAAAAAACCGGCGCACATAACGCGCCGGTTTCTATTTGCGGAGTGTTTGTCGGAACTATTTGTCTTCAAAAAGGCTTTCGTCTTTCTGGATTTTATTGCAGATTT
>NZ_JBJEGE010000026.1:2620-44641 GCF_051874775.1 Candidatus Avelusimicrobium sp.
CGGAACTATTTGTCTTCAAAAAGGCTTTCGTCTTTCTGGATTTTATTGCAGATTTTATTGCATTTGCAATCAGGTACGCACACGTCGGGCAGTTTTAACAAAATGCGCGTATCGCAATCGTTAAAATCATCGGCCATTTCGCTGATGAGTTTGGCGTCTTTATCCGCCATTTTGACAAATTCAATCCCAATAGTATAGATGTTCTCGCGCTGTTTTACCCACGCCAGCTTCGCACTTACTTCCATTTTGCCTGCCCCGGGGAGTTGGAGACTGATAGCAAAACGGTCCGCCAGCGGTGCGCCCAAAAAGCTGATCATCCGCATACCGGAAGCGGATAAATCCGCTAAAATGGCGACAAGCGATGTTTCCTTTCCGTCCTCGGTTTTGTAGTGTAAGTTGACCGGTTCAATCAAATTGCTGATTACCGGCATACGCGGATGTTTGCGTTTTTCGGAAAAATTCTTTTTCTTCGTCATAATCAGTCCCTCGCAAATAATAAAGTTCCGTCTGCTTTTTCAATGTTCACTTTTACCAAACTTCCCGCCGGATAGTTTTTATGGGTCTTTACCCAAAAATTGCCCGACGATCGGCCCTTGTTTTCGCTTTCCATCAGCACTTCCTGCTCTGTGCCGATTTGTTTTTGGTAGGCGCGTTCAGCAAGACCTCTTACTCTATTTAACAAAATCTCAAGCCTTTGTTCCAGTATTTTGTCCGAGTGAAGCGTCATCTTAGCGGCAGGCGTACCTTCGCGGGGGGAATATTTATAACAAAACGCAGCGGAAAACCCCGCTTCTTCCACAAGCGTCAAGGTTTGCTCGAAGTCCGCTTCCGTTTCCGTCGGAAACCCGACAATCAAATCGGTGGAGATGTTCATACCGATTCCCTTTAACGCCCGTATTTTTTCCAAAAGCGTTTCGCGCGTATAGCCGCGTTTCATTTCGGCTAATACTTTGGAAGAACCGCTTTGGGCGGGCAGATGTACGTGATGGGCAATTTTGGGATTGCTTTTGACGGCTTCCAAAAATGCGGGCGTGAAATAAATGGGGTGCGGGCTGGTAAAGCGCACGCGCTGTACACCCGAAATTTCGCTTACGCGGTTGAGTAAGTCGGCAAAAGAGGTGTTTCCGTCGCAATAAGCGTTAACTGTTTGCCCCAACAACATAATTTCGGTCGCTCCTTGAGCGGTTTTGCGACGGACAGCTTGCAAAATTTCGTCCTGCGGCAAGCATTTAATGGGGCCGCGCACGGTGGGAACGATACAGTAGGTGCACGCAAAATTGCACCCGCGCATAATGGTGACGTATCCCGTCAAATTCGGTTTTAAGGGGTCTCCTTGGGGGGACTCGGCGGGAAAAAGGCCGCTGTTGTCCAATGTGTCGCTAAAATTTTCGATGTTTTTTGCGCCGGAAAGAATATCTAAAAAAGGGTAATGTTGTTTTAATTTTTCCCCCAAACGCTGTGCGGCGCAGCCGGCGAAAATTACGCGTCGTCCGGATTTTTCTCTTTTCCACGCACTCAGTCTGCCCAAAAACGAAACGGCGCGGTGTTCGGCGTGGTCGCGCACGGTGCAAGTGTTGATAAGTACCACATCGGCTTCGTCCAAATTATCGGTATGCGTCATCCCGCGCGCGGCGAGGTGGGCAAACATTTCTTCCGAATCGGCAATATTCATCTGACAGCCGTAGGTTTGAATAAAAACTTTTTTCATAGTGATAACAATAAAAAGGGCGGTCTTAAGCGGACCGCCCTGTTAAGATGGCGAGATTAGAACTGGTCGCTGATTTGTTTAATCCCTTCTGCCACGGGCTGTGCCAAGTGTATTTTAATGACGCGGCGGCCCTTGGATTCAAGCGCCTGAAAATCGCCCAGAGCCTGCGCGTTGCAGAGTTGTCCGAACGTGTAATTCTGCCCCGGGATTTTGATGTCGTTTTTCGGGTCGGCGGATAAAATCAAAAATACGCCGTTGTTGCCGTCCCCTTTATGGAGCTGGCCGGTAGAGTGTAAATACCGCGGACCATAACCGAACAAAACGGCGCGTTTGGTGCGTTCCATAATTTTATCGCGCAGGGCGAGTACTGCTTCGTCCACGTCTTTAGACGGGTTCAAATAAGGCAGTACAGCTACATAATCGTTGCTTTCCAAAATGGAATATAAATCTTGCGCCAGCGTGCTCAGTTTCACGTCTCCCGCGATATCTTTGGAAACGAGCAGGGGAGCGTTAATTTCAGCAGGAATTTTGCCCGCGCTGAGTTCGGCTAAAATGTTTTTGGCCAGTGTTTTGGCTTCCTGTACGTTGGGTTGGTCGAAGGGATCGATACCCAAGATGGCTCCCGCAGCGGCGGTAGCGATTTCCCACAAGAGGAACATCGCTCCCAAATAGTAAGTGTTGGGCAGTTCAATCGTCATTACGGGGTAACCGCGTTTAGCTAAATCGTCGGAAACGGCGCTGACACGTTTGTCGTCCTCGCTTCCGGTAGAAAGGTGCACGAAGAAGCGGTCCTCGCGGTAGTCGAAATTTTTGCGAAGCGGTTCGCCCGCTACGGGAACGATACCTTTGCCTTCTTTGCCGGTAGATTCAGCCACCAGCTGTTCCGCCCATAAACCGAACGTGGCAAAATCGGAAGGGGTCAAAAGCGTCAGCTTATCTTTTGAATGGTTGACGTTGCAGGCGCCCATAAACGCACCGAGTTTTACGGCGGCGTTGTCTTTGATCGGGGCTTCCGGCGCGAAGGTGGCGGCTTGTTCTTTGGCAATCGTCAGAATTTTCTTTACATCCACCCCCATAACGGCGGCGGGTACGATACCGAACAGCGACAGTGCGGAAAAGCGTCCGCCAATATCGGCCGGATTTAAGAAGATTTTGCGGAAGTTGTGTTTTTTAGCCAGCGTTTCCAGTCCGGTGCCCGGGTCAGTAATAGCAGCGAAGTTTTGGCCCGCTTCTTTTATGCCGGATTTTTTTACTTCGTCCATAAAATACGCAAACTGGGAGGACGGCTCTACCGTGCCGCCGGATTTGCTGGCGAAGATAAATAGGGTTTCTGCCGGATTAATGCGTTCGCGTGCAGAGGCGACCCAGTCGGGGTTGGTAGTGTCTAGCACAATAAGTTCCGGCCAGCCTTCCTGTTTGCCAAACACGCTGCGGAATACCTCTGGGGCGAGCGAAGAACCGCCCATACCCATAATTACACAATGTTTGAAATTTTGTTTTACGTCGTTTGCAAAAGTTTGTACTTCATCAAGATGTTTCAGCGTCCAATCGTACACTTTTTGCCAGCCTAGAAATTTAGGGATAAATTCAATGTGTTCTTTATCGTGTTTCCAGAGGGTGGGATCCTTGGCCCAGAATTTGGTATTAAATTCCAGTCCTTCCAGTTTGATTTCGCCTTCACGGATAATTCCTTCGGCCATAGGTGTTGCTTGTGTATTCATACGTTTCTTCATCCTTTTTATAAAGACCGCTGGGGCCTTATTTAAAATTTGCTTCTTCAATCGCTTTTACTTTGTTTAAGCGTCCTTCGTGGCGGGTGCCTGTCAAAAAAGACGCCTTTAAAAATCGTTCCGTCAGCTCCTCGGCTATGGAGGGGCCGATAATCCGCGCACCCAAACACAGCACGTTCAGCGCGTCGTGTTCCACGGCTTGTTTGGCACTGTATGCATCGTGGCAGACGCAGGCGCGTATGCCTTTTGTTTTATTCGCCGTTACGCAAACGCCTACGCCGCTTCCGCAGATTAAAATAGCGCGATCGGCTTTACCCGCGGCAACCAACTTGGCCGCTTTATCGGCATAGTCGGGGTAGTCGGCCCGTTCGCAGGAAAACGTCCCGCAGTCAATAACCTCGTGCCCCAAATGTTTTATTTGGTTGATAACGGTTTCTTTGAGCGGGAAACCCGCGTGATCGCATCCGACGGCTATTTTCATATTAATACGCCTGATCCACCAAGTCGCACATACAATGGCCCATAAAAATGTGGCAGGCCTGAATGTGCGGCGTGTCTTTTACGGCTACGGTAAGGGGAATATCGCATACTTCTTTAATGGTACCGCCGTCTTTGCCCAAAAAACCGGCCGTAATACAGCCTTTGCGCTTGGCAAGCGCCAAAGCGAGGTATACGTTTTTGCTGTTACCGGAAGTGGAAATGCCGATGACAACGTCCCCTTCCTTGGCAAAACCGTCAATCTGGCGCGAAAAAACCACATCATACGAGTAATCGTTGCCGATGGCGGTAAGCGTGGAGGTGTTGGTATTTAACGCCAACGCCGGCAGGGAAGGACGTTCTTTTTTAAAGCGGCCCACAAATTCCGCAGCAATGTGCTGCGCGTCGCCCGCGCTGCCGCCGTTACCCATTAAAATCACTTTGTTGCCGTTTTTGAACGCTTTAATCACCTCAGCGGCCAATTTTTCTACTTGTTCCGCCAAGTGTTCTTTGACGTATGTAACGGCTTTAATCAGTTCTTCGGCTTGATTTTGTACAAACATAAACACCTCTTTTAGAAATTAAATTTTTTCCACCGCGCTTTTTTCCACCCAGCCCTTTAAGCCTTGGGATTTCACGATAACGTTATACCACGAATCTTTTCCGTCCAGTACCAAAAGTAAATGCCCTTGCGCTGCTGTTGCACTGGCGGGGAAATTGGTTCCCGGGCCGCTGCGTATTTCGGCGGAAGGCGCGGCTACCACCGCAAGCGGTTCGGTTTCAAGTGTATGCCGCCACCACAGCCATCCGCCGCACAGCATAAATATAACAACAACTGTTGCCAGTACGCGGCCGAATTTACGTTTGACAAGCCATACGCTTCCCAATGTGCAGCTTATCCAGAAGAGCAGTAAAAACAGACCTTTCAGCTCATCGTACGACAACGCGAAAAAAGCTTGATGGAGCACTATCGGCATTCCCGCCGGAACAAACCGTTCCCCACCGGAAGAAAGCGCAAGGGAAAGATTGTGGCGGATGTCAGAATCCCGCGGGGCCAGTTTAAACGCGCGGTAGTAATTGGCCGCGGCTAAGCCTTTGCTCCCCATTTTAAAATAGCAATTTCCTATATTGTAGTAAACAAAAGGGTCGTTTGGGCGATTTTTTAATTCTTCTTCATACAGTCCGAGTGCGACCGAAAACTTGCCTTGACGGTAAGATTCTTCGGCTTGTTCCATTACGTTCTGTGCCCAAAGGGTATTTGCAAAGCATAGCAGGCAGGTTATCGCGAAAAGAAATAATTTACGCGTCATCTGGTTTCCTCCTCGAGCAGTCTAAGCACGTCAAGCGCCTGCGTGGAAAGGTTTGTAGCACTAGCGTTTGCGCCGGGGGCAAAACGTGCTGCATCTAAGCGCTGCCACAAAAGGGAAAACGCCTCAGCCGTAGACGGTTTTACACCGTGCTGTTTTAAAGCGGCTAAAATGGATTTTAAGGGCAGGCTTCCGGTGCTGATGTGTAGTTTTTTCTGTAAATAGGCCGATACGGCATCGGCTACGGCCTCTTCTCCTGCGGCCTGTTTGAGTGCACGTTTTGCATCGGAAAAAGCGCGCTTTTGGGCAATGGATTTCTTGCCTATGGCGGCAAATAATACGCTGGCGGCCAGTAAGAATAAAAAGAAAGCGTTTAATTGTTTGTATTGGGGCAGTTTCGCCAGTATGCCGGATTCAGGCGCATAATCGGTTTTTAAATACCGCACATCGCTTCCAAGCGTTTGCAGTCCGTTAGAGGTGTGGGCGGCAGAAGCAAAATTAAATCCATTTTCGGTTTTGGTAGAAGGTGTTACCGTAAGTTTTATGGGATTGGTATGCAGTATTTGGTAAGTTTTAGTACGCGGATTAAAATAGGACCATTTGACGGATGGCACCACATACACGCCGGATGCGGAAGGAACAATCACGGTCTTAAAGGTTTTGTAGCCCAAAGCTGATCCGTTAGAGGAAGGCAAGGAGCCGGATTCGGGCGCGGCGGGATAAGCTTTAAATCCGTTCATTTTTGGGAAAATTAAGTCTCCGGTAGATTTTAAATTATCGGGTCCTTTGACGGTTACAGTTACGTTGACGGCTTCGCCTGCTTCCACGTTAACGGGGTCAACGTTGGCGGACAGCGTGTAGTCTTCACCCACCGCCCCGTAGAAAGAGTCAGGTTTTCCTTCTGCCGGAAGTGCGCGGACTTGAATGGTAATGGGGGTAGATTCGGCGGTTTTAACTTCGGATACGGCGGCCCCTCCAAACAGACGGTCAAAGGCCGACATCGGCGATGAGCCCGTTTGGTATTGTACGGAGGCCGGCCCTATTTCTGCCGTTCCTGCATTGGCCGCAATCAACAGGTAACGCTGCTCTTCGTATCGGTAAAGTGTTCCGCCGATAACCTGCGAGCCTTGTGCCGTTGTGGCAGATTGCATAAAGAGGTTGCTTACGGACGGTTTTTGGTAAGGCGCTTCGTAAAACTGCTGGGAATAATAAAAACGCACGGCAAGCATAAACGGTTCGTTAACGTACGGCGTTTTATTGCTGACAGCTGATATCAAAAAGTATTTTTCGTCTCCGCGGGCATACGCTTGGTTGGCCAGAGACGCTTCCAACGGAGGCAAAGACGGATCAGCCTTTTCAACTGTTTTTACCCGCGCGCGCTGCTGCGCGGCGGGCAGGCTTTGCGCGTTGCGGTAAATTCGTATGGAAATAGGCGCTGTTTTATACGTTTTGCCGTTGTGGTTAAATGTTACCGGCCCAATAGTGGCTTGCCCTGCAAAACGCGGAAGCAGTACATAGCGAAACTCAAGCGAGGTGTTCCCGTTGATAGTGCTTTGTTCCATCTCTTGTGAATAGACATTAAAAGCGGGCAGACTGGGCAGCTGCGGCATAATGACGTTGCCCGAGGCTCCCGCTACCCGTACGGAGAGCGTGATTTCATCGTCCAGCGTAAGCGTATTTTTGTCAACGGAGGCGGTTAGGGTTACTTGGGCTGCGGCCCATACGCTTGCACTGAGCAGAAGGGAAAGAAATAAAAATATCTTTTTCATAATTACCAGTCTTTTTCTACTGTATCGTCTTGGGCCGTTCCTGCCGCCTGCGGTTTTTTGTATTCGTTTTCGCGCGCCATTTGCATAACACGTTGGGCCGCGTCTTTATTTTCTTTATCTTGGGCGGTGTTTTGTTGTTGCTCCTCCGAGGAATTTTTATCGTTATTGTTTCCGCCGCCGCTTTGGTTGGAGGAATTTTGGTTTTGGTTTTGATTATTTTGGTCGTTTTGGTTGTTTTGATTTTGCTGTTCTTCCAAAATAAGCTGTAAATTATGGACGGCTTCTTTATCTTTGGGATTTTTCAAAATGGCTTGGCGGTAGATTTCTTTGGCTTGTTGTTTGTCTCCCGCGCGGTAATAGGCGTTGCCTAAATTAAATAACGCATCTTGCTGAAGTTTCCCTTCCTGACGGACGGCTTGCTTAAATGCGGATTCGGCAGTACCATAGTCTTTTAAATAATAGGCGGCTGCCCCTGCACCGAAAGAAGCATCCTCATTTTGGGGGGAATAGCGCAGAATTTCGTTGTATTTGGCGAGCGCCTGCCCGTATTTTTGTTCTTGATAAAGTTTTCCGCTTTCGCGCAAATCCGCCTGTACTCCGGCCCAAGCGGAGCAAGCGGTAAACATCAGTAAAAGCAGAATTAGTTTCCTCATATTCTTATTTTACCTTTTTATATTTCTTTTTTCCCGTTTGATCCGTCTTTTGGTTTACGTCCGCGCGGCCAGAGCAGGTAGCCCGTCAGACAGAACATTGCCAGCAAAAGCGGAATTTGGTAGCGGTTTTTGTATGCTGCGCGTTTTACTGAGCTGGAGAGTGTTTTATCCAGCCCGCGCAGGGATTCTTCCACCTTGGCCGCCACTTGGGCGGGCGTCGTGTAAGAAATGTATACCCCGCCGGAGGCCTGTGCCAGTTCGGCGAGCGTTTTTTCGTCCAATTTGGAAACGACGGTATTGCCCTGTCTGTCTTTTTTGTAAGAGGAAATATTGCCCGCACTATCGATTTCATCGGGGATCAGCGTACCTTCCTTGGTGCCGATACCGATGGCGATGATGCGCACCCCGTACTGGGCGGCGGTCTGTTTGGCTTGTTCTAGGTCTTTGGGCAGGTGGTCTTCTCCGTCTGTCAGCAGGATAAGGGCTTTTTGCCCGGGATATTTAGAAAGCATTCTGGCCGCAAGAGATACAGGCGCGGCAAGCGACGTACCATTGACGGGCAGCATATTGGGGCGCAGGGCGGAAATAAAGTATTGCAGAGCGTCCTCGTCCGTAGTAATCGGACATTGTATAAACGCCTTCGACGTAAACGCAATAATACCGATGCGTTCTTCTTTTAAATTGCTGACCAACATCCGCAGCATATTTTTGGCATTGTCTAAACGGTCGGGCCGCAAGTCTCTTGCGCGCATAGAAGCGGAAACATCTACGGCGATAACCGTCTGTGCGAACGCCCCCTGCGCCTCAATAATTTCCGTCCCCCATTGAGGCCCGGCCAGTGCGGCAAAAAGGAAAAATTCCGCCAAAAAGAACAGGGCCGTCCGCCATTTGGCCGCCGGACGAAGATTTTGGGTAAGCTTTTGATAAGCCTGCGGCCCGAACAAAAAGTGTATGGCGCGGCGTTTTAATTTGCCTCCGGCCCAAAAGACGAGGGCGGTCAGCCCCGCCGCGGGCAGGAAATAAAAAAAGTAAATGGGATGGGCGAAAAGTTCCATATTAAGGCACCTTGATTAAAAATAATTTTTCAAGCGTAAGCGCCAAAAGCGCACACAAAAGCGCGAGCAGCAGAACCGGTTGAAAATAGTCCGTCCGGTGGATTGTGGCGCTGGGCGCAAATTCCGTTTTTTCGAGTTCGTTGATGGTGTCGTAAATTTTATCTAGTTCTTTTTCGTTGTTGGCGCGGTAGTATTTTCCGCCCGTTAAAGAGGCAATTTCCATCATCAGTCCTTCGTTAATTTCATCTGTAGAACTGGCATACGGGTTACGGTCCGGTGCGCTGGCGGTTCCCACCGTATAGACGCGTATGCCGTATGCGGCGGCGGCTTTGGCTGCCATTAACGGTTCAATCGTTCCGGCGTTGGAGTCTCCGTCCGTTAGCAAGATGATCACCTTGCTTTTAGCTTTACTGTCTTTTAAGTGGTTGGCGGCTACGCCGATTGCATCTCCGATAGCAGTATAATTAGGGTCTACCATTCCCACATATAAAGAATTAATATACTCCCTTAAAGCGTCGTGGTCTAAGGTCAGCGGTGCTTGGAGCATTGCTGCCTTGGCAAACGCCACTGCGCCAATACGGTCGTTTGGGCGTTTAGCGATAAAACGGTCCGCCGTCTGCTGGGCGGCGATGAAACGGTTAGGATAAAAGTCTATTTTTTGCATAGAAGCTGATACGTCCATCAGCAGAATGATATCAATCCCTTCCGAAGGGGGTAAAACGGTGCGGTCCACCCGTACGGGGCGGGCAAGAGCGATAATCATTAAAATAAGCGCTGCCGTATAGAGCGTAACGGGCAGCCAGTGTGTAAACAAGACGCGCAAGGAGCTTTGTTCTATTTTTAGGTGCACCATAGAGTAGTTCATCCGCCGCGTCAGTACACCGCGCATCAACGTGTGGGCCAAAAATACGCCGAAAGGCAAAATGAGCAGTAAAAACGCCCACGGGTACATAAATTCGGCGCGGTCTGCGGCAAAACGCATAAACAGTAAGGCGACGGCGGCAGAAAAAGCCGCAGCCCCCGCAGCGGCGACGGCGGCCGTCATCCATTTGGATTGGGTGCGGACAAAAAGCGAAGCGATGAGCGTCCCCAACAGAAGCCCCGTGCTGATGATAAAGAAATAAATCATTTTGCACCCTCCTGTCCTTCGGGCAAAATTTCTTTCGGCGAAGTTTCGCGAATGATTTTACGCAGGATCTGTACGTCTTTGTTGCGCACATCTTCTTCGGGAACGGCTTTAGCGAATTTGACGAGATCTCCCGAATTTAAAAAGCTCCGCAGGGCGAATAATAAAGGGGATATCTCGGGTATATTTTTTATGCGGCGCAAGAGTTCCGCCGACGTATCGGCCGATGCGTCAATTTGAAACCGCCGCCACAGGTATTCCCGCAGGATATCGGAAAGTGTAATGTAAAACAGTTTGTACTGCTGCTGTTCCCAAAGACCGCTGTTAAGGAGGGCGTCGATTTTGGAGAACGCAATTTCATCAGACGGGCGGGTATCTTCCGGTGCTTGGTGCACGGAAAGGGATTTTTCCTGCATTTTTTTGCGCCATACGTACACGACGGTAATAAAGGCTAATGCAGCCAGTGCGGCGAGCAGCCACGTCAGCCAGCCGGCAGGAATTTGCGGCGCGCGGATTTCGCGGAAATTTTTATCGTTGAACGTTTTTGCGGGAGAAACGGTAATATACACAGGTTCTTCAAGCGTGGCAGCCGTTTTGCCATTTTGGATAAGTAAAAATGTGGCTGTAAAGGTGGATTTGCCGAGCGTAAACGGCAGGACGGTAAAAGTAAATGTAGCGGTTCCTGCGGAGTTCTGCTGGACCGACTGTGTTTGAATTTCAAAGTCGCGGGAGAGTGATTGCTCGTCCACCTTTACTTGGTAATCGGGCGTGTGGCTGACTCCGTAGCTTAGCGTAAACGGCTGTGCGAAGGTCACTTTTTCCGGCGCATTTTTTTCCACCAGATTTAATTCTTGGGCGGCCAGCGGCGATAAAACAGCTAATATAAGGAAAGAAAAAATTTTTTTCACCGGTTATCTCCTTATTTTTTTGGCGCGGCGTTTAAAAAACGCAATGACCGGATCCGACGGCGGTTCGGCAGTGTCTACCAAAATGGATTCTATTTTGTACGGATTAAAAAGTGCGTGGAGCTCTTCTTTCAGGCGTGTGCGGTAGCTGTGCAATGTGTTGTTGGTTTCGCCGGAAGCAAGCGAGATTAAATCGTTCTTGCCTGTTTCGGGGTCGGTTACGTCCAAACAAACGCCGAGGCGCGGCAGTTTTTCTTCCAGTTTGTCTTTTAGAATGACGGGAATCAAGTCAAATTTTTTGGCGGCCAGTTTAAAAGATTTGGAAAACGATTCGACGGGGGCCAAAAAGTCCGAAATCAAAATCAAAATACCCTGACGTTTCATTACTTTGGTCAGCGTTTCCAAGCACAGGCCGATATCGGTTCCTTTTCTTTGGGGTTCAAACGCGACTACTTCGCGAATCAGGCGCAAGATATGCTTTTTGCCTTTTTTGGGGGGAACGAACAGTTCAATTTGATCTGAAAACAGCATTAGCCCTACTTTATCGTTGTTTTTCAGCGCAGAAAAAGCGAATAAGGCCGTCAGTTCGGCGGCGGCGTCCTGCTTGAGTTTATCTGTTGATCCAAATTGAAGCGAAGCAGAAACATCGCACGCGATGATGAGTGTCAATTCGCGTTCTTCGTTGTATTTTTTGATATACGGTACGCCGGTGCGTGCGGTAACGTTCCAGTCGATGGAGCGGATGTCGTCGCCGGCGTTGTATTCGCGCACTTCGGCAAATTCGATGCCCTGCCCTTTAAACGCGCTTAAATACTCTCCGGCGAAGGTCTCCGAAACCAGTTTGTTCGTCTGGATTTCAATTTGGCGTACTTTTTTTAAAATGTCCGCGGTATCCACGTTTTACCCCCGTGCGGAAATTACGGCACGTCTACGGCGTCAAAGATTTGCTTGACGATTTGGTCGGATGTTACGTTTTCCGCTTCCGCTTCGTACGATAAAAGCACGCGGTGGCGCAATACGTCAAGGCCGACGGCTTTGATATCCTCCGGCGTAACGAAGCCGCGCCCGTTTAAGAAGGCGTAAGCTTTGGCGGCCTGCGTGAGGAAAATCGTCGCGCGCGGACTGGCGCCGTAGGAAATAAACGAAGCCAGTTTTTCAAGTCCGGCGCCTTTCGGGTCGCGCGTGGCGAAAACAAGCTCTACAATATAGTTTTTGATTTTTTCGTCTACGTAAATTCCGTCCGTTACTGCGCGGGCTTTTAAAATCATTTCCGGTGTAACTTGGGTGTTCAGTTCAAATTTTTTGTGTCCCGCCATCCGTTCCAAAATCAGTTTTTCCTCTTCTTTGGTGGGATACGTGACGAGCACTTTAAGCATAAAGCGGTCCACCTGCGCTTCGGGAAGGGGGTATGTGCCTTCCTGCTCCACGGGGTTTTGCGTGGCCATAACCATAAACGGCTCGGGCAATTTATACGTCTGCTCGCCGATGGTTACCTGCCGCTCCTGCATCGCCTCCAAGAGAGCGCTTTGCACTTTGGCTGGCGAACGGTTAATTTCGTCGGCCAGTACAAAGTTGGAAAACACGGGGCCGCGTTTGGGGTAGAACATTCCGTCTTTGGGGTTGAAAATTAAGGTTCCGGTAATATCGGCGGGCAATAAATCGGGTGTAAACTGAATGCGCTGAAACTGGGCGTGAATGGCTTGTGCCAACGTTTTAACAGCCAAGGTTTTGGCAAGGCCGGGAACCCCTTCAATTAAAATATGTCCGTCAGCCAAGAGAGCAACGAGCATTTTTTCCACCAGAGCGTCTTGCCCTACGATTACTTTGCCGACTTCTCTTCTTAAATCTTGTAAAAAAAGGCTTTCCTGTTGGACTTGTTTGTTGATGGTAGTGATGTCCATATTATCCCTCCGTGGCACGCCGCGCGGTGCGGCTGTTTCTTTTTATATTATAGAAAACGGAACCACGGTTGGAAAGCTATTTTTAGGATTAGAAGCGCGCTTGTTGTTTATGTTCCCCGTATAAATTTTTGCCGGTGCGTATACGGTTATAGCAAAAACGGTCAAAAATTTTGGTATAATTTGCATTGTATACTTACCGGTAGGTAGAAATTGTCGGAGGGGCGTTATGGATACATTTACAATGGACGAACTGCGTCCTTTTCTTTTGGGGCAGGGAACCGAGCGGATTGTTTTTCGTTCTCCCAAGGAGAAGGACTGTGTAATTAAATTAAGTCCGTTAAACGCGCAAAAACAAACGCGGCGGGAGATCCGTTATTTTCGGTTTTTACAGAAAAAAGGAGTACCTTTTCTCCATATCCCGCAGTTTAAGGGGGAAGTAAAAGTCGCCGGTTATGTGGGATTCAAGCAGGAAGCTGTCTTGGATGCGGACGGAAGTGTTTCCCGCCCGTTGACTGCGTATTTGGCAGAAGGGTGGGGTGTGTCTGCGGGGCGTCTTTTGCCGGAAACAGAAGCGCTGTTAGATGAGTTACTTTGTTATCTGCTGCATTATAATGTATTGCCTTGCGATTTGACCTCTCCCAATGTGCTTTGTCAGCGCGGGGAGGATCGTACGCGCCTAGTGCTGATTGACGGCGTAGGCAGTATGAACGGAATACCGATTGCTCAGTATATCCCTTTTTTAGGCCGTCAGCAAATTAAGCGCAAATGGCTGCGTTTTATGACACGAAGAATTGAGCCGATTCTTAAAAAATAAAAATCTCCCCTGTTTGGCAGGGGAGATTTTTATTTGGGCGGACATTACACCTTTAATAATATAGAAAACTTCTTCGTTTGCTTCGTGCCAGTGGTATCCGTAGGCAAAGTGTTTGGGTTCTACTTCCACAAAATTGGCGTGGCATTTGGTTACGTCCGAAGCCGGAATAATTTCTTTCAAAACAAATTCTGCTCCGTGCAAAAAATATGCTGAGTAAAAAGGATTTTCACCCATGCCCTGTGGGACTATTTTTGCAGTTGGTGGGCAATAAATGGAAGATTTTGGTTATCCGCGATTTGTTGGGCGGCACCAAGCGTTTCGGCCAATTGCGCCGCAGTGTGGGATGTTCCCATTATTAAGAGGGCGCTGTCAAGTAAGGCGTCCACCTTCTGGGCCTTGACTTGTGTTTTTTTTTTTTGATACCATTTTTTTGGTCAAGGAGCGGGCTACCGGTATACAATGGGTGTTTAATTGCTTAAAATTGACTGGAGAACGATTTAACCGGCCAGTCCCTCCTCAAGAGACGCCGGAAACGGGAAGAACGAATTACCCGCTCTTCCCTATATTTTTTATGAGGAGGGTATATGAAAAGTCGTAAGAAGAAAGCTTTCACGCTGACGGAGCTGCTAGTCGTCGTCATTGTGATAGGCATATTATCAGCGGCGGTTCTGCCGAAATTCAGTAAAGTAATTGAAACGCGTAAAACGACAGAAGCGGAAGAACTGATGGCGTCCGTGCGCACGGAACAGGAAAAACGGTGTGCGTTGGATAAGCCGTATCTGGCAAGTATGTCTGATATGACGGATATTGTAAAAAAGAACCAAACGAAGAATTTTACGATAACGTTAGTCTCCCGTGGGATAGAGGCGGAGAGTGAGGGGAAATATACTTACACGCTAAAAATGCCGTCGTATGCGGACGGCCGTATTTGTTGTGATGGAACGGAGTGCAGCAAGTTAAACAAGAACTATCCCACGTGTGAAGAATTGAAAGGAAAATCGGATTACAGGGAATCTCCTGAGGATTGTGCGGCCGAGACTTCCGATGAGACAGTATCCGTGTTTACATGTTCGGGCGATGCTGAGGAGCCGTGCGGCTGCAAAAATGGCGGCAAACGGACGCGTACATGCGATACGACTACCGGTACGTGGAGCGCTTGGAGTGAGTGTAGTATTAAAAATACGTGTGAATGTACTGGAACGAAACCTGCGACAAGCCAGCAGTGTAACTCTTGTGGTACGCAGACCCAAACAGTAACGTGTGATGAGAATACGGGCGAATGGGTGGAAAGCGGTTTTGGCGCGTGTAGTGTGACAGATGAGAGCGAGTGCAAAATTGAATGTACAGGCACAAAGCCATCAACAAGCCAAACTTGTAATTCTTGCGGCAACCAGACGCGCACCGTAACTTGTGATACGGAAACGGGAAAATGGCAGACTGGGGATTGGGGAATCTGTAATGTATCCTCTCCGTCGTCTTGTGGATCTGGAACTGCGAAATCCGCCGTATTTTATGTGTTTAGTAGTAATCGTTCTGAAGCCTATTACAGCGGCGATTCTGCACTATGTGGATGTGGGTGTACTGTAGAGCCTATATTGGGAACATCTACTCGCGAGATTTGTACGACTCAGGAACAAGCACAGAAAGTTTGTGATCAGGGAGGAAAAGGGTGTGTCTCAAGTATTCCTACTGTGGATTCGAGACAAGTTACAACTCCTTCCACATATGAATGTATCGGAAAAAAGGAATGCTTCTATACTGGCGCTAGCTCTTCTAATACGGGACATTTTGTCCTTTGGGCAGATGAAACAAAAAGTAGTATGTATACTTGTGAGTCTGTAGCTAGTATTAGTTGTTCCGGTGTCTCTTTTGGTACGTGTGTAGATAGTGCCTGTTCGGAGACATCTTGTATTCGTCTCCAAACTTATAAGTGTCTGGAGCAACAGAGCGCAGGGAGGACTTGTTATGTTCCTGCTTATCAAGTTGTAAACGGATACATTTGTTCTGATTATGCCAGAACTGTCAGTAATATCTGTAGCAGTTCCGCTTATAGCGATGCGTGTTCTAGCGGTTATGGCTATAACATTTGCGGAGCGGGAGTGTGATAAAGGATCTATAGTTACTGACAACTCAAGAAAACAAGGCCGTTTCTTTAGAAACGGCCTTGTTGTTTTTGTGCAAAAAGACTTATTATAATAACTGTTTTGCATTGCCAATTTTAGCGGGGCAGTGTTTGGTATTTTAGTGTCGGTAAAGGGCGGATATGCTAGAGTTTTTTGACCTTGCACAGGGCCAAACGGTACTTTCTTCGGGTTAAATTAGTGTCAAATACTTGGCAGTATGTGCCATTAGTATCTATTCCGTATTCTTTCCAGAAAGATTCTCCCCATACCCAATATAAGAAAGGTACTAATATGTATATCGGGCCGGAATGTTGTTGTATTTCTTTTCGTATAGGAAAGTTGTGTTGATAATATGCGGAAGGAAGAAAAAATTGCACGGAGAGAATGTCTCCTTGTGAGACGTGAAGTTTTTCTGCCGAGAGTTGAATCCCGCCCATATAACGTGCCTTTGTGTTTAAAAACGGAATTAAGGCGGAATAATGTCCGGTAAGTATTACCAAGGCATCGTCAGGGATAACCACCCGTTGGGAGAACGTAATATTTTTTTTATCAAAGTCTTGATGCTGTACATCAAAAAGAGGTTTCTTTTTTAACTGCAGGGATAATGTTGATAAAATAATAAGGATAATACAGATCAGTTTTACAGGGATTCGTCTTATTAAAAGAAGGGTAAAGAGTAAGCTGGATAAAATTTCTAAAAAAATAGCATAACGCATATTTCCAAAGACGAATACCCACGGAATATAGGTGCCGATAAATAGGATTAACAGCAAGGTGTATGTTTTAGAAAGGGGACGCTTTTTAATATAATACAAGCATCCTGCTGCCAATACCGCAAAGGAAATAAATCCCAGCAAGAGACGGAAATCCAAACAATGCTCTGCATCGTAAAAATGCAGTCTTAAGAAAGGTAGAAATACATATTCTTTCCAGTTGTTCGGTACAGATTCACTATTGGGTAAGAAAATGGTAGGAAAAAACGGCGATTTAAAAATGTTGTTAAAAAAAGGGAAAAGCGGGTTTTTTAAGATTTTCCAGTTGTGCCATAAAAAATAGCCGTTTGTTAATATAAATCCGCTCAAGGCACAACTCATTACGCAGAGATATTTTTTGTAGGAAGATTTGTTTTTTATGAGTAAAAACAAGCAGCATAATCCTACTCCGCAGGCGGCGGGGGCGGCGGTATATTTAAGCCCCGCTGCACAGGAAACCAAAAAAACTGCAAGTAAGATATATTTTAAGCGAAAGTGCAAATGTTCGTCGGTCCCGCGGAATAGTAAATAAGCGGATATAACGGCAACACAAGCCATTAATTCTTCGTTACTGGAAAATCCGACTTGCAATAAGGTTGCCATCCCTGTAAGGGAAAAAATAATTATGACTCCTTGGACTGTTTGGCTTATCGGGTGAGCTTTAAAAATTATAGGGACCCATTTGCACAGCATAAACAGTAATACACCGTAGTATCCGCCCTTTATAAAAGCCGTTAGTTTCGGGAAGTCATTTAAATAATAAAATAGCCAAAAAAAAGGGATATCAGCTAGTGGATTAAAAAATGTATGGACGACTCCCGCAGGGATAAAGTCAATGGAGAGTTTCCCGTGTAAAAAAGCATAAGGATTGTATAGATGATAATTCAATAGATCAACGCCGATATCTTGTCCCAATAGTAAACTAAGAGTGCCGCCGATACAGATACAGACAATAAAAATAAGAATGTTAGTTTTCGACATTGTTTGTTTCGCTAGTAATTATTAAAGAAATTATAGAAAAAATGACGGAATAAGTGGAATGCGTAAAATATGCTACTGATTTGAAGGTAATATGCTACCATATAAAAAAGAGGTGGAAATAATGAAAAAAACAATTTTATGGCTGGGTGTACTGTTTCTTTGTGCGGGATGCGCCACCGCCGATATTGACAGAACGGGTTCCGTTACGGCATCGTCTGCGGTTTTTACTGCGGATCAAAAAGTGTTGGTAGCCTTACCCAAAGACGGCGTATTTCAAAATATCAAATACGATTATTCCGGCCAGCAGGTACAGCAGTCCTTTTTGGAGGCACTGTCGTTTACAGCCGGCGAAGTGGCGTTGGCGGAGCGCGTAATGTCGTTGGATGAATCTTTGGCATATGCCGGTCAGATAGGGGCGCAGGTGTTGGTTTATCCGGTCATTACGCATTGGGAGGACCGCAATACGCCTTGGTCCGGCTTGCGGGATAAGGTTAGAATTAATGTACAAGTGTATTCCGTCGGCCCGAATAAAGTATTGGATAGAACCTCTTTGTACGCTACCAATCGTTGGTTTGCTTTTGTCAATGCTGCTCCGGCCAATTTGCTAAAAAAAATTGTTAATCCATATGTCCGGCAATTAAGCCGGTAGTTGGGTTTATCTCCTATAAAAAAGGCCCGTAAGGGTCTTTTTTATTGCGAATAAATTTTATTTTTTCTTTCCTGAAAGTCTTCCAAGCGGACGATTTTATCATCTGTCAACTGACCCGTTTCTTTTAAAATAGGCACGTACGGGTCGTGATGCCGTTCCATAAAAAACAGGATGTTTTCGGCGGGCAGCGCAAAAAAGAGTGATGAGCTGAACCCAAACACTTTGTCAGGCAGGTAACCGGTTAAAAACAAAATTTCAAGCGGCGTTTCTTTCGGAAGAGGAACGACGGACGGAAATTGTTTTTTTAGGGTTTTGCGGATAAAAGTGTCTTTGGACAGCCACGGATGTTCTTTATACATCCACGTATAATCCTGCGGATTTTTGACAAAGCGCGTTTTGCCTTCGTACACTTGGCGCAGTACATTGATTTGCTCGCGGTTTTTGTCTTTCGCATCGTGAAAAAAGCCCAAGGTAAACAATATAACGGGTTTGCCGGAGCGGAACGGAGCGAGGGTGTTTTCATCGATATTGGCCAAGCGCAAGAGGGCTTTTTTCTGTTCTTCCGTCAGCGATTGGGCCAGCTCTTTAAAATCCACGTTTTTGACCTCGGCGTTTTTTAACGCATCTTTTAAAATTTTCTTTTGTTTGGCTTCCGGCATTACCGCCAAATGAAATGTAGACGGAAAGATTTTTGCCGCGGAATAGCCGTAGTTATAACTCCAAAATCCAGGGGGGTTGGAATCTTGCAGACGCGGTAGAAATTTGTCTGGTTCAAGGGGCGGTCCGCTGATGATAAACGAGGTAGACGCGTAACTCTCTTCATAAAAATGAATATGTTTTACGCGTTCTTTTGGGATGGCCCCCAACACTGCCCAAATCAAGCCCGTTTGATCTTTATTTAAATGGACGATAAATGAAGCGTTGGGATAGGTTTTTACAAAATCCTGAACGTGCCGGCGCAGATTAGGCATAAATTGGGGATGATAGCGTTTATCGCCGGATTTAAGAATAGTAGCCTCTTTAAAAAGCGGATCGTGAACATTAAGGGTTACCATCCGTTTCCATATAATAAATTTGGGCGTAGCTGGATCTTGTTTGACAAAATCCACCATTTGCAGCAGCGTAGGAAAAGAGGAGGTATCGGCATAAATATAAGCCAAGCGTACCTCGGGTTTGGGAACCACAGGAAGGGCGCGGTGGGCAAAATAACCGTACGTATAAAACGCGGCTAAAGCAACGGTTACGGCGGCGATTAAGTAATAGAAAAAGCGTCTCATAAAAATATTATACAAAAGGTTTACTCGGTCTTTTGCGGAGGCATCCAAAAAGGGGCCTCTTTCTTGAGAAAGGGTTTTTCCGTCAATTTTTTATGATACAATAACCTTATGTTTTGGACCGATTCCCTTCATCCTTCGTATTTACGTTTTTTTATTTATAACAATATGGGCGTATCCGCTATGGATGCGCTGGCTACGGGGCCTTTGCTAACGGCGTATGCGCTGGCTTTGGGCGCGCCGCCGTGGATGGCGGGGGCGTTGGCCGGCCTTCCTTATTTAGGTGTGCTGATGGGTGTGCAGGGGGCGGATTTGGTGCAGCGGGGATATTCCGCCAAAGGGGTTACGTTTTGGTTTTCTTTGATTAGCCGCCCTTTGTATTTGTTTTGCGCGTTTTTGGCGTGCGCGGCGTGGTGGCCGAATCGTCCGTTGTGGCTGCTTTTTGCTGTCGGCTGCTGTTATTTGTTAGGCGGGGTTTCTATCGGGGCGTATTATCCTTGGCTGAAAAGCTTGCTTCCCGATGACCAAATCCCTTCTTTTGTGCAGTACAAATATATTTCTTCCAAAAGTATGTATGTGGTGTTTACACTCGTGACAGTTTTGTTCTTTTTTCTCGTACAGACAGACGGCGCTAAAACGCCTGTGTGGAGTTATGCACCCGTATTTGCTTTGGCGGGCGTATGCGGGCTGCTGGCGTGTTTTGCACTTTCTTTTATTCCGGAAACACGCACGGAAGAGGAACGATCTGCCATTAACTGGAGTTTGCTGCGCGGGGTGTGGAGCGTTCCCCAAAACCGCCGTGTTTTTTTGTTAGTGGGATTGGGGTTTTTTGTGGCATATTATTTAGTCGGCTTCCTGCCGGTATTTGCCTTGCAGTTTGTCAAAATTTCGGTGGCGTGGCTGACGGTTTGTTCATTTGGAATGCAGGCCGCCTTTTTGTTTTCGGTTCCTTTTTGGGGGAGATTGCAGCGTAAAAATCTGGTGCGTACGTTAAGCGTACCTTTTGGATTGATCTGTGCCGTGTTTGTATGGCTGGCGGGGGTATCGGGTATAAATAGCGGAGGGTTGTGGAAAACGATGCTTGCTTTTCTTTTTTGCGGCGTGATTTTAGCAGGCGTTCAATCCAGTTTTGATGTATTTATTTTGCGGCAGGCGCCTGCCCGTAAGTCGCCTGTTTATTTTATGTTTGTGTCTTTGGTGCGCCTGTCAGCTTCTTTAGGGCCTGTGTTGGCGGGGATGTTTTTGCACGGGATTCAAAAGAGTTTTCCTTGGTGGAGCGCAAGTTTGGTTTGGTTGGGCTTTTTTGGAGCAGGTTTGGTAATGGCATTGTGTGTGCTGGTATACAGTTTAAAAATTAACTTTTCGGCAAAACAGTGAGGGTTTTTATGTATAAGGGAAAAAGCTTTGCGGCCATTGTTCCGGCGCGCGCCGGCTCAAAAGGCGTGAAAGGTAAGAACAGACGTTTGTGCGCGGGAAAACCGTTGGTATCGTGGACGTTTGAGGCCGCGCGCGCGTGTTCTTTGCTGGACGGCGTGTACTGCTCGACGGACGACCCCGCCGTTGCGCATTGTGCCGCACGGTATGGCGTGGAGGTCTTGCCTCGTCCCAAGCGGTTGGCGACGGATGAAGCCAAAATGCTCGGCGTTATTTTGGACGTCAAACAACGGCTTGAAAAATCCGGCCGGAAGTTTGATTATTTGGTGCTTCTGCAGCCCACGTCTCCGCTTCGCACCGCAAGCGATATTTCCCGCGCGCTTAAGCAAATTGTTCGGGATAATACTGCTTCGCTGGCGAGTGTGTCGCCTGTGGATTTGCGGGCGGGACTGCTTGTGCTGGGAAAGAAAAAAAACGGCGCGCTGCTGACGCACTCGCTGGCGGCGGACTGTGCGGATCTCCCCCGCCAGCAAAAACCGCTCTTGTTTCGGGTGGACGGCGCCGTATATGTGTGGAGAAATTCCTTCCTTACGCCGCACTGTGTATTAAATGCGCCGCAAAGCGCGGTGGTTCTGCCCGAAAATCACGCGCGGGATATTGATACTCCCGCCGATTTTAAAGTGTGCGAAGAACTGCTTAACGCGCAAGTTCAATCCGGAAAATAAAAATGTTTTTGCAGCGGCGGCTGGAAAAAGTCGTCGGTAAAAATCCGTTCGAACACGGCGGTCAGCGCGTGGGTGTTTTGTTCGGGCGTCCGGCGGCGCGGTTCGCTTTGTATAAGGGGGCGGATAAGTCGGGCGGTTTCTTTTCCTGTAGGAGCTTGCAGGACGGACGAAAAATTCCGTCCGCGTCCGCGGTCATATTGACGTTCGCCCACGTTGACGGTTATTGTTCCCAAAAACGGCGCGTCTTTAAAACCGCTGGAGCTGTTGCCCACCAAACACACGGCGTAACTGAGCAAACTCAAATACTCTTCACACGGCAGCGACGGAAAAAAACGGGCTTTTTCGGGGGAAAACAGTTTATACGCGCGGAGAACTTCTTCGTATCCGCGGTCTTGGTTCGGGGAAATCACCAAATAAGAAAGGGGAATTTTGTTTAACTCCTCCACCAGTATGCGCGCCCTGTCGTATTGTTCGGCGGGGGAAAACCGCGTTTCCGGATGGTACAGAACCATGGCGTAAGGCGTGCGGCAGTTGTATTTTTTTAATACCGCTTGGCGGACGTCCTCCGGCGGCAGCAGCGTAATGGCGCTTGCGCCGGTAACAAATACGGAGCGGGGATCTTCTCCCAGCTGCAGCACGAGTTTTTGGGCTTCTTCGTCGTCCGCCAAGAAACGGTGGGAGAGTTTTGTAATGGCGTGGCGGATGGACTCGTCGATGTTCCCGCTGACGTCCCCCGCTTCAATTTGGCAAACGGGTATATTGCTTAGCGCCCCCGCTGCGGCGGCGGCCAACGCTTCGGGCCGGTCCCCGTGTACAAATAAAAATTCCACGCGGTTTTCTTCTAAAAAACGGCCTATTTTTCCGGTCAGACGGGCGACGTATTCCGTTTGCGAAAGAGAAGCGTCCGCTATGTCTTGCTGCCACGAAACCCTCGGAAATTCGTCCGGTGCGGTAAAAGCATTTTTGGGGGATTTTTCCGTTTGTTTCGCGGCGGAAAAAATAAAAACAGGATATTCTCTTTGGACAAAAAAGGCGACGTAGGGCCTGATTTTGGCCCAATCGGAGCGGCAGCTGGTAATAAAGGCCAATCTAAATTTTTTCATTCCACGTCGCTCCAGAGGATTCTTTCACCTTTTGAAACGGCTGTTTTGGCGCGTTTGCCCACCAGTTGCGGCAGCCGGGCTGCTTCAATTCCTCCGGCGGGTCGTTTGGTGGTCAGGTCTTGGGCGGTAAGTGTTTGCCCAGGAGCAATATCCCTCGCCGCCACAACTGACGAGAACGCAAAGTTTTGCGTAATTTTTTCTTCGCGTGCAGGTTCCTTACGTCCGCCGCGCATACGGGCGATTTCAGCGCTTTGGGCGATTAAGTCCGCCAGTTCCTTGGGGTCCATCGAACAGCAAATATCTTCACCTGTGCGGGTTTTGCTGTCGGTAAAGTGGCGTTCCAGTACGCTGGCGCCCAAAGCCGTTGCCGCCAGACAAGCCAAATTGTTGACTGAATGATCCGACAGACCGATAATTTCATCGGGAAATGCGCGTTTAAGGTCTTCAAGCGCTCCCAGCCGGATTAGATTAGGCGGCGTAGGATAGAGGTTGGTGGTGTGGAGCAGTACAAATTGCGTGTGGTGTCTGGTAATAACTTCCACGGCGCGTTTTACCTCATCAAGATCGTTCATTCCTGTAGACAGAAAAATAGGTTTTTGGGTGCGGGCGACGTATTCCACCAACGGAAAATTGTTCATTTCGCCCGAGCCGATCTTATATGCGGTCACGCCGAATCTTTCCAGCCGATCTACCGCGGCAAACGAAAACGGCGTAGATAAAAATAATACGCCGAGCGACTCGATATATTCTTTTAATTCCCGTTCGTCCTCTTCACCAAGTGCACAGCGGCACATAATATCCCAAATTGAATGCGGAGAATTACCCGGAACGGCGAGTTTGGCCTCTTTACTCATTTCTTCTTCGGGAATATGGGTTTGGTGTTTGATGATTTCGGCTCCTGCTCGCTTGGCCGCTAAGGCAATTTGTTTGGCCGCTTCAAGCGAACCGTTGTGATTGATCCCCATTTCCGCGATGACGAGCGGCGGAAAATCGGGGCCTATTTTGCGTGTTCCCAGTTGAATGTATTTAGGCGGCATAGTAAATTTATTTTACCTTATTTGGGCATAGGCAGCAATTTGGCACTTGGCGAGGGGAAAGGGCGGTTTGTGACTGTTGGAATTGTCTGTCTGAGTTGGTGGTATAAAACAATCAAATGGTACAAAAATCCCTTTCGGTGTATAGTATATACCGAAAGGGATTTTTTGTTTAATTCTATGTTGAAAATACATCGCTTGGTTAGTCTTTTTTATAAGCGCGAAGCAGTAATTCTTTATCAGTATTATCTGTATTTTCTAGTTCCCGTAAGGCATTTTCTTTAAGGTGTTGTTTATGCTTATATTCGTTATCCACTCTTTGAACCATTTCCGTATTAGCGGGATCTTTTCTAATCGCGTGTTCCTGCAGGTGGTGTTTTTTTACATCATCTCCGATCTGCATAAATAACTTCTTTAAGGCGAGGAAAGTATTTTCTTCATAGTCTTCATTTAAAATATGTTGATCAAGGAGACTGCTCATTATGATGGTATGGTCCGCAAGTAATTTATAGGTACTCCACGCATCACCCGCCCCGAAATGAGACATTCTTAACAACGCATTTGTTTCGCTTCTCAAGCGCGGATTTATATTTTCAAATTGATGCCTTAGATCAAAAAATTTATGCATATTTTGAAACAGGATACCGAGCAAGCGGTCGTCTTTCGTCCGGCCGTATTGGGTAAGAATTTGCATTTCGGTTTGTTCTAAAGTTGCATAAATATCGTCGTCAATAGTTAAAAGTAAAAAAGGATTTTTGGTAAGAATGGCAAAATACAACCCTTCCGGCGTATAGCGTACTTCCGTTTTGAGCTTACTATCCATTATGGAGTATTGTACGGTTTTGGCAAGTTTCTGTACGGAAGCATCTGTTACAGTATGCACTTCTTCGTCTGATATTAAACTTGAAGGAATGCCTATGGTAGCAACAGAAGGTATAGGCATAGATTTGGTTACTCTGCCGCATACAAAAGCCAGTCTGTTCCAAAAAGTTAAATCCCTTGCGGTAATATTGTAGCCTGTTTTCCAATTAACGGCTTTCACATCACGTATGATGTCTAATTTTATTTCGTCAAATTCATCCGGTAAATCGGCGTTTGTTATACTGCTGTCGGATACTCTTGCAAACGCAGCGGAACTGATAAACGGCATATTAGGGATTATTTTTTGAGTTACTTCATCTGTGGAAAAAGTATCGTGCGGGTCAGCAGTAATTTCCGAGGGTAGATTGTTGTCTATTTTTTCGGTAGCTTGAATAAATTGTTGTATTTCGCAGTCGCTGTCGGCGGAAAGAACGATCTCGTCTCCGTCCATACGCAAAGCAATTTCCGCAACAGCAGGCATATATAATATGGATATAAATACAAGAATAGTAAACAGTTTTTTCATAACCGGTTATCCTCCTGCAAGTATTTCAGCCATTATATCAAATATTTTAGATGCCATGACCGGCGTTTTGGCTGTCAGCGGCGGCAGGGTTTTAGTTATTTTCCGCTTAAGGTGCGCCGCTTTTGCTGCCTGCGGGGGGAAGCGGGAATTTCGTATAATAAAGTATCTTATGATTTTACCGCAAGAATTTACTGCTTATACCTCCAACTTGTTTGGCACCGGCCGCTGGGAGCATTTTATGCAGTCTTTTTCGCACGAAACGCCCGTCAGCGTGCGGTTAAATCCGTGGAAAACCTCCGCCAATCCCTTTCCGCAGTCGGAACCGATACCGTGGTGCCGGCAGGGCTTTTGGCTTAAAGAACGTCCGCATTTTACCGCTGATCCGCTCTTTCACGCAGGGGTGTACTATGTGCAGGAAGCGGCTTCGCTGTTTTTGGACTATGTTTTGCAGCAAGCGGTTACGGCTCCGGTCAGTGCGCTGGATTTATGTGCCGCCCCAGGGGGAAAATCCACCCTGATGCGCGCTGCCCTGCCGGATGGATCTATGCTGGTTAGCAACGAGATAGACCTCCGCCGCGCCCATATTCTGTTGGAAAACATCTTAAAACAAGGACACTCCGGTGTATTGGTTACGCATAATG
The DNA here is from genome assembly GCF_051874775.1 of Candidatus Avelusimicrobium sp. Taxonomy (GTDB): domain Bacteria; phylum Elusimicrobiota; class Elusimicrobia; order Elusimicrobiales; family Elusimicrobiaceae; genus Avelusimicrobium. The sequence goes on from NZ_JBJEGE010000026.1 coordinate 28,109, forward strand.
CGCCAAAAGACTTTGCCAAAACAAACCTGATATTTGATGTGATTTTGGCGGACGTGCCGTGTTCGGGCGAAGGACTTTTTCGGCGGGATCCGGCTGCTGTCAAGGAGTGGAGCCCGCAAAATGTGCGTTTTTGCGCGCAGCGTCAGCGTCAGATTTTGCGCGCTATTTGGCCGTGCCTAAAAGACGGCGGGTTACTCATTTACAGTACGTGCACGTTTAATACATACGAAAACGAGGAAAACGTCCGCTGGATTGCCGAAGAACTGGGGGCGGAGATTTTGTCTGTGCCTGTGTTGCCCGAATGGAAGATTGCCGGCAGTTTGCTTGCGGATTATCATCAGCCTGTGTATCGTTTTATCCCGGGTACGACGCGCAGTGAGGGACTGTTTATGGCTCTTCTGCGCAAACGGGGGCAAACCAATGCTTTTTCTACGCGGCCGTCCTTTTTGCGGGAGCAGCTGAAAAAGTACCCGTTTTTGCATTTACTTTACGACGGCCTTCCCCTGCCTCAAACCAAGGGGAGGGAACAAATCCCGTCCGTGGCGCAGGCGCTGTCGTTGTCTGTGCGGGAAACGGATTTTCCGCGATCGGAACTGTCTAAAGAAGACGCCTTGCGCTATTTACACAGAGAAGCGCTTGTATTGCCCGCCGCCACGCCGCGCGGATTCGTGCTGGTAACGTATCAAGGCCACCCTCTCGGCTTTGTAAAAAACTTGGGTGACCGCGCCAATAACCTCTACCCCAAACCTTGGGCGATTCGCCGTTTGTAGAAAAACGCAAGGGATTCAAACCGTATCCGCAGTTTTCTTGGAGAAATTTTGACGATATAAGACAAAAAAGCCGCTTCTTAAAAAGCGGCCTTCTAAATGGTCGGGGCGGCGGGATTCCCTTGCGGTCAATTTTCTGACGAAAATTGCCTTCAGGCCGGACTCGCGGTTTTTGCCTTGCGTGCGGGGGAAACCCATTATTGGCGCGCAAACAAAAACATCGCTGCGTCTTTCAAATCCCGCACGCACACCAAGCAGTTGGTGTGCTCTTCTCTAAAACAAATAAAAAACAGTTTTCAGCCGATGCCAAAAACTGTTTTCTAAATGGTCGGGGCCCGAGTCGGGACTAGTGGCCGCTGTAAGACCAGTGTTTGTAATTCCCTGTTTATCAGGCAAGAAACAGGGTAAAAAGTAGTATTTTTGATATATTTATGGATTTTTCTAATTAATGATGTTGTATTTGTATTGGCTAATTAATATGCTCTACCGCTAATTCCCTAAACTTCAAAACAGGGAATTAACAAGGAAATCTTATTGTTTTTTGAGTAACAGTTGTGAACTAATAAATTCTTGGCAAATATTTTTTAAGCGGATGGACAGTATCAAGAGGAAACTGTTCGGAAACCCCGAACAGTTGAATAAAAAGAAATTCCGGTAATATCTGGCAAGAGCGCGCTTTATAATTTGGATATGATTATTTTATTAGAGACAAGTTCATAAACTAAATTTTATATTATACAGTAAGTACTAATGATTGGGAGGGGCAAGAATGAATTTAATTTGGAATACAGCGGCTGCTGTTATAGTTAGTCTAGGTGGTGGTGGAGCGATAGTTTGGTTTCTAGTAAAGTGGTATAGCGGGATTCTTGCTGATAAACTGTCTAAACAATATGCTCACCGACTGTCAGAGGAGTTGGAAAAATATAAAGCTGAACTTGGTAAGAAAGTATATATTGGGAACCAACGATTTGATTTGGCTTTCTCCATTTATAGGGAACTTGCAAGTGCGTTGGTTAATATGACAGAAACTTCTTATTTCCTATTTCCTCCGGGAGATTATTTGCCAGAGGATAAGGAAGAAATGCGAAAAATGATTATTCGGAGATATGAAGACGCCGTAAAGGCATATGAAAATGCGTCGAAGATAATTATCAAAAATGCGGCTTTCATTGATCGCCCACTTTATGAGCAATGTATGCAGATACGTTCTGTTTGTGCGGATCAACTAACCTCTGCAAAAATATTTAGAATAGATGATGATTCTAATAAAAATAGGCAAGCTATGTATCAAGATTTCCGAAATACTTGGAAACAATCAGAAAATATTTTAAAACTTAGAGATTCTTTTATGGAAGCCTTGCGTATGCATTTACAAAGTTTAGAAGAAATACAAAAATAATTATGCAACCGAAAAACCTCAAAAAATTAAACCGTTTGTTGTATCTGCTTAATATCTTGGACTCGGGGAAAATCCAAGTGCAGCGCGAAGCGCGGGAACTGGACGTTACCGAGCGCACTATCCAGCGGGATATCAATGATATTGACGCGGGGGGATTTCCTATTTATAAAGCGGCCCCGGGGGTATATAAGTTTATAGAGGGGTTTTCTCTTAAAAAAATGAATTTGACGGAGGCCGAAGCGTCCCTTTTACTCGTTATGCAGGATGTGATTTCCCCACTAGGCAAACCTTTCCAAGATACGTTGGCGTCGCTCCGCCAAAAAGTATTAAATGCGCCGGAAGAATCCCCGTTCTATATCAAAATGCCAACGGGCAATAAATACGAGGAAACCAAAATCACGCGCGTATTGGAGAAGGGAATCCGTACGCATACCGAAGTTTTAATGTCTTTGGCGGCCGATCCAACCCGCAAGCTGACCTATGATTTAAAACCTTTGAAAATAATGAATTACGACGGGTTCTGGTACTTGCTGGGTATCAATGCCTATAAACAGGTGCGGAAATTCCGTTTAGACCGCATTTTGGACGCCGTTAATACGGATAAATCATTCAAACCCACTAAAAATATCCAAAAAATACTGCAAGAGAGCCAAAATATCTGGTTTGGGGAAAAACGGGATAAAAAAGTAACTTTTTGGGTGCCGGCGGAGTTTGCTCCGTATTTTGAGAAAAAGGCTTATTTCCCATTGCAAAAGATACTCAAAAAGCAGAAAAACGGGGATATTTTGGTGGAAACGAGTGTATCCAATTACCGCGAGATTATCCCGACGGTGCTCAGCTGGCTGGAACATATTACGCTTGTGGAACCGGAAGATTTTAAGCAAATGATAGGTGAAATTTTGAAACAAGCCGAAAAAAGAATGCGGAGTTAAAAACTCCGCATTCTTTTTACATGAGCGTATTGGTTTTTTAATCAGCAACATTGACCATTTTTTGCCGTTCTTGGGCCGCTTTTAACCGAAGTTTGGTTCCTTCGGACAATATTCCCACTTCTAGTTTTATCTTCCATTTATCTACTGATTGTGTGTACCAAGAATTATTTTGAAAGGATTTCATCGCTTCTGCGCAGCCAAATAAAACATATTTTTGGATGGGTTCTGTGAGTAATTGTTCGGCTGTAACGAGTTTTAAAATGTCTGTGCATACTTTCTGGCGCTGGGCACTTTTCAAAGGACCTTGATGAGCGTATATTTCTATAAAAATCCATTCGCCGGCAGAATTTTTATAAGTTCCGTCAAATTTCGCGGGGAATGGAGTTGGAAACATGGGGGGTTCTGCAATAAGATGATTTGTTTGCATAAAATGATGTTTTATTTCGGCTTCTGCAGCTTGGTGTTCATGGGAGGAACTCTTATAAGTGTTATTCATAATTATTGGATGTATTTTATTTATCTAGTATTTCCCAATTTCCACATAATTTGTTTTGGGGAGCATTGGTTCCTTTTCCGCAAGGAATTCCTATGCGGAAATACTCGTTTGGAGAATGCCTCTTGTATTTTTTACGAATATTGTCGGCGGCTTTAAGATATTTCTGTACTTCAAGGCCTGAAGTAAGATGAAATAAAATTTCATTCCAAGATCCATCTTGATGTTTATAATACAGGGCTTCTTTATGGTTGCGGTTTTGAATTTGTTCAGGATCAATTTTTTGAATAGATACAAAACAATAAATGATATCTGTTAAATTACGTTCTTGAATCTTTCCAACAGCCCAAAAAGTATGTTTCCCATAAGGGGATTTGCTTTTTTTCTTGGGCCACATAAAATTATTACTCGTTGTTTTGACCTCAATTCGTTTACAAATAGTTTGTTTTCCTGTTTCTTTGTAAGCAATAATATCGGTATTTTTGGAGTTGCCGGGAGTGGCAATAGCTGTCCATCCCAGTTCTGTTAGTTTCATCAATACGGCATAAGTTCCAAAAAGTCCAAGAGTTTGGGTGTTTTTGTGTTTACTCATATTTGCCCTCTTTTAAATTTTATTTAAATATTTCTTTAAAATCCTCTCTTTTTACTTCAAATTCTTTGTATTTTTCTACGGGAGAGCCACTATCATTAAGTAAAATTACCCAGGTTTTGTTCATATTTTTGCCGGATTTATGGTGCGAGCAGGCTTTCAAGTATTGTTCCGAGGAGAACAACCACATAATATCTTGGGTTTCGGCATAAAACAGATAATAATAATTATGCCTCAGTTTGGGGTTTTTTACCTCAAAACGGCCTATCCCTTTTTTACCGGGTTCTCCTTTGCGGGCCTTGATTTGAATTTCAAAAAATTGACCAGAGGGGGTTTTTATCACACAATCTGTTCCGTCGTCATCTACACAAGGTTCAAAGCATTTAAAACCTTGGGACATCAGTCGGCTTTCCATTAAATATTCAATACGTTTTGCATATTGGGGGCTGCGTCCGTCAAAAAATTCTTCAAGTACCATATATCTCTCCTATTTTTTATTTTATTGCCAATCTTGAATTTCCCGTTGGCATTCTTTAATTTGATTTTTTAAGCGTTTTTCTGCGTACTGGTCGGCACGGGAAAGAGATTCTGTTTCCCGTTTATAGCGTGCAGAAAATTCTTCTGATTTTTCTGAATTAGAGAAGAAAAACATATGGCCTCCTTATTGTTATTTAGCCTTACAATGGGCCTATACATCAAGTAAATGTTAAAAAACATTTCCGACAAACGTTTGTCGCTTTTGATTGGTAAGATAAACTAGGCAAGAAAAAAGCGGCAATCTTTCCGGGTAGCTGAGAACCGACCCAAAACGATATGCCGCCAGCACGCTCCCGTAAGGGGGCGTGCTAAAAGACGGCTTCGTTTCCGTTTCTCAGCTCGCCGGAGTATTCCGGCGGGGCTATGCCAGACGCATAACGCCAAAAACAAGCCTGAAAACAAATTGTATTTACTGCAACTCTTATATTATAACCTTTTTTCTCCCAAACAGCAGGTATTTAAGACAGACCTTGGATTTTGTACCAAATCCACTTTTTAGTTTGGAACAGGTAAAAAAGTTTAAAAGCAAATGATGTGGACATAGATTCGAATCACTATCTGGTGTGGCCCGAGCGGTAAGTTGGATCCTGCAAATTTGGAGCTCAGAGAAAACGCGGGAAAAATTGCAGTTTACGACGGAGAAAAAAGAACTCTGAGACCGTAACAGATAAGAAAAACAGGTATTCTCCGACGGGAAAACTTTAATTCTTAGACGAAAAAAGCACCTTAAAAAAGGTGCTTTAGAAGATGGTCGTCCATAGTTTCGCGTAATAGAACTGAACTGCGTTTGGCCGTAGCTGATGAATTAGCTATGTGGCTGGCCGTACTGGAAGATTTGGATGATAAATACAGGGCGGATCCAAACCCGTATTACCCGTTTGCCGAACCCTACCACGAGGTAATGTAAAGGCTGCTATGTCGGTGTCATAGTTATCCGGAACAGGCTGTATTTACAGAATTAATGGTTTATTGGTACAATATCGTATACCAAAGTGTATAGAAGGAGTTGTTTTTAATAAGCCTTAAACGTGGCTTATATACAATTTTAATCTGTTTTTTGGAACCATATGCAGAATATGGTGGACTGACGAGATTACGCCAGAACAAGTAGACTCCAAAAGCAGTCGTTTTAAGCACGAAATAAACGGCCTAATTACCCGTTTATTCCGTGCTGAGTGTTTTCTGCCATTCTATATGGCAGAAAGCCGCGGCTGTTTATATTTGGGTCCCGTCTACTTGGCTCAAATTGGGCAGCCGTTTTTTGTTTACACGCTGTTTTCTTACCTTGCCTGATTGAGTTCTCTCCCCCGCTTGTGTTTGCCCACTGACTGCATTAGTTTCTTTTATAAAAAGGAGCTTTATGCCGCAAACTAACTCTAGTAATACGCCCAACTCAGATTCTAAATCTAACCCGCAGGAGGCCGTAAGCACTGCTTCGGGCATTGTCGCCGCTAATTCCGGCACCAATAACCCCGTGGATGTTACCGCTTCTGTCAATACGTCCTCCCACAAAGCCGACAATCCGTTTATCGTGGCGGTGCCCGCCGTTCCTACCCAAGAAGGGCCTCTGGGCATACGTTATGACTTTAATGACGGGGCCCGTGTGTTGCTGCCTAAAGGCAAATGGCACGTGCAAATTGAAGATGACGAAACGGATAACATTATTTTTGCCTGTGATGCGGATGAAGGGTGGGTGCTTAGTACGAAGAAATACTATATTCCGTTTCGTATCCGTGTATGGATACGCGGGGAAAAAGAACCCATTTTAAACCACACCTTAGACCTTAAAGGCAAGGAAGTACAAATTAAATTCCCCGTAGGTACTTTAGGTGATATTATCGGGTGGATGACGTATGCGGACCGCTTCCAGCAAAAACATCAATGTGCGGCCGAAATCACCATGGCGGATAATTTAGCTACGGTATTTGAAGGGCAATACCCTAATTTGTTCTTCACCCACTTGCCAGGCAAAATCCGCTTTGAGAAGCCCTATGCTAGCTATATGTTAGGCTTATTTTTCAAAGGGAACGATACCCACCAACCCATAGATTTCCGCAAAGTAGGTTTACACCGCACAGCCGGGTACATTCTAGGTGTGGATCCGCGCGAAGAAGCCCCCAAAGTAAAACTGGGCAGCAAACGCAAAATTAAAGAACGCTACGTATGTATTGCCACCAAGTCCAGCTCGCAAGCCAAGTTTTGGAACAACGGCTACGGCTGGGAACAAGTAGTGGCATACCTCAAAGATTTGGGTTACCGCGTCATTTGCATTGATAAAGAACCTGTGACCGGTTTTAAATATACGTGGAACCGTATGCCGCACGACGCCGAAGATTTTACAGGTACTAAACCCTTGCAAGAGCGCATTGAACTATTAGAACACGCTGACTTTTTTATCGGGTTATCTTCCGGCCTTACGTGGCTTGCGTGGTGTACGCACGTGCCGATAGTACTTATCAGCGGTTTTACGCTTCCCATTTGTGAATTTTATACGCCGTACCGTGTGTTTAACTCGCACGGTTGTAACGGTTGTTGGGATGATGTGAATTGTAACTTTGACCATTACGATTATTTTTGGTGTCCTAAATTCAAGGATACCGACCGCCAATACGAGTGCACCCGCTTAATTACGGGTAAGCAAGTAATCGGCCACATTAAGCAACTGATGAAAGATCATAATTTAATTGCCCCCAAAGACGAAAAGAAACAGGAGAAATAAAATGTCCCACCACCACTGCCGTAAACAAGAAGAAAACATTTATTCCAGTGCCCTTGTGCAAGCATTAGAACAGCAGTATTGTTCCAGTTGCAGTGCGGCGGTAGTAAGTTCGTGTTTAGTGTCTAGCCACGGGCTAGGTGCGCGGGTCATGTCTCGCATATACCACGGCGGGCGGCAAGCCATTTATACGGCTACTATGGGTGCCATGCTGATGAACAATATGGCTACCCCTGCGTATGGGGCAGATATTACGGTATCTTCTGGCGGAATTATATATAACACCCCTCAAAATACGGGTTGGAATATTAATACAAGTGTTAATCAGAATGATTCACATGTTATATATGGTACTAATGAGAGGGGAGAAAGCGTTATATTATCTAATGGAGTGGCAAGTAATTTTATTATTAATTCAGGTGGTTGGCACACTGTACAGTCTGGCGGTAAATCATACAATGTAATTCAAAATTCGGGTGGAAATATTAATGTAGAAATAGTGGGCGGAGACACATCTACCTTTGTGAATGGTACGAATGAACGCGGCGAAAGCTTTTTATTATCTAACGGTGTAGCGAGTAATTTCATTCTTAACTCAAGTGGTTGGCAAAAAATTTCTTCTGGCGGTGTGGCTAGTAGTACTACGATAAATTCAGGTGGTACTCAGTATATATCTGGTGGCGGAATGGCCATTGATACGACCATAAACGCAGGTGGAAAGCAAGATTTCGGTATAGGGACCATAGGTAGTGATTGGAATATTTACTATGGAGTAGCAAGTAACACCATTGTCAACTCAGGTGGAACACAAAGCGTTAATTACGGGGCCAAATCCTATAATGTAATTCAAAATTCGGGTGGTAATATTGACGTCTATGTGCTAGGGAATGATACGTCCACCCATGTCAATGGCATCAACGAACATGGTGAAAATTTTGGATTGTCTAGCGGAGTGGCGAGCAAATTTATTATTAATACCAGCGGCAGTCAATATGTTACATCTGGAGGGAAAAGTTATGATGTGGTGCAAAATTCGGGCGGAAATATTAATGTAGAAGTAGTGGGCGGAGATACATCTACCTTTGTGAATGGTACGAATGAACGCGGGGAGAGTTTTTACTTATCCAATGGAGTCGCCAATAATTTTATTCTTCGCGCTGGTGGTTGGCAAAATGTTTCTTCCGGAGGACTAGCCACAGATACGACTCTTTACGATTATGGTAGACAGTTGCTAGGTCTGGGGGGTAGCGCGAGTCATACCATAATAAATTCAGGTGGCTCACAAATTATATCTTCCGGTGGAAAATCTTATGATGTAACACAAAATTCGGGTGGTGTAATTTTGGCAGATGTGCGCGGAGATGATACACAAACTTATGTTAATGGTATCAATGAACACGGCGAAAATTTTGGGTTATCTAATGGAGTTGCCAGTAATTTTATTATTAACTGGGGATCACAGACAATTTCTTCCGGTGGTGTAGCAAATCATACGACGATAAGTTCGGCAGGTTGGCAGGAGGTTGCTTACGGCGGCGTGGCGAATGATACCACTCTCTATGATGGTTGGCAACAAATCTATTCTGGTGGTACCGTCAGCCATACAGTCATAAATTCAGAAGGAGAATTGATTGTATCTTCCGGCGGAAGGGCGTATGATGTAGTGCAAAATTCAGGTGGAAATATTGAAACCCCAGTTATTGGCGGCGATACACAGACCTATGCAAGCGGGACTAATGAACGTGGTGAAAGTTTTTGGTTGTCTAATGGGGTTGCCAGTAATTTTATTATTAATTCTTATGGTGCACAAACGGTATATTCAGGTGGTAGCGCGAGTCATACCATAATAAATTTAGGTGGCTCACAAATTATATCTTCCGGTGGAAAATCTTATGATGTAACACAAAATTCGGGTGGTGTAATTTTGGCAGATGTGCGCGGAGATGATACCCAAACTTATGTTAATGGTATCAACGAACACGGCGAAAATTTTGGGTTATCTAATGGGGTTGCCAGTAATTTTATTATTAATCATTATGGTTCACAAACGGTATATTCAGGTGGTAGCGCGAGTCATACCATAATAAATTCAGGTGGCTCACAAATTATATCTTCCGGTGGAAAATCTTATGATGTAACACAAAATTCGGGTGGTGTAATTTTGGCAGATGTGCGCGGAGATGATACACAAACTTATGTTAATGGTATCAACGAACACGGCGAAAGTTTTGGGTTGTCTAATGGAGTTGCCAGTAATTTTATTATTAACAACTGGGCATCGCAGACAATTTCTTCCGGTGGTATAGCGAATAATACAGTACTTACAGATATTGGACAGCAATATATCTCCTCTGGTGGTGTGGCAAGTCATACTACACTCAATTCAAGGGGGTATCAAATCGTATCTTCCGGAGGAAGATCCTATGATGTGGTGCAAAATTCCGGTGGTGTAATTGTTGCAGATGTATATGGCGGAGATACCTCCACCTACGTCAGTGGTATCAATGAACGCGGCGAGAGTTTTTGGTTATCAAATGGAGTAGCGAATAATTTTATTCTTAACGGAAATATGCAACATATTTCTTCTGGTGGTATAGCAAGCAATACTACGATTAATGCAAATGGTTGGCAAGAGGTTGCCGATGGCGGCAGAGCAGAGGTTACACGGTTAAATAGTAATGGACGCCAATTTGTTTGGTTTGGCGGCAGTGCCAATTCTACCATCATTGCTGATGGTGGCATCCAAACAGTTGCTTATGGAGGAATTGTTACCAATAACATCATCTCAGGCGCGGGGTCTCAAGTAATTTCCTCTGGCGGGGTGGTAAGCGGAGCCGTGCTTAATTCCGGCGGTTCACAAACTATTTTATTTAGTGGGTCTGCGTTAGATACTACTATTAACTCCAGCGGTTTGCAAATTATTTCCAGTGGGGGATATGCCGGACAGACCACCGTCAATTCCGCAGGAATGCAGATTATTTCCTCGGGTGGTATTGCCAATTCTACTACGATTAACTCAGGTGGTTCTCAACTGATTTCTAATGGCGGTATAGCCGATACCACTTGGCTTAATAGTGGTGGTTTTCAAAGCGTATTTTCCGGCGGAAGTGCCAATTCCACGATTATTGCCGCTGGCGGTATCCAGTCCGTAGCTGACGGCGGTATTGTAACCAATAACATTGTATCTTCCGGCGGTACAGAATATGTATCTTCCGGTGGAGTTACACATGATGTAGTGGTAAACTCCGGCGGGTCGCAGGTGGTATTATTTAGTGGCTCTACATTTGATACCGTTGTTAATTCTTACGGGAACCAAACCATTTCTTCCGGTGGTTGGGCCAGCGGTACAGTTGTCAATGCACTGGGCAGCCAAGTCATTTCTGACGGCGGATTAGCGGAATCTACCACAATTGATGGTTCTGCTTACCAATTTGTTTTATCTGGCGGTATAGCAAGCGATACCTCGATTAACGAGTGGGGTATTCAATACATATCCCAGGGCGGGGTAGCGAACGATACCACCATTAATTCTGGTGGATATCAACGAATTTATTCTGGTGGTGTGGCGAGTAGTACCACAATCAATGCGGTGGGGGAGCAGGGTATTAGAACTGGTGGTGTGGGGATCTCTACTACCATTAATTCGGGTGGAAATCAATACATTAGCAATGGTGGAGTTGTAAGGGATACCACGATTAATGGTGGCAGGCAAACTATCAGCTCTGGCGGTTTGGCTAGTAATACGACCATCAATTCCGGTGGATCACAATTCATTTCTAATGGTGGAAAAGCGGATGTTACGTGGCTTAATAACGGCGGTTTTCAAAGCGTTTTTTCCGGCGGGAGTGCCAATTCTACGATTATTGCGATGGGTGGTACTCAATCCGTTGCCGACGGCGGTATTGTAACTAATAATATTGTATCTTCCGGCGGTACAGAATATGTATCTTCCGGTGGGGTTACACACGATGTTGTAGTGAACGAAGGCGGTTCGCAAGTAGTTTTATTTAGCGGATCCGCGTTTGATACGGTGGTAAATTCTTATGGGCGTCAAGATATTTCCAGCGGTGGCTATGCTGGCGGAACTATTTTGAATAATCAAGGTTATCAATGGGTATCTTCCGGCGGATATGCTGAAAATACAATCGTCAACTCCGGTGGTAGCCAGTATGTGATGTCCGGTGGTTTGGCCAGTGGTACAAAGGTTTATTCCGGTGGGTCAGCCAAAGCTCATTCGGGCGGTGGTGTGCTTTCGGGAATGATTATTTATAACGGTGGAAAAGCTTCCGTTAAATCCGGTGGTATTGCGTCGGGCACTATTATTTCTTCCGGTGGGTTGTTGCGCTTAGAACCGGATGATGTTTCGGGCGGGCCCAATGTCGGTCTTGCGTATGACACTACGATTAGCTCGGGCGGGATACTCCATGTACGTTCCGGCACCAGCGCTTACGGAGTAACGCAACTGAGCGGAGGTACGGTAGAACATGCGGCAGTGTCTAATACGTATATTAGTGGTATCAACGAATATGGCAAAACCATGCTGTTAGAGAATGGAATTGCAACCAATTTTGTTGTTAACGAAAACAGTGAACAAAATGTAGTGATATCCGCCGTATCTACTACAGTAAATAATTTAGGCTCACAAATGATTTTTGCGGGTGGTGTGGCAAAAGATACCACTCTTAATGCTGCAGGTTCACAGATTATTTCTTCCGGAGGACTCGCCAGTAATACGACCATCAACTCCGGCGGTTCTCAATTTATTTATGACGGTGGTATTGCTGATGTTACGTGGCTTAACTCTGGTGGTTTCCAAAGCGTATTTTCCGGCGGGAGTGCCAATTCTACCATTATTGCCGATGGCGGTATTCAGTCCGTAGCTGACGGTGGTATTGTAACCAATAACATTGTATCTTCTGGTGGTGGAGAGGTGGTATCTTCTGGTGGGATTACACATGATGTAGTAGTAAGTGCAGGGGGCTTGCAAACAATACTCTTTAGCGGTTCTGCGTTTGATACCATCCTTAATGCAGGCAGTCAGCATGTTTCTTCCGGCGGTTGGGCTGGTGAAACGATCGTGAATGTAGGCGGCAAACAGGAAGTTTACTTAGGCGGCCTAGCCAGCAATACCACGATTAATTCTGGTGGCTCCCAAACCGTATCCAACGGCGGCATAGCGCAAGATACGGTCGTTAATGAAGGCGGCAGTCAATCTGTGTTAGCAGGCGGTAAAGCGTCTAATACAGAAATTAACGGCGGTACACAGGACGTATCCGGCGAAGCCATTAGCACCGTTATCAATAACAGTGGTGTACAAAACATATCCTCGGGTGGCATAGCTTCCGACACGGATATTAACAACGGTACACAGAATGTTTTCGATGGGGGAACTGCCAGCAATACTTCCATTAATGAAAACGGTGTCCAAAATATATCGTCTGGCGGTGTGGCTTCCAGTACAGATATTCAAAGTGGTACACAAAATATCCTGAACGGTGGAAGCTCCGTGGATACGACCATATATGCTGGTACGGTTAATCTGTATGAGAACGGAAGTCTGAGTGGCTTGAACGCCCAAGGCGGGCAGTTAAATGTGTATGGAGACAATACGTTAGCGGGCAATACCATCCTTGCTAATGGTGCAGCCGTAAACATTGTTCACAGTGGAAGTATGACAAACTTATCTATACCGCATCTGACCGCTTATAACGCTGCCTTTAATATGAATGTGGATTTGGATCAGCAGACCGCAGATAAACTGTCCATCAGCGATTTTTATGAAGGTAATGCCTTGTTAAAGTTAACGAACATAGCGTCCCCCGTGGCCAAAGAAACGACGGCGGACGGTATCAAACTGGTAGAGTTCGGCTCGTCTGCTTCGGTCAATGGTACGTTTGATTTAGTCGGTGGTCAATGGGATGAGGGCGGTTATATTTATAAATTGCAACAAGGTACCCAGGCCGGAGAAGGTTCTGATTATTACTTACGCAGTACCGGTGTATTAACGGATACCTTTAAAACTATGCTCAATATTCCTGTAATGAACGCTATGATAGCCCAAACGGGGATGAACTCGTTGCAAAAGCGTATGGGTGATTTGCGAGCTATGAACAACCCGGATGCCAAGCAAGGCGTGTGGGTACGTAGCTATTACAAAGATATGACGGTCAAAGATCTGGCCAAGACCGATATGAACTTGTTTGGGGCCGAGGCAGGGTATGATTGGCTTTTCCGTGCCGATGAACCCACTAAATTGTATGCGGGCGTGATGTTGGGCTTTGTACAAGCAACCGATATTAAAACCGCCACGGATCAGAACGCTTATGCCAAAGGGGACGGTGTATCTCCCAGCGTAGGGGTATACGCCACTCTGGTAAACGATGACCGGTGGTTTGTAGATATAGCGGCGCGAAACTTCTGGACGAAATTGGATATGACCAATTATTCCGCAAGCGGAACAGCGTTAAAATATGAGCCGGAACGGAATGTCCTTGCGTTTAGCGCAGAGGTTGGAAAAAGCTTTATCAACCAAACGGCACGCAATAAGTTTATCCGTATAGAACCCAAAGCGGAAGTGTCCTATATGGCGGCCTCGGCGGATTCGGCTGAAGTAACCAGCGGCGTGGGAAAACTGTCGTATGACAGTGCCAATTATTTAAATACAAAAGCCGGTGTGCTGCTTTCGTATAACGCGCTTAGAAGCAACGGATTATTAATAGAACCGTTGTTGGAGTTATCCTACCGTTACGAGTTTTTGGGTGAAGGAGGCGTCAGCTATGGCGGAGCCAAAGAAACCAGCAGCTTAAAAGGCGGCACGGTAGAGGCCAATATCGGGTTAAATATGCAGTTAACCGATAATTTGTACTGGTACAGCTTAGGCAGCTACGAAGCTGGGGAAAAAGTAAAAGGTTGGGGCGTGTATGCGGGTATTCGGTATGCGTTTGGAAACTCTTTTTTCAACAAAAAAGTGAAAACTGTATCCAAAAAAAGAAAACTCGGAAACCGTAAAAATGGTTTTAAGAAACGGACAAAAATAAAGAAGTCAAGTAGCAAGAAATTCGGTGCTAATCGGCCATCGTTATTAGAGCAAATAGAAAATCAATCGTATGGTAAAAAGTAAGTAATATGTGTTTATAACAATTCCCCAAGAATCACTTGGGGAATTGTTCTTATGGGATACAAGGCGACTTTTGCGTCCCTATTGGGTATAAGATGTTAGAATCAATGCCACTGTTTGCTGCTTTATTCCCATAAAAGTAGTTTGGAAAATTGTAGATTTACAAGCCAGATGGCTTATGAACGAAGATGGGTATTGTAAAACTCTAAAAAGGCAGGGGATTTTTCAGCTGCTACATATTCAATTTTAAGCAGTTCATACCTGTGCGCTGAAGCGGTTGCTTATCTAGCGGTTTTTAGGAAAGACAAGAAACGCCCCAAGGTGTGCTATAAGTCATTGCAAAAGACCTATGCTTGGGTAGCGGTACTGTGCAATAAATGTTTGCGGATAAAATATTATTGTTTATTGGCTGGTTAATTTTATAAAGCGTAAAAAAGAGTGGGAACAACCAAGAGTATGGGTTTCTGTGAACAGAAGTTGGATATTCTTTAGACTTAGCAACAAAAGGGTATCTGTCCGGAAACAGCAACCTATAAAGACAATTATTATCAAATCACATTAAGTGTATCAAAAATGACTGAATCGATTCGAGTAAGTATAAATCCATCTAAAACTCAGAAAGCCCTCGCAAAAGGGTAATTTTGCGGCTTTATGACGGTTTATGAAATACTCTATGAACACTCTCGTTGATAATATAGTTCTTGGCGTAAAAATCTCTATGATTTTGTAACTTTCATAATGGCAGGCATGACTACACTAAATTGTCATGCCCAAGAGCGGCAAAACAAGCATTCATTTAAAAGATTGCTTGAAGAAGTTTTCAGGCAGGCTTTTTCCGATCAAGAAGCAGCTGATGCCCAATTTGCACTAACAGAGTTTTTCAAGCTGTTAAATGCTATAGAACAAGCTCGGAATGCCCAAGAGCAAGGGGGAACCCATGATTGATGCGGTTACTCTCTTCTTGTGGGATCCAAAGACGTATCAAGTACAGTTGCCCTCTCTGTTTAAGGAGAACACTCAGTATTTCGGTATTCATCAGCATATATATAATTTTAAGCGGCATCAACGGTATTATCCGCATGTGGAAATTCGGAAATATATGGCTGATTATCCCAAACAGTTGACTACTGTGCTGGTTGTGAAAGTGTCTTTACCCAAGCTGGTATATGGCAATAATTTAATGGAGCTGACGGACAACGACTTTCTGACATGTTGTATGAAATTGTCGGACGTTTTGCTTCAAATGGGGATAGTAGTTACACCCACTAATATAGAGCGGTATGCAGACGTACGGGCCTTAGAATACGGCAAAAATATACTTACGGGGCGCATTCCTGTTCCATTTGTACTTAGTGAGCTAAGCCGTGCAAAGCCGATACAGCATTACATGGATGTTCAACGGATGGCGTATCAAAATGGCGGAGAAAAAATTGTATTTTACTCGGCAGGGTATGAACTGCTGTTTTATGACAAAACTAAAGAAATGCAACAGTATATTCATCAGCCCCGCTGCCAATTGCCCGCGCATGGCAGTGTAAGAAGATGATAGAAAGCGGCAGGACTTCCCGCGAATGGGAAAAGGCAAGCGGAATGAATAAACGCAACTTCGCGCGGTATTTAAATTTGTGCTATTTGTCCCCACATATTGTGGCGGATATTTTAGAATATAAAAACCCGCGCAATTTGACATTGCGGGAGCTGATGAATTTGGCTGAAGGCCAAGTCAATTTTGAGGAGCAAGAAAAGGTATGGTACGGTTAAACGGATCCTGCAATTTTGCCCAGCAGAGAAAAAGGCCCGAACAGGGCCTTTTTTGCGGGCCTTATAAACTACTCTAAAACCCAAATGGATAAAAATCAGCCAAAAACACCGACGAGCGAGGAAAAAATTAGACAACAAAAAAGCCGCTTACTTAAAAGCGGCTTTCTAAATGGTCGGTCAGTGGTTAGTGACTGTGCTTGCATCTAAGAACGCCCAAACGCG